>NZ_CP117866.1:10734275-11047528 GCF_028736035.1 Streptomyces sp. T12
ACCGGGCTCCTGGGCGCCCGGTCTCCCGCGCGCACGGAGGCTTCCAGACCCGCGTGGATCTGGGCTGCCTCCGCAGCGCTCGCCGCGGAGGCAGCCCATAGTGTCCGGCGTGCCGCGGCTCCGACGACCTGGTGCACGCTGCGTCCGGGGCCACGTAGGACCGAGAGCACGGTGGGGATACCGAGGTCACTGGTGATGTCCCAGCGGGCGAGGGTGTACTCCCGCAAGTGCTCGGCGGAGTACGGCAGTCGGGCTTCCGGTTCCGCTCCCGAGGGATCGCCGAATCCGTCCGGCAGCCTCTCCGCGGGGGTTCGCAGAAGCCAGGTGAGCGCGACCGCGTCACGCTCGACGACCTCGAGCACCGCGTTCTCCAGCGCCTGCGCCCAGGACAGGTGCGCGGCGGTGCCGGTGGAGACGGGCACCCAGAACTCCTCCCCGGGGTACCGGGGCGCGGTGTTGAACGCCATGACCGTCGGTACGTACACCACGGCCCCGTCCCCGCAGCGAGTCGCACGTACCCAACGCACCCGGTCCCGGTCGCCGAGCACGCCATGCGTGCCTGAGCGCGGGCCAGGCTCCCCCGGGTCGTGGCGGGGCAGGACCCGCGTGGGGAGCGCGCCCGGCCCCAGTTCGACCGCTGACGCAACTGTCGACAGCTGTTCGGCACAGGTGACGGAGGCATAGCGTTCCACCGCTTCCATCCGTGCTTTGAGGGTGGCCAAGGCAGGGTCCGGGTCGCTGGCCGCGCCATGCAGGATCTCGGCACAGCCCAGGCTGTCCACAGGCGGCCGGTTTCCGGTCGCCGCCCGGTGCAGCCCAGCGCTTACCACGACGGTGTGCCGGTCGCCGTACGCGGTATGGCCACCCCGCGGCGGCGACAGCACACCGTTGAGCAACTCCGCGAGCCGGGAAGCCCCGGCGTGTGATTCGCGCATCGCGGTCACCTCTGCACGAGCAGCGGCCAGGCGTCGACGCCATGGCGGTCCATGACGTCGGTCACCACTTCCAGGTAGACGGCAGCTCGGGCGCAGCGGTCGCCGAGCCGATCCGCCCCGTACCGCTGTTCCACACCCAGCCCGGCGTAGATGGCGGGATGCGGTACTTCAGTGATCGAGAAACGACCGGCCAGACCGAGCAGCAGCAGGATTTCCAGCGTGCTCCCGTATTCCCGCACCTGGATCCGCGGGGCCAGGAACTCCATCGCCGTACGGCCCATGGCCCAGCAGCCGGAGATGACGTCGGTCATCGCCAGACCGCAGACCTGCTGGACTAGGGACCGGAACATGACGTTGAGCGCGATGCGGTCGGTGGGCGGCGCGGCGACGACGTGGGACAGCGGGTGGTAGCGGGATCCCAGCACCAGGTCGGCTCCGGCCCGCTGCTGCGCCAGGAGTTCCCGCAGCACGGCGGGATCGTGCTGGCCGTCGCCGTCGATCCGGGTGACGACGTCGTAGCCGTGGTCCATGGCGTACTCGATGCCGTGCCGTACCGCCGATCCCACGCCCCGCGGCACGCCGACGGAGGTCACCCGGCCGGGAAAGGCCGAGGCGCTGAAAGCGTTGCCGCCCGCGTCGAGCACGAGTACATCGGTGTCGAGCGCGTCCAGGACGGAGCCGACCACACCGGACACCCGGCCGGACTCGGCCAGTGCCGGGACCAGCACCAGTGCCCGAGGAGCCGGAGTGCCGTTCGCCGGGGTGCCGCGGTCGGCGGCGGAGAGGCTCGTCATGCCGAGCTGGGTCACCTCAGACCCACCCCTCCACGACGTAGCGGTTCCAACGGCGGGCCCAGCGTTCCAGCCGGGGCATCGCCGGGCGTTCCACCGCGTCGATCCACGGCAGGCGCTCTCCCTGGACCCGGACCAGGCCGGCCCGGCGCATGGCGTTGGCGACCGGCAGCACAGACGTGGCCCGCTTCAGCGGCTGCTCGTGGAGGGGGATCTTCGGGAAGTCACCGTCATGGCTGTCACCGCTGCCGATCAGCGGGTTGAGCAGGTCGGCCAGCTCCCGGACGCCCTGGCGCACGGGGTGCACCCGGGGGCGCAGCTGGTCGATCACAATGATCTTCCCGCCCGGACGGCACACTTCTCTCCAGCGGCGCAGCACCTCCTCGGGGTAGGGGAGGGCCCACAACAGATGTCGGCAGACGACCACGTCGAACTGCGCGTTCGCCAGTTCGCCGAGCATGGCGTCGGTGTGCACGAACGAGATGTTCAGGTCCCGCGCGGATTGCTTGGCCTTGCGGGCGGCCACCTCCAGCATCGCTTCGGAGTAGTCGGCGCCGGTCACTTCATGGCCCAGCTCGGCCACCAGGAGGGCGATCATGCCGGTCCCGGTACCGACGTCGAGGACCTTGAGCGGTGTCTCCTGAGCGGGCAGGAGACGCCGCAGGAGCAGCAGCCAGGCGGTGCGCTCCGCTTCCGAGTGGAGGCCGTGCCCGTACAGGGAGTCGTAACCCTGGGCGGACTGGCCCCACGCGGTCCGGAATGCCGACCACAGGTCTTGTGACACCGGGAAAACCTTTCGGTAGCGCGACGGTTCAGCCGCGGGAGCCGTACACCGGAACGAACAGGGGCAGCAGACGCAGAGCCGAGGAGGGGGGAAGGCGCCGGCGGTCGTCGGGGGTGAGGAGGGCATGTCCGCCGAGATAGGTCCCGCCTCGGAAGTAGGCGGCGAGCTTCAGCGTTCCGGAGACCGGTGACGGTTCCCCGTCGGCGTCCAAGACGGGGAAGGTGAACCGGCTTTGGCGGACCCGCTCCTGGAGCAGCAGCCCCTCGTGGTGCGAGGCCGTGAGTGAGTCGGTGAGCTCTGCCCTTTCGCCGGCCGACGCAGGCCGGCTGGTCATCTTCAGCCCCGCACCGCCCGTGGAGTCCGCCCGCTTCAGCACGGCCCCGTCGAGATCACCGGGCCGACGCTCACGCACCGAGAACCGGGTGGGCGCCACTCGTTCCCCGTCGACGACCCGAAGAGTGGGCGGGATGCGGGACATCAGGTACGACCGGTCCGCTTCGCCGTGCAGGGCGCGGAATCTGTGCGCGAACTCCTCGTCGTGCCAGTAGTGCATCCAGGCGTGGCTTTCCAGATACATGTGGAACCCGGGAGCCATACGGACGGCACCCGACCGCCAGGCGTCCGTGAGGTGCTGGAACGCCTGGGCCTCACGCAGCCTCACGGCCGCGGTCGCCGCGTGTTTGGTCGTCGCCCGGACCTGCCGGACGACCCGCTGGACCCTGTCGCCGGAGCCGTCGGTCAGCCGTCCCTCGACGAACCGCAGTTCGTCGAGAGAGGTGAGCCGGGCCCGGGTGCCGTTGCGCCGCAGTGCGGACACCACAGCCTGCGCGTCGGGCACCAGGGCGTGCCCGGACCGGACGACGTAGTCGATCACGCCCGTGCCGGGAGCGGGGTCCGGCAGTCCGTCGGCGATGCCCCGCGCCCAGGCGTCGAGGTCGAAGGAACCGAGGAGCGCGTCCGGGCCCCAGACGAGCTCAGAGTAGGCGGCATAGGCCTGCTGGATCTCGGCCGTGACGCCGGCCATGCCGGCCATGAGGTTGATGTCCACCAGCCAAGGGACGATCTCGGTGCCGTTCTGTTCGAGAAGGAGGTCCAGCCGGAAGAGAGGCGCGTCGCCGAGCGGGTACGCCTGCCGGGGGTCGAAGTGCTCGCCTTCCGCTTTCGGCGACCGGAAGATGAACGAACGTATGTCCCCGCAGGCCACGAGGGTGTCCCACGAGCAGCGGAGAGCGTCGGGCACCAGGGCGCCGATGTTCCGCACCTCCGAGATCAGCCGGGCGGGCAGCACGATGGGAGCGAGAGAGACGGGCCAGGGCACGTCAATATGTCCGATGCCGGGCTGCGGGGCCCTGCAGGGAGACGCGGCGAGCAGGTCACGCACCACCGGCTTGTCGGAGAGTCCCTCGGAGACACGGTATTTCGCCGAGGCGGCGTTCAGTCGTTCCGTGAGGAGTTCGCGGTGTGCAGCTTGGAACACGGAAGAAGGGAGTGGAAGGGAAATAGGGTCGGGCGCTGTTCCGGTGACCCAAGATGTTTTCTTCACGGTCTGAATGCCGTTCGGTTCTGCTGCTTCAGGAAATGTTCGGGGTATGGCGCCGAACGCTCTGATGCCGGTGTCCGACGCCATACCCCGGCTCACTCAGGAGCGTGTGTCAGACGGTCGGAGCGTACGTGCCGAGCTGGGTCGGGGCGTACGTACCGAGCTGCGTCGGAGCGTACGTACCGAGCTGCGTCGGAGCGTAGGTGCCCAGCTGCGTCGGAGCGTAGGTGCCCAGCTGAGTCGATGCTTCCTCGGCCACGGTGGTGCCGCCGTCCAGGTAGAGCTCCAGCTCTTCAATCTCAAGCAAGGCTTCCATGAGGATTCCTTTCGCGTAGGCGGATAGCCCGCTGGCTTTTAAGCCCCTGCAGGGAGGCGCCTTTTTGAAGACCGTGAAGTCGCTTGTCAGCGAGCCGAAAAAACTGAAGCACAGTCGAGTTATATTGGCAAGACCTTCTTTATTCTCGGCCTACCGAGAAAGGGGTTCTTTCGAATTCTGAAAACGGACAGTCGTATCGATCAATTCTGGGCGGCCACAGCCGGCTGCGTCCAGGCAACTGACCGGCAACTGCGGACGACCGAAGTTGCCGAATGGCTCTCGACAAGTTGCCGGGCAGTTGCCTGTGGTGACCAGCGTGCGCGGCCAGTTGCCAGATGTTCTTCCGGCCCACCGGTCCGAGCAGACCGTGCAGCTCTTCCGACCTACGGGCGTCGATCAAAAGCTGCATGTCTGCGTCCGCCATGAGAAACGAACGGACGCAAGGCGGGCCAGGCAAGAAACCGGCAACTCAACCTGGAGGTAAATGCCGGGCAATTGCCTGGAGCGACTCCGGGACGCACGGCAGTATCAAGGGCGGTCTGCTGCTAGCGCCCTTATGGGAGAGCCGTCAAGAAGCCGGTCGTACGGCCGGCTCGGTGACGCCCGCGTGCACCCGAGTCCGCCGAATAGCTACGCACAGGCAGGAGCAAGCACTGAGTACGAGACGCACTGGGACGCTGCACCTCAATGTCTTCCTTCACAACGTGGGCCATCACGAGTCGGCCTGGCGGCTGCCGGAGAGCAATCCCGTCGCGGACACGGATATCGATCACTACAGGGACCTGGCGGTCATCGCGGAACGGGGGAAGTTCGACTCGGTCTTCCTGGCTGACAATCCCAAGCTCACCACGGACATCCGCCGGCGTCCCTCCGGAACACTGGAGCCGACCGTCGTCCTGACGGCGCTGGCCGGGGTGACCCGGCGCATTGGGCTCATCGCCACGGCCTCGACCACCTACAACGACCCGTACAACCTCGCGCGCCGGTTCGCGTCCGTCGACCACATCAGCTCCGGACGTGCCGGATGGAACATCGTCACCAGCTCCGGGGCGGCGGCCGCCCGCAACTTCGGCCTCGACGACTCGCCCCCGCACCATGAACGGTACGCGCGGGCCGCGGAGTTCGTGGAAGTCGCTCTGCGGCTGTGGGACAGCTGGGAGGACGATACGGTCGTCGCGGACAAGGTGCGCGGCGTCTGGGGGGACGGGGCGAAGATCCACCCCGCGGCCCATGCCGGGAAGTTCTTCCGGGTCGAGGGCGCGCTCAACGTACCCCGCTGCCCTCAGGGATCCCCCTTGCTCGTCCAGGCCGGCTCCTCGGAAGACGGACGCGCTTTCGCCGCCCGGTACGCCGAAGCGGTCTTCACGGCTCAACAGACCTTGGAGGAGGCGCAGCGGTTCTACGCCGACATGACCAAGCGAGTGGCGCGGGCCGGCCGCGACCCCGGCATGGTCAAGATCCTTCCCGGTCTCGTCCCGGTCGTCGGATCCACAGAGAGCGAGGCCCAGGAGCGGGCCGATGAGCTCGATCGGCTCATTCTTCCCGAGTACGCCAAACTCCAGCTCGCCTCCCGGCTCCGGCTGTCTCCGGACGAGCTCCACCTGGACCGCGAGTTGCCGGCGAATCTCCCCCAGGAGAGCGAGATCGAGGACGTCAAGAGCCGCTTCACCCTGATCGTCGACCTCGCCCGGCGGGAACGCCTGACCGTCCGTCAACTCATTGAGCGTCTCGGGCCGGGGCGGGGCCACCGAACCCTGGTCGGTACCGCGGAGAGCATCGCCGACTCGATGCAGCACTGGTTCGACAACCGTGCCGCCGACGGGTTCAACCTCATGCCCGCAGTGATGCCCTCCGGACTTGAGGTGTTCGTCGACCAAGTCGTACCGATCCTTCAGGACCGTGGCATCTTCCGCCGTGACTACGAGGGCAGCACGCTACGCGAGCACTATGGCCTCTCTCGACCGGCCAACCGCTTCGCGCCCGATCGGGCCCACTTGTGACCACCGGCTCTCCGATACCGGAGCTCGACCCCGGCACCGCGCTGCGGTTCGCGGTACTGACCGATGCCGCCGCCCCGCGTCACTGGCACACTCAGTGCCTTCAAGGGCTGGTGGCCCAGGGGGAAACCTGTGTGGCGCTGCTCCGGGTCGCAGCACCCTCTACAAGGCGTGGGCGCACCGGCGTCCTCCACGATCCGGCGAGGCGGTCGGTGGCGCTCGCCGACGCGGATCCCGACGCTTTCGCATGTCCCGCCTGCGACGTCGAAGCGGGCGAAGTGGCGGCCCGTCTGGCCGAGCACGACCTCGACTTCGTCCTTGACCTGCGCGAGCGGCACCAGGACATCACGTTCCAGGTGCCGGTCCACGGCGTGTGGCGATTCTCGTTCCCCACGCGCCCGGCACGGATGGCCGCACATGCACTGCTCGACGGCGACCTGACGATAACCGCGGCCTTGATCCGCACCACCGTGGACGGGGAGAGCCGGGCGCTCGTGGACGGGAAGTACGGCGTCGTAGCCGCCTCGGTCGCCGGAACGACCGACCGTGTCCTGCGCGGAGCAGCCGGCTTCCCGTCCCGGGCCGCGCGCGCCGTCCGGCTCAGGCTGCCGCATCCGGCGGCCGCGCATGACCGAGGACAGGTCTCCCCTGCAACGGCCACGCTCGGCTTTCTGCGGCGCGTCCGCCTCGCCGTCACCCTGGTGAGCAGGCGCTGTGCCAAGGCGCTGCGGGACGCCGTCACCGAGACGTACTGGTCGATCGGCGTGGTGAAGGCGCCGGTCGAGAACGTCATGGACGGATCGGTGACGGGCGACCACTTCCACTGGCATCCGGGAACCCGGCCTGACACCTACGTCGCGGACCCGATCCCGCTGCCGGGCGACCCCGGCGTGGTGTACGCCGAAGAGTTCGACCACATGACCCGTCGCGGCCGGCTGATCGCGACGACGTACTCGGAGACGGAGGGCTGGTCGGGCTCGGAGGTGGTCGCACAGGAGACGTTCCACATGTCGTACCCCTATCTCTTCGAGCACCACGGCGAGACGCTCTGTGTCCCGGAGACCGGATGGAACAACGCGGTGTCGGTCTACCGCCTTAAGGACCCTCCGCGCCTGGAGAAGGACCGCGACCTCCTCACCGGAGTGGCCGCCGGTGACCCCACGGTCTTCCGGTGGGACGGCCGTTGGTGGATGTTCTACACGGACTGTTTCGAACCACGGGACACGGACCTGTACATCTGGTACGCCTCCACCCCCTGGGGGCCTTGGCGCCCGCACCTGCGCAACCCTGTCAAGAGCGATGTCACCTCCAGCCGTCCGGCCGGGGCACCGTTCGTACGCGACGGAAGACTGCTGCGCCCCGCCCAGGACGACGCCGGGCGGTACGGCTGGCGGATGGTCGTCAACGAGGTCGTGAGGCTGAGCCCGAGCGAGTTCGCGGAAGTCGAAGTCACCCGGATCGGACCCTTCGCAAGCGGCCCCTACCCGGTGGGGCCGCACACTCTCTCGGTGGCCGGCCCCCATGTGTACGTCGACGGTAAGCGCAGCGTCGTCTCGCTCTCCCTGAAGGCCCGTCGGCTGCTCGGGCGCCTGCGCGCACGACCCGCCGGTCGCCGCCACGACTCCGCATCGAAGGGACACTGATCGTGGAGCCCATGGTGCCGATCTCGGCCGCCCTCCCCGGCGGCGTGACAGAGATCGGGCTCGGATACCTGCCCGGCAGCACGACTCCGTCCAGGCCGCACGACTGGCGGTCGGGGAGCCTGCTTCTCGACCCCGATGTCCTGTTGTCCGTCTCGTACTGGTCCGGGCAAGCAGAGATCATCCGCCGCGGTGCCCCGGCCCGCCGGAAGATCGTCGCGGGACTGACCGGGCCCCGGGGCGTCGCGCGTTGTGCCGAAGGACTGGCCGTCGTCGCACAACCGGAGATCGGCAGGCTGACGCGCATCGACGGCGACGGCCGGATCCACGGTCACCTGGACCTGCCGGGGATCTCCCCGTGGTTCGCCTGCCAGTGGCAGGACCGGTGGCTGGTCAGCGACGACACGCGTAAGGCGGTGCTTCTGGTGTCCGCGGACGGCCGCACCGCCGACCGGCTTCCCGCCCCGTTCACCCTACGGTCCGTGCGCTCGGCCGTCCCGGTCGATGACAGGCACTACCTGCTGTGCGACCGGGAGAGCCAGAGCGTCGTCGTCGTCTCCCTGACCGGCGAGGTGGTGTGGCAGTACGGGCGCAGCAACCACCCCTCGTCGGAGGAGGGGTGCCTCACCAGCCCGGAGCACGCCATCCCGCTGCCCTCCGGAGTCGTGATCGCGGACACACGCAATCACCGGGTGCTCTTCGTGGACTGGAACGGCAAACTTGTCTGGTCGCTCGGAGGGGTGGGCAGGGTGGGAAGCGGACCGGGCCGTCTGTGGCATCCGACATCCGTCTCCGCCCGCGGATCCCTGCTTCTGATCACCGATACGGGCAACGACCGCATCCTTGAGGCGGATCTGGACGGCAGGGTCACCGCCGTCCACGGTGACAGCCGGGTGGAGGCAGGGGTGTTCCATCTGCCCCGCTCTCTCGAGGCCACGCCCGCGGGGTATCTGGTCGCCGACTCCTACAACAACCGGGTGACCTCCTTCGGCGCGGACGGCCGCGATGTCGTCCACACGGCTTCCGCCCTCGGCCGAAACCTGTTCTGGCCGCGGAACGCCTCGGTCATCGACGGCTCCACGGTCGTCTCCGACAGCCGCAACGGCCGGTTGCTCCTGTCGCCCGGCCATGACGCCGACGCTTGGCAGGAGTTGCGGCTATCCCTCGCCGGCAGGCCCGTCGGCCTGATCGACCCGCACGCCGTGCGCAAGAGCGGTCCGGGCTGGCTGGTCACGGACACGGGGCTCAACGCGGTGCTGCTCTTCGACCCGCGGACCGGAGAAGTGCTGCACGCCTGGTGCGGTGAGCGGACCGGAGCGGCCCTGGGCCCCGGCGAAGTGACGCTGCTGCCGCTGGACGACGTCCATGACGCCGTGATCGACGACGAGCGCACGGTCTGGTTCGCGAACACCGGCCACGACCGGATCTCCGCCCTGCCGTACGGCGAGTCCCGGCTGCGGAACATCACCCCGCGCCGGGCGGCGGGGACCGAGTCGCCTTTCATATCGCCCCGCAGCGTCGACCTGGTCGGCGGTCAACTGCTGGTGACCGACAGCGGAAACCACCGCGTCGTCCGCTTGACGCCATCGGGAGTGGTGACCGGCGTGTACGGACGACGGCGCGGCCATGCCGTCGACAGCCTCTCGGACCCTCGCCTCGCCAGGGTCTGCCGCTCAGGTGACGTCATTTCGATTGCGGACTACCTCAACGACAGAGTGCTGCTCGTGCCCCTCGCGGCACTGCGCGAAGACGGTGACAAAGTGGGGAGTGCTGCCTCGTGACGGATCAGCGTCGGTTGACGGTCGTGGGTCTCGGCTATGTCGGACTGCCCCTGGTCATGGAGGCGGTGCGGGCGGGTCTGCGTGTGCACGGCCTGGACCGCGACGACACACGGGTCGCGGGGCTGGCCGAAGGGCGCAGCCACGTCGACGACATCACGGACGAGCAGGTCGCCCAGGCCCTCGCCGATGGGTTCGTACCGACCACCGACCCCGGCTGCCTCGCCTCCGCGGACGTCGTCATCATCTGCGTCCCCACGCCGCTGCGCGACGGCGTTCCGGATCTGGACGCCGTACGGGCGGCTACCGAACAGATCGCCCTCACCATCCGGCCGGGCACCCTCGTAGTCCTGGAGTCCACCTCCTACCCGGGCACGACGACGGAGGTGCTGCTCCCCATGCTGGAGCGGGAGGGGCTACAGGTGGGCAGCGATTTCCACCTCGCCTACTCGCCGGAGCGCATCGACCCGGGCAACCGGGAGTTCTCGCTGCGCAATACCCCGAAGGTGGTGGGAGGGGTGACACCGGCCTGCTCGGAGGCGGCAGTGCGCTTCTACGAACGCCTCGCGGACAGGGTGGTCCCGGTCAGCTCGCCCTCGGTGGCCGAGATGTCCAAGTTGCTGGAGAACACCTACCGACAGGTCAACATCGCCCTGGTCAACGAGATGGCCGTGTTCTGCCACGAGTTGGACATCGACCTGTGGGAGGCGATCGACGCGGCCGCCACCAAGCCCTTCGGCTTCCATCCGTTCCGCCCGGGACCGGGGGTCGGCGGACACTGCATTCCGATCGACCCCAACTACCTCTCCCACAGGGTGCGCAGCCTCGGGTATCCGTTCCGTTTCGTGGAGCTGGCGCAGGAGATCAACGGGAGAATGCCCGCCTTCGTGGCCGACCGCGTGATCCGGCTGCTCAACGAGGACGGGCTCGCTCTACGGGGCTCGCGCGTGCTGCTGCTCGGGGTCACCTACAAAGCGGACATCGCGGATGACCGCGAGTCTCCGAGCCTGGTCGTCGCCGAGCGACTGCGGGCCCTCGGCGCGGAACTCTCCTACCACGACCCGTTCGTGCCCGAGTGGCACGTCGCGGGTGAGCGGCTCGTCCGGGTTCCCGACCTGATCACCGCGGTCTCCGAGGCAAAGCTGACCGTGGTGCTCCAGCACCACCGTCACTACGACCTGGACGAGATCGCCAAGCATGCGCGACGGGTGCTGGACACCCGGGGGCGCGCAGACGGCGCGAATGTCACCAGACTCTGACCGCTCCCCACGGGCCGCCGCCGAGAGAGGAAAGACGGACATGTCCCCTGCCCCTGCGTGGTGGCGGCCGCTGACGGTCGTCGAGGACAAGGCGCTGGAGTTCGCGCGAGAGACCAACTTCCGTGAAGCCGCTGCCGCTCTCGAAGCGGTCGGCGGTCTGCGTGCCGGGCCCGCGCTCCAACGGCTCGCGGCCATCACCTTCAAGCCGGAGGCCGTGGTGGGCCGACGAATCCCCATGGCCCTGGACTTTATGAGCAGGCACGGGTTCCGGCCGATCGCCTTTCGCCGGGTACGGCTGCACCGGTATCGCGCGAGGGAGTTGTGGCGGTTCCAGTGGAACGTCGCCACGTTGGACAGACTGGCCGTCGCCGACCTGTTGATGCCCGCCTGCGATTCGCTGTGGGTCGCGTTCTGGGACGAGACAGCGCCGCTGGAGATACCGGGGACTGTGCGCTTCCGTAGCCTGAAGGGGCCCGCGTACCCGTCCGTACGCAAGGAAGGCCAGCTGCGGTACGAACTCGGCGGCACGAACCGGATGATGACCTTCATCCACGCAGCCGACGAACCGGTTGACATCGTCCGGGAACTGGGCATCCTCTTCGATGCGGAGGAGCGTCCCGCACTGGCACGGGAACTCGTCACCGCCGACGGCGCCGATGTGACGGAGGTCCTCCGAAAGCATCTGTCGTCACTCCACGACGACGTGCCCGGCGAAGAACTCGACATCGACGCCGTCATGGGCCGGTTCGACTCCGTGCTCGCGGAGCACCTGTCCCGTTCTCCGTCGTCCAGCCTGAGTGCCGTGCGCCAGGCGGTGAACCGGGCCCGGGAGGGGGCGACGCTCGACTGGGCCGGTCTGGTCCGGGACCTCGACGAAACCGGGATACGGCTGCCGCTCTGGGACCGGATCCAGATCGGTGCCCAGTACATCCGGCACGACGAGGAGAACACGGTCTGCACCATCGACGAGGACGGACGCTCCGGCTGGCTCTCCGGCCGGGGCACGATCCTGCCGCTGGAGGAGCCGCGACCCGTACACGTCCGTGAAGCGAACGACCGTCCCGTCGAGATCGTCGGCGTGACCGTGGTCGACGTGGCGGGCGGCCGCCTGCTCCCCGACATGACACTCCGCCTCTCGGACGGGCGGCTGACCCCCGCCGACCGGGACGCCGCTTCGTCTCACCCGGTCATCGACGGCTCGGGCCGTTATCTGTGTCCCGGACTCCACGACGGCCATGTCCACTACCACGACGACGACGGTGCCCTGTATCTGGCCAACGGCGTCACCCGTGTCCGGAACATGTGGGGCAACGAGGAGCATCTGGCCCTCGCAGCCGGGAAGGACAGCGGGCTCCCGGGACCGCGGCTGGTCACGACAAGCCCCGTCATCGACGGCCCCGCGGACTCACAGGCGTCCACCTGGCCGGGGGTCGTCGTGTGCCAGTCCTACGAGGAGGGCGCCAAAGCGGCCACCGAGCTCGCCGACGAGGGATACCCGATGCTGAAGGTCTACGGGAATCTGGACCGGGAGACCCTGGCCGGAATCTGCGCGGTCGCCGAGGCGCGCGGCCTGCAAGTGGTCGGCCATTGCCCGGGTGCCCTCACCTTCGAGGAGGCGGCGGGCCTGGGGATGGCATGTATCGAGCACCTGGAGAACGTGGAGACAGGACATCTGCTCCCCGAGTACGCGCGGGCACTGCGCTCGCTCGGCGGACGAGCCCGGCAGCTGGGACCGGCGTACACCGCTGTGGAGGCGCTGAGGATTCGTACGGCCGGAATCGACTGGGCCGCGATGGAACGCATGGCCGACGAACTGGCCGCGACGGGCGTCGCCATCTGCCCGACGCTGTCCGTGTACCGCATGATGTTCCAGGAACCCGAGGTTGCCCTGCGTGATCCCGCGCTGGAACACCTCGCGCCGGAGCGAGTGCACCACTGGCATCCCCGACAGGACTTCCGGACGCGTGACCTTGCGCCGGTGTGGCCGGACATCGTCGCGCTGTCGCGGCAGAGGCTGGACAACTACCTGGAGATCGTGGCGCTCCTCCACGCACGCGGTGTGCGGATCATCGCGGGAACCGATGCCCCCAACCCCTTCCTGGTCCCCGGCTTCTCCCTCCACCGGGAACTGTCCCTCCTCGTTCAGGCGGGACTCGCCCCCGCGGAGGCGTTGCGCTGCGCCACCACGGTGCCCGCGGAAGTGTTCGGCCCGGCCGGCCGGCAACAGGGTCCGGGTGCGGGTGAAGACTTCCTGCTGCTGGACGCGAACCCGCTGGAATCGCTGCGCACCCTGCGGCAGCCGCTCGGCGTGGTGGCCAAGGGCGTCTACCGTTCCCGAAGTGCCCTCACCGCGCTCCTGGACGGCTCGCGGCGCGACCTGACGGGAGCGCACCGGTGACGACACCGGAGGAGGAATTCATCGTCGGTCTGCTGCGGCGAGCCGGCACTCTGCTGACCGGCGTCCGACGGGACGGACTCTCCTGGCACACCAAGTCGGGTCCCCAGGACATCGTCACGGAGGCGGACACACGGGCCGAGGAACTCATCCTCGGTGAGATCCGGCGGAGCTACCCCCTGGACAGTGTCCTGTCCGAGGAGGACGGGCTGTCCCGCGGGGCGTCCGATGCGGTCTGGGTGGTCGATCCGCTGGACGGCACCAAGAACTTCGCCGCGGGCTCACCGGACTTCGGTGTCATGATCTCCAGACAGATCGGTGGCCGGGGCCAGGCAGCAGGGATCCATCTCCCCGCCCACGGTGTGCTCTACTCCGCATCGGCCGGAGCGGGCGCCCGCCGGAACGGAGAGCCCTTCCGTCTCGGCGTCGCCCCGCCGCTGAGCCAGGCCCTGGTGGACTTCTCGACGGTGGCCGAGGACGGCAGCTTCATGGAGGAACAGCTACGGCTGCTGCGGCTGTTGCTGGAGCGTTCGCGTGGCGTTCGAGCGGTGGGCAGCGCGAAGATGTTCGCCGATGTGTTTGACGGAACTCTGGCGGCCGCCTGCTCCTTCGCGTACCGCTTCTGGGATGTCGTCGCCCCTGCCCTGATCGTGACCGAGGCCGGCGGGCGGGTTTGCGGACTTCGAGGCACCCCGCTGAACCTGCTCGCCTCCGGAGCGCAGGCCCGAGGTGAGCGGGTCCCGGCGGTCTTCGGCGCTCCGAGCGTGGTGGAGGAGATCGTCCGGGCCGCGCGCGACGCCGGCGCCGCCTGACACGGACGGACGGCCCGCCCCGGTACGCCCGGGCGGGCCGTCCGTCGCCTCGATGCCTCGTTCAGTGCCGCGGAATAGGGCTGGCCTGCTGTACCTCGGCCGTCCGGCGCGTGTCGAACAGGCGCTGGAGGAACGGCTGTTGCCAGCGCTCCGGTCTGCCCTCGAACCTGCCGTACTCGTCCAGGTAGTCGCAGTCCGCGGGGCGCAGCGCCACAAGCTCCTCCGCCGGCACCGACTCCGGATACAGCAGCGCCGTGTGGTGCAGGGCGTAGTAGACGCTCTCTACGACGCCGAGGTCCTCGGCCCGTTTCCGCACGGTGGGCCACCTGTTCTCCGCGGTGATCCGGCGGCATCCCATGGCGACGTCCAAGAACTTCAGGACTTCCAGATCGCCGCCCTCGGTGACGTAGTACAGCGAGGTCGCCTCCATGTGCAGATTGGCGCATACGTCGATGAACTGGTCCTCCGGGGCGAGGACGAAGCCCTGCTCGCCGCAGAGCGACACCGGGGTCCTCAGCTCCAGCAGATCACCGGTCATACGGGCGCCGTCCGCCCGAGTCTGGAAAACGTTGGAACAGATGTCGACGATGAAGGTCTCGATGCCGTCGTGCTCGGAGATCCTCTGATAGGGGAGTTCCACAGGCACGTTGAGCTGCCAAAAGATCTTGGTGCGCCGGCTGAACGGTTCGATACGCTCACCGTCGGCCGACAGCTTGCCCTGCACGTAGCCGAGGCCGGTGAGCACCGCCCCGGCGGCTGCGGCGTCCCGAAGCTCCACCAGGACATCGAGGTCGCTGACCGGCCGTAGGCCCGCGTCGCCGTAGAGCCGCTCGCCGAGTACCGGGCCCTTGCGAATCGCGTAGGCCACTCCGGAGTCGTTGAGAGCGCGGATGACCTGCCCGAACTCGCGGGCGAGGAGGTCGTTGCGGTTCCGGTTGCCGAAGTACACGAAGGTGTAGACCCAGTGATACGGGATGGGGGAGGTGCGGTGGAGCCCGTGCCGGAGGATGTTCCGGGCCACAAGCGGCAGCAGGCGATGACGCGCCGCCTGGTCGACAAAGAAGCCCCATTCGAGCTCCTGGCCGCTATGGGCGAGAAGCTCGCGGCAGCGCTCGACGCGTTCCTCGTCGAGGTCGACGTCGGCCAGCAGCAACAGCAGCGCCGTTTCCAGCCGCTGCTGCGGTACGTCTGGCGTGTTCATGTATGGCAGTCCTCTCGGCGAGACGCTGGAATCACAGTTCCTGGGACGTCATGGCCCTGGCTCACCCGCTCGTGGGCCGGGCCATGCGGCAAGAGCCTTCCGGTCCGTCTTGCCCCGGTCGTTCACCGGGAGCTGGTCGAGCAGTACATATCGGGCGGGGACCAGGGCCGGCGGTAGCGCCTTGCGTAGCTGTTTGTCGATCAGGGCCTCGTCCAGCGAACTGCCGCTGCAGAAGGCGACCAGATGTCGGGCGACGCCCTCGCCCTCCGCGAGGACGACCGCGGCCGTCACGCCCGGCAGAGCCCGCAGCCGATGCTCGATCTCCGCCGGCTCGACGCGTTGACCCCGGATCTTCGTCTGGTGGTCGGTCCGGCCCAGATAGAGCAGACCTGCTTCATCGCTTCGGCGCACCACGTCGCCGGTGCGATACCAGAGGCGGCCGGCCGACTGGAGAAAACGCCCCTCGTCGTCCTCGGATCGCAGATAGCCGGAGAACATCTGAGGGCCGCTCACACACAGCTCACCCTGACGCGGGTCCGGCATGCCGGTCTCGTCGAGCAGCACCGCGTCATGACCGGGGAACAGCCGGCCGATGGGCACGATGCCGTGGTCACCAAAGTGCCCGTCCTCCGGTGACCAGCGGTGCACCGAGCATGCGATCGTCAGCTCCGTCGGGCCGTAGAGGTTCTCCACGGTGGAGTTGGCTGCGGCCGCCTGCCAAGCGGCCGCGTCCTCGTGGAGCAGCGCCTCCCCGCAGAACAGGCTCCACCGCAACGAGGGCAGGGAACCGGCCGTCAGCGCACCGGAGCGCCGCAGCAACGAGATCGCCCCGGGAACGGAGAACCAGACAGAGACCTGTTCCCGTGCCACGAACTGCGGCAGGCGGGCCAGCGCCGCCGGATGGGTGTACACCAAGGTGCCGCCGCAGGCCCACGTCACGAACAGGTCGAAGAAGGCCAGGTCGAAGGTGAGGCCGAAGGTTTGGCTGAAGACGTCGTCCTCGGTGAAGTCGTAACGGTCCAGAACACTGGTCACGAAGTGGAGGACGTTGGAATGGCCGATCGGCACCCCCTTGGGGCGCCCGGTCGAGCCCGAGGTGAACAGCACGTAGGCGATGTCGCTGGGCTGTTGCCGGGGGGCGAGCGCGGTGTGGCCGGTCCCGGTGAGAACGGCCACGTCCGAGCCCGCCCATGCGGAGGCATCGACCTCGGGCGAGAAGACCGGCGGGAGCTTTGCGCGCCCCGCCAGTTCCCGTACCTTGGCGGCACACACAGGGTCGGTGACCAGGGCATCCATCGGATGGTCGCGGAGCAGCTCGCCGAGCCGGTCGGCCGGGAGGTCCGGTGGGAGGGGGACCACCGCTGCCCCTGCGCACATGCCGGCCAGGATGCCCACGTACCCAGTGAAGGTGCGATCCGCCAGGATGCCGATCGAGCGGGGCTCACCCTCGGGGTGCGCCGACCGCAGGACTCCGGCCCAGCGATCGGCTGTGGTCCTCAGCTCCGAGTAACTCACCCGGCGGGGGCCGATACACAGGGCTGCCCTGTCCGGCACACGGTGCGCGCTGTGGCGTACGAGATCCTCCAGACGAGGCTCCGCGGCCGCAGCGTCGGTTTCGAAGGACGCTCTCGTCACCGCATCTCCCGTTTCGTATGCGACGCCCCGGACGTCGGGGCACACCGCGGCCATCGTGCCGGGCGGCGGCGCGTCGCAACAGATCCTTCCGGCCGCCCATCAGAGGAGGCTCATACGGCCATGCCCGCTCGGGTACCCCGCGTTGGGCGGTGGGGAGTGGCCGAGCGTGCGTGACAGTGGCGAGCCCGGGGATGCCTGCCGAGCACGTCGCTACGGTCGATGAGCAGCCGAGTGCTTGCCGTCGCTCCGGTACGGGGTCGCGCAGTCGCGCAGCAGCTCCAGCATGAGGTCCACGACGAGCTCGGGTCGGACGACGAAGGGGGAGTGGCCCGTTGGCCACTCGCGAACCGATGTGCAACGTCGGGCCAACACGCGTTGCAGTTCGGGCTCTATCGCCCGGTCTCGCGCGCAGACGACGTACGTGGACGGCGTGTGCTTCCAGCTCTGACGCTCGGGAACGCCCCGCCCGCACCCTGGCGCCTGAACGCGCAGCAGGTCCACCGCCCAGGCGGCGCGATCCTCGGGGCAGTCGGCGTAGAAGACGTCGGCGGCCAAATCGCGGCGGATGAAGGTGGAGTCGTCAGGTGCGGACTCGATGGCGTTTCGGAGCCGAGGAGTTGCACCGCCGGTGCTCGCCGCGCTCTCACCCGCGTCGAGCACGAAGGCCGCCACGTAGACGAGGTGTGCCGCGTTCTGAAGACCGGTGAGCACCGAACCGCCGTAGGAGTGTCCGAGGACGACGGGCGGCTCGTCCATTTCGTCGACGGCAGCCTGAACCACCGCCGTGTCCGCTCCAAGGGAGCCGCGGTGCAACTCGGGAACGACCACGTCAACGCCTGCGGCGTGCAGGCCTTCCACTACCAGGGCAAAGTGCTCGGCGCGGTGGTACAGACCGTGGACCAGTACTGCGCCGGCCATCGCAATCGCCTCCCCTGGTTACCCGCTGGAACGTGATCCTACAGATCACGGCGGCGGAGCGGCCCGGCGGAATCTCGTGGCCGCGACCAGTCCAGGCGACGGACGTTCGGATTGAGGTGGGCCTCAGTACGCCGCACCTCGTAGGAGGCATATCGGCCTGGCGTCGAAACAGCCGACTGCTACAGACTCGTAGGGACCTCCACGCTGACCACACAGCTCCAACACCTGGAACAAGACCCCCAAGGACAACTCCTGATCGGCGGCCGGTGCAGGCACGAGATGGGGCTCACCGACTTCATTGGGGACGATATAGCCTGGGCATGTGAATGAGGTGATCTTGGGGCGCGGTGACCTGTCAGACGCTGAGCACCGGCGTGATCGGTGCGGGCTCTGTCACACCGAGGGGGTGCCGCGGGCGGGGAGCGTCCATCAGCCCGTGCCCGCTGTCACTCAGTACCAGTCGCCGGACTTCATCGCAGCCATCGCGTACGAGGGGGCGGACCCGGCCGATGATCCCTTGTGGTGGCGGTCGGGAGCCGGCAGCCGGGAGGAGTACGGGTTCTGGTCGCGGCGGTCCTGCGGGATGGCCTGTCTGCAGATGGTGCTGACGCACCGTGGACAGCCGGTGCCGCCGTTGCAACACCTCATGCGCGACGGCATCGCTTGCGGCGCCTACCGGCCGAAGGAGGACGGGAGTGTTCTCGGCCTGCTGTACGCGCCGTTCCTGGAGTACGTGCGTGAGGTGCACCAGATCGACGGTGCCGTACATCCCGAGCTGTCCCTTCGGGAGCTGAGTGAGGAGCTGGACCGCGGCGGCATGGTGCTGGCCTCGGTGCACAAGGAGATCCGCCGGCCTTCGCTGCCCTCTCCGGGGCGGGGCGGGCACCTCGTTCTGGCCATTGGGCGGGACAGCCGAGGCGTCCACTTTCGCAACCCGTCCGGCCACACCGAGGAAGCACGGTACGGGCTCCTGCCCGCCGAGGTGTTCGAGACGTTCTTCGGCCGGCGCGGTGTGACTCTTCGGGTCGCCTGACCTGCGGCAGGCGCTCGAAGCTGGTGCTCAGGGCCTGTGCCTCCCACCGAGCTCTCAGGCCGTGGCCTCGTCCACGGCTCGGGTCCGCATCGCCCAGCCGATCAGCAGCGGTGTCAGTAGCCCGGAAAGGACGAAGAGACCCGCGGCGACCAGCCAGCCGGTGAGCGCGCCGGAGGTGACCACGGTGGTGACCAGGACCGGCCCAGCCATCTGGCTCGCGGCCATGCCCGTCGAGAAGAGCCCCTGGTACTGCCCCTGGGCGTGATCCGGAGCCAGGCCGAAGCCAGCCGCCCAGGAACCGGTGGTGTGGCAGATCTCGCCGACCACGTGCACACACCCGGCCGCGACCAGGAGGGCGACCGTCAGCACACCGGTGGTCGCTGCGGACACGCCGAGCAACAGACAGGCGCAGGCGACGAGGGCGCCCGCCACGGCACAGATGGGACCGGCCTGCCGAAGCCCTCCCCATCGCCGTCCCACCGGAACCTGGAAAATAAAGACGAAGAGCGTATTCAGCAGGAACAGGACAGAGACCAGTTGGCGTGGAGCGTCCGTGTGCTCGGACACCCACAGGGGGATACCGACTTCGAGCACCGCGTAGTGGAGCTGAAGGATCGAGGTCACCACGACGACCGAGGCGAAAGGTCCGTCGCGCAGGGCGAGCCAGGGGCTGACGGGCGTCGTGTGCTCGGCCGGTGCAACCGCAGGCACGCCGTACATCGCGGCGGCGGCTCCCACGAAACACAAGGCACCGAAGCAGAACAGCACCTCGTACACCGTGCGTCCCGAGGACGCCAGACCCACGCTGGCCAGAGCCGCGCCGATCGCGAATCCAACGTTGGTGACGGATCTCAGATAGGCGCGGGAGACGACGCGTTCCTCGGGGGGCATCGCCCTGGCGATCAGGGCGGAGCGCACCGCTGATGCCCCCTGGTTCGCGATCGCCAGCAGGCCGGTCACGGCGACGAACACGCCGAAGGAGTGTACGAAGCCGTGCAGGAAGACCGCGACTCCCTGGCAGACCAGAAGGCATGCCAGCAGGCCTCGAGGGCCCACGCGGTCGGACAGGCGACCGAAGGGGACCCCGACCAGGAGACTGACCAGCCCGGAGACCGTCAGCCCGAGTCCCAGACGTTCCACAGAGATTCCGACGACCCGCGTGAAGTAGATCGTCGTCAGCGTGACCACGAGCCCCGTTCCCACCGTGTGCAGGAGCGTGGTCACGGCAAGCGGGCGCGACGTCCGGGTGGGCGGTAGGACCAGTTGCCTCCCGACCCGGACGACCTTGCTGCGAATATCCGAGCGTGGCCGTGCTCTTACGGGTCGTTCGGCGACCGGGACGCCCCTACTCACCGGGATTCCCGCGCGCTTCGCTCGTGGACGAAAGCGAAGCAGTCGTCGGAGTTGAGCGCCTCGTGCGTCGCGAGGAGGTCGTCGATGGTTTCGGCGACGGCGAAGACGCGGGCCAGGTTCGCCGACGTGCCGCGGCGCCAGTCGGTGGGGCTTCCGGCCTGACAGAGGACGTCTGCGCTCACCACACCGGGCAGGGACAGCAGGTGAGCCGCCTCCGGCGCGCGGGCGACATGCGTCGCCGTGTGGGGAGGTTGGGGGGTGAGGAACGCGGCGTGACGGCGGTGCCGCGGGGCGGCGAGGGAGGCTCTGCCCACGGCTACGGCCGCCAGGTCGGCCACGACGTCGTAGTCGGCCGAGTAGTGCAGCAGCTCGGTCACGCCGCCGCCGATACGGCCATTGACCTCGATGACGCGCGGACCGTCGGGTGTCAGCTTGAACTCCGTGTGGACGGCCGTGTTGTCGAGGTCGAGGGCACGGATGGCGGCCGTGCTGATCTCACGCAGTTCCTCCTGCAGGGGGGCGGGCAGGCTCGATGGTGAGATGTCACCGGTTTCCCGGAACTCCCGTTCCAGCGGGAGCTTGTCCGTGACGGTCAGATGGTGGACCCGTCCATCGCATACGACGGACTCGACACTTACTTGGTCGCCGAAGCGCTCGTCGCCGTGTTGGTTCTGTCCGAACAGCCGTGCCTCCAGGATGAAGGACATCTGTCCGCTGCCGCGGGGGTCGGGGAGGTAGGCGCGTTCGGCGGTCCGCCAGAGGGTAGCGAGATCGGTGGCCTGGTCGACGGGGTACGTCGCGGCGCTGCCCACCCCCACCACCGGCTTGAGGACCGCCGGCAGACCAACGTGCTCGGCGGCCTCGCGGAGTTCCTCCAGGGTGCCGACACAGCGGAACGCCGGCATGGGGATTCCCGCGGCGGCCATCAGCGTGCGCTGGCTGTGCTTGCTGCGGAGTCTTTCGGCGGCGTGGACCGGTGCGCCGGGAAGGCCCGTTTTCGAGGCCGCCGCATGGCAGTCCGCGGCGACGAGTTCGCTGAAGGCCAGGATCCCGTCGGGTTTCCAGTCGGTGGCCTGTTCGAGGAGGAACGGGCCCCATGGGGTGTCCGGGTCGACTGCGACGCTTTCGCCGTGTTGGCCAAAGCTCTCCGCCAGGGCAGCGTCGGACATGGGATCGCCGCTGGGGCGCCAGAGGACCCGCAGCTGGTACGTTCCGCTCAGCCGGGGCAGGTACCAGGACGGGTGGGGACCACCGGGGCCATGGACGAAGAGAAGCCTTTCCGGCCGCTCAGTCATCTTCGATCTCTCTCAGTCTTGACGACACGTTGGTTGTTTGCGGGGACTGTCAGGAGGCCAAGGCACCGAGGTCGTCAGAGCGGCTTCCGAGATCCGCGAGCGTGCGGAAGTTGCTCCAGTCGACGTTGCCTCCGGACAGCACCACGCCGGCTCGCTTCACGCCGCGCAGATGCCGGCCGGAAGTCACTGCCGCCATGGCACAGGCCCCGCTGGGCTCTGGCACCACCTTGAGGTGGGTGAAGGCCAGCCGCATCGCTTCCGCGATCTCGCTGTCGCTGACCAGTACGACGTCGTCCAGGAGCCGGGTGTTGACCGCGAGGGCTCGGGAGCTCGGCGTCTGATGGCGCAGTCCGTCCGCGACGGTGGAGACCTGCGTGATGGTCGACCGCTCGCCCCGGCGCCAGGAGACGTAGGTGTCGTTGGCACCCTCGGGCTCGACTCCGATCACGCGGATGCTTGGATTGCGTGCCTTGGCGATGGTGGCGCAGCCGGCAGCGAGGCCCCCGCCTCCGAGCGGCACGAACAGGGTGTCCAGCTCGGGGTCGTCCTCCAGCATCTCCAGCGCCACCGTGCCGTTGCCCGCCATGACGGAGTAGGCGTCAGACGAAGGAACGACGTGGGCGCCGGTCTCCTCGGCGATCTCCGCGACGATCTTGTCCCGCTCGTCCGTTTCCCGGTGGTAGCGGACGATGTCCGCTCCGTCGGCCGTGATGGCAGCGATCTTGGTCTGCGGGCAGTCCTCCGGTACCACGACCGTGGCGTGGATGCCCAGGAGCCGGGCCGTCAGCGCCAACGCCTGGGCGTGGTTTCCGGAGGAGGCGCCGACGACTCCCCGGGCGCGGGACGAAGGGGACAACCCCATTACGTGGTTGTACGCCCCTCTGAACTTGAACGCGTTGGTGTGCTGGAACAGCTCGGCCTTGAACTTCCCGGTGACGCCGGTCAGGCGGTCGATGGCGCGGGAGGAGAGCATCGGGGTCCGGACGGCGACACCAGCGAGCAACTGAGCCGCTTGCGTGACGTGGTGCTCTGTGAGTGGCGTTGCCGAATCGCTTCCTTCGTTCATGCCACGTATCCCTCGCGTGCAGCGGCGGACTCGAGGATGAGCCGCACGAGGCTGTCGTAGTCGATCCCCTGAGCCTGGGCCATCGTCGCGAGGTTTCCGGTACGGGAAAGACCGGGGAGGGTGTTGACCTCCAGGAAGTACTCCATGCCGTTCTCATCCACGATGAAATCTGTGCGGGAGTACCCGATGCAGTTCAGTACCTTGTGGACCATGACAGCGATGTCAGCGAGCCGGGCGCGGGTGTCCTCGTCCAGGGAGGCCGGGCACTCGTAGCTGTGCAGGGCCGGGTCGCGTTTGGTCTCGTAGTCGTAGAACTCGCCCGCGGTTTTGGCCTCCAGAGGCGGAAGGGCCTGGGGACCGGCGGGGCCGTCCAGAACGCCCACCGTGATCGAGCGGCCGGGGCAGTAGCGCTCTGCGAAGAATCGCTGGCCGCTGCGGCCGGCCGACTCGATCAGATCGCACAGCTCAGCGACGTCGGACGCGATGGACATGCCCACGCTGCCCCCCTCGGATACCGGCTTGATCATGACCGGCAGGCCCACGGTGTCGGCGACTTCCTTGGCCAGGGCATCGGACGAGTCAGTCGGACCGAATTCGGCGTGGCCGAGAACGGGTACGCCGTGAGCCCCCACGAACGACTTGAGAGCGGTCTTGTTCATGCCCAGCGCACTGGCCATGACGCCCGACCCGGTATAGGGGATGCCTAGCATTTCGAGCAGGCCCTGCAGCTTGCCGTCCTCGGCGTATTGGCCGGCGATCGCCAGGAAGGCGATGTCGACCTCTCGTACCTGCTCGACGAAATCCGGAGCCGCCGAGTCGATAAGCTGGGTCCGATACCCCTGAGTGGTGAGGGATTCGTAGACGGTGCGGCCTGAGAGCAGCGAACGGTCGCGCTCCTGGGAGACTCCTCCAGTGATGACGCCGATCAACACCTCGCGGGAGACGTCCTGCGGGCGGGGTGTGTCCTCGTGCATTTTTGGTGACTCGCTCATTTCGATGGGATCAACTGAATTCTGCGTGCGGATGGCCGCTATTTCCTTGCCGTCACCGAGGCATCGAATGCATCGAATGCCTGGTCCACTTCCTCGGCGAAGACCTTTCCGCGGGGATACGGGACTTCTTCGAATCCCCGGGTGCGGATCTGGATCTGTGAGGCGTGGAGAGTGGCGCGCGCCATGGCATCGTCGGCGCTTGCTCCCGTGGCGATGACGTGGCCGGCGTAGTCTCCCGACCACCGGAGTCCCCGCGAGACGCCGCCGGGGCTCGCGTAGATTTCGACCTCTGCCACGTCCGGCACGGCCATAACCGAAGAGACGCCGCTGATGTCCTGAATCTCACCGGGTTCGGCGATCAGGAACCGAATGGCGGCGGCTTTTGTCGCCGACGGAACGTCAGGGAGGCGGGAAGCGTCATCCGCGGCGAGCTCAAAGGCCAGCCGCTCCATGTCGATTCCGTAGACCAGACGCACGAGCTCGTTGATGTGCCCACCTGCCCGGCGGCTGTGCGATTCGACCAGTTCGGGGCCGTGCGCCGTCAAGATGACCTCCGTGTGCGAAGGGCCCCACGTCAGGCCCGCTACGTCGAGAACGGCGCGGACCAGCCTGGCGGCTTCGTCGAACTGCCGCTCGGTGAGTGGGGCGGGCACGGCGTGTCCCAGCTCCACGGAGCCGGAGGAGAGCTCCTTGGTTGTCGCGGCGAGAGGGATGTGCGTGCCGTTGACCGAGAAGAACTCGAGGGACACCTCCGTACCTTCGATGATCTCCTCGGCCAGCATCTCCGACAGGCCGATCGACGATGCCCATTTCCAGGCTGCTGCGGCATCCTCGGCGCCATGGACGAAGTGGATTCCGACACTGCCGTCACCGCTTCTCGGCTTCACCACCGCACCGCCGTGCCGCTCGGCGAAGTCTTGAATGTCCTGCTCGTTCGTGACGATCTGCGCTGCAATCGTCCGTACACCGTGCTCGCGCAGCAGACTGCGCAGCCGATACTTGTCGCGCAATGCCTGCACCGTGTCGAATGAGTTTCCAGGAATGCCGAAGTGCGTACTTAGATGGCCAGAGAGCATCTGAAGCGGTTCCGAATGACAGATTATTCTATCGAACGGTGCTCTGGCCTGCAGACGCTCCACCAATTGCGCAACATCGGTAGTGCTACTGACGTCGACCTCGTGTATCTCGGTACAGAATCGCGCGGCGGCCGGATCCAGGTCGAGTGCGGCCCGGACATTGACGACATCCAGATTCAGTCCGGCCACCTTCTTGATGAGTCGGCTGGTTCCCCCCAGGAGGAGAATCCGTCGTCGCACCATTGGGTCTGCACCTCTCACGGACATATTCGAAATCGCTGAATCGAAATCGTTTCACAGTTAACGAGATCATCTAGATCATCTAGCCGGGTTTCGATGAGATGTGTCAACGATCGGTTTCCGGTCAGAGTCATCCATGTAACAGGATGGAACTTTTCTTGAAAATGTGCACAAAATGGACAGCGCATACATGGGGCAAAGCGCCCGCGGTGCCTGCTTTCGGATGCGGCCGGGAGTCCTGCGGTGTTCCGCCGATTGCCGCATGGCCGATTTCCTACGCGCAACTTTGGGGATGTCTTTACTGACGTGTGTGTTGATCGCCACATGATTTTCATGCAGGCGAGTCGCCCTTGACGTCGCGAGTTTGTGGACTGCCTCCATCGGCAGCGGTCTGTTGCTGGTCGGCTCGGCCATGGGCCTGCATGTCCTCGGCCAGTCGACGACGGGCCGTCGGGTGACGTCGCGGCCCGTCGGGTTCCATGCGCCCTGGGGTGGTGAAGACCGCCCCCGCATTCGGCGCCGGCATCAGCGGACGGCTGCACCCCGGCACAGCCGCAGGCTGGTGTTGCTCTCCATGACCGTGACCAGCAGCAGCCGAGGCGGTCGGTCGCAGCAGTGGCGTCGGTTGCGCCAGGTCGTGCGCTTGCCGGAGCGCTCGCCCGGGGCGGCACCGATCACGTCGGTGCCCTCGGCCTCGATGAGCCCCTGCAGGATGCGCAAGGCCATATCTCACGGCTGGTGCCGGATGGAAGTCGGATCCGACGTGGCGCTCCGAGTGGCTGTCCGCTCTCACTCCAGTGGCTGGTCAGGGCTGCGGCGGATCAAAATGCAGGTGCGTATGAGCCGGTTCGCACTCGTATACTCGTGCGGGCTCACGGAGGGGGAGGGGGAGACAGTGAAGCTTGCTGAGGCACTGGCAGAACGTGCGGAGGCGACGCGCCGTGTAGAACAGCTGCGAGCGCGTGTCGTCAGCAGTGCGCGGTACCAGGAAGGGGAGACGCCCGCCGAGGATGCAGCTCAGCTGTTGGCTGAGGCCGGTGAGGTGCTGGACGCTCTGGAAACGTTGATCCGGCGGATCAATCGGACCAATGCCACCGTGGAGATGGGTCCGAACGGCACGCTCACCGATGCCCTCGCACGCCGGGATGTCCTGCGGTTGCGTCACTCTGTGGTCACCGCGGCGGCGGACGCGGCGGCGGGTCAGGGTGAGCGGGGATACGGCCGGCAGCTCCGGTCCGAGCTGATGATGCTTTCCGCGCTTCCGGTCGCGGAACTGCGCGGTCAGGCGGATGCCCTCGCCCGGGAGATCCGCGAGGTCGATGTGCGGATCCAGCGTACGAACTGGGAGGTCGATTTGCTGGACTGAGTAGTCCAGCAAGCTGGGACGATGTGGAGCAGGTAGCAGCTTCGGAGGCGTGCACACACCGAGGGCCGGCGGTTTTCCGGCCCACTCCTGGCGCGTGAAGAGCAACGCGGGGGTTCGACTCCCCAATTAACAGTGCAGCTCAGTACCGCGTACAGGTAACGGTGCACATCGCACAGCACATCACCACGTGCAGATCCGAGGCGGCGAGGGCGGGTTCGGGGCTTTCCACATCGCAGCAAACAACCTGGCAACAGCGCAGGTCAGCAGCCCACCACACGCCAGACGCAGTGCGACAGGACAATGCAGGTCGCGCCTGTACCTCGTTCGCGTTGAAACGCCGACGCCTGGAAGGCCAAGCGGCCGCGCCGGGAACATCCGGTCCGGCCGGCACGGTTGCATCGACCGAGGGACCGGCGCCGCACGGGCGGGGAACACGGAGACCAGAGGGTCGTCCGCCCCACCAGGATCCGGGCCCCAGGATCGCGGTACGCCCGCCGCGCACTCGGACCAAGACGTATTTCTGCTGGAGGACTGTTTCATGACTGACCGGCCCTTGACGCTCATGGCAGTACACGCCCACCCGGACGACGAGGCCACCGGAACCGGAGGGGTCCTCGCGCGGTACGCGGCGGAAGGCATCCGCACAGTTCTCGTGACGTGTACCGACGGCGGTTGCGGTGACGGACCGGGGGGTGTCAAGCCGGGCGATCCCGGGCACGATCCGGCGGCCATCGCCCTGATGCGCCGTCAAGAACTCGAGGCGAGCTGTGACGTGCTGAAGGTCAGCGATCTGGAGATGCTGGACTATGCCGACTCCGGGATGATGGGCTGGCCGAGCAACGACGCCCCCGGATCCTTCTGGCAGACCCCCGTGGAGGAAGGCGCGGCCCGACTCGCGGAACTCATGCGGCACTACCGACCTGATGTGGTCGTCACCTACGACGAGAACGGCTTCTACGGCCACCCCGATCACATCCAGGCCCACCGCATCACGATGGCGGCGCTGGAGATGACCGCGCTGACACCGAAGGTGTACTGGACCACGATGCCCCGCTCGGGGATGCAGCGGTTCGGGGAGATCATGCGCGAGTTTCATCCGGACATGCCGGAGCCGGATCCCGCCGAGGCCGCCGCGATGGCCGAGATCGGCCTCCCCGACGATGAGATCACCACGTGGGTGGACACCACCGCGTTCAGCGGCCAGAAGTTCGACGCGCTGGCCGCGCACGCCAGTCAGGGCGAGAACATCTTCTTCCTCAAGATGGGCAAGGAGAGGTTCGGCGAGTTGATGGGCATGGAGACCTTCGTACGTGTCCAGGACGCCACCGGCGCGGCCGTGCCCGAGAACGATCTCTTCGCCGGACTGCGCTGATCAGCCCGCGACCAGGTCGGCAGGCCCTCGCCGACGGCGTCGACGCGTGCCCGCACTGCCGACTCGGAAGTCCGACACGCCGTGAGACTGCGGAAGGAACTGCAGGTCACGAGGGCGGTATCCGACACCAGCCGCGAGATCCTGCATGAATTGTGGGATCTCAAGTTCGGCTGCACAAATCCCACCGCCCGCTTCATATCGACTGCACTCTCCGTGCTTCTCGACGAACTCGCCCACCGCGCACGGCACATCGAACTGGCTGGCGAGCCCGGCCGCAGCACCTCCCACCTTGTCTGGGGTTAGCCTCCCTGCCCGTCTCGCTCTCGGCACGCGCGGATCATGGGTGAGCTAACCTGCGCGCATGCGCGGACAGTTCACCGGCTGGCCGGAGCAGGCCATGGACGTGTTGTGGCAGCTCCAGGGCGAACCGACCCACGCGACCCGCGAGCGCTACCGCGCGGACCGCGAACGCCTGGTCCGGCAGCCGATGATCGCCCTGCTCAACGAGGTCGCGGACACCGACCCCCGGTACGAGGACTTCTCCGTCTGGCACTACCGCACCGATTCCTGGTGGTGGCAGCACCAGGGCGCGGTGATCCGGCTCGGCCGCAAGATCGAGATCGGTCTCCGGTTCTCCCTGGACGGCCTGCGGATCCAGGGCGCCTGGTGGTACCCCGATCCCGGCCAGGTGGACATGTTCCGCAAAGCCGTGGCCTCCGAGGGGAGCGGCCGCGAACTGTCCGCCATCGTCGAGGACGTGCGGAAGAAGGGCTACGACATCTCCGGGGACGTGATGAAACGACCCCCGCGCGGCTATCCGACGGACCACTCCCGTACGAACCTGCTGCGCCACCGTTCGCTGATCGCCGCCCGTCCCCTCGGCTGCGAGCAATGGCTGCACACCCCCGAGGCGGTCGACCGGGTCCTCTCGGCCGCCGCCGACCTGGACGCCCTGCTGATGTGGCTCGTCCGCCACGTGAAGAGCGCCGCCTGACATCACGAGGGCGCCACGCGGCACGGGAGGAACCACACCCGTGCCGCCGGCCCCGCACTCTGACGGTGATGCGCACTTTCAGCGCCGACCGGTCGTCCATCGCCCGAAAACCGTCCGGCACCTCGGCCAGGGGGACGGCACCGTCGATGACGGGCCCCGGATCGAGGGCCCAGCCTCGGCGTATACAGCGAAGCGCGAGACCCTACATGAATGTAGGCCCGCATTTCGCATGTCCTTCTCTTATTGTCAGCGGCCTTTGTCCGGCCCATGGGACGGCACATTGGGCGCCGTCCTGGCGTAGGCGATGAGGGGAAACGCCATGCGCTGGCCCTGGGGGAGGAGTCAGTTTCCTGACCACGTCAGCACCGTGCTGCCCCAAGTACGCCCTGCGCCGAACGCAACAACCAGAACGCGGTCACCGTCGTGGAGACGGCCGTGTTCGATCGCGCGGCCAAGTCCGTAGGGGATACATGCAGCCCCCAGGTTCCCGGCCTGGTCTCCCACGAGCACCAGGCGGTCCGCGCCGATCCCGAGCTGTACGGCAGCGTGCCGCAGCAGCGCGGGGTGCTTGCTCGGCCAAGGTGCGCTCGGAGGCAGGCATGCGCCCCGCCCCGGCTGGGAGAACGACGTCGTCCGCTCCGGTCCCGTCCGAGCCCAGGGAAATCGCGCCGAAGCCGCCGGCCGTGACCGGCCCGAGGATCGTCGCGGCGGCCCCGTCCCCGAACAGCACCGCCGTCGCTCTGTCTGCAGGGTCCAGGAACCGTGAGTACACCTCGACGCCGACCACGGCTGCATACCCTTCGCCCGAGGAGGCGAGCCAGTCACGCGCCACTCGGGCCGCGAACAGCCATCCCGAGCACGCCGCCGTCACATCGAAACGCGACCGCGTTCCGCGCCCCCAGCAATGCTTGCACCCGGCACGCCGTCGGAGGGCCGAACTCGTCGGGAATCGACGTCGCCAGCACGAGCAGCCCCAGATCCTGCGCGCTCAGACCGGCTCGTTCAAGGGCCTGCAGTACCGCCTGGGCCGCCAGATCCGACGGCGCCTGATCAGGAGCCGCACGGTGACGTCGCAGCACTCCCGTGCGCTCCACGATCCACTCGGCCGACATGCGGCAACCGGCCGCGACCTCTTCGTTGGTGACGATCTGCTGAGGCAGATAGGCACCGGCGGACAAGACCCCGATAAGGGCCTGGAGTTCAGACACTGCCCCTCCTCCTTACACGCCGAGTCCTTCAAGGGGCCGCGTCATCGACACAAGCCGCACCGGCAGGTACCCGATCCCGCGCTGTCCCGTGGAACACCGCCGCTTCGGTGTGCCGGCCAGCCGTATACGCGGGAAACGCTCGAACAGCAGCCGAAGCGCGATCTGTGTCTGGTGCCGTGTGAGCGCGCTGCCGGGGCAGCAGTGAATTCCCGTCCCGAAATCGATCACGTCGCCCAGGTTCTTGCGCCGGACGTCGAAAGTGTCGGGCCGCTCGAACACCTCCGGATCGCGGTTCGCCGCCGCGACCAGCACCACGATGGGTATTCCCGTCGGCAACCGCCGTCCGGCCACCTCCGTATCCTTGAGCACCCGTCGCATCAGGTACTGCGCGGCCGTCTCGTATCGCAGCGACTCCGTCACCGCTGCTGATAAGCACCGTCGGGGCTGAAGGCGAGTTGCAGGGTCGCGCTGTCGCCAAGGTTGCGATCCCCGATCAGCCTGGTGGAGAGGTCGGCGATCACTCCGTCCTGGGACACCACGGTGTCTCCGTCCGGGCGCACGGCCAGCCTCTGCACACGCCATTCGAAACTGCTCATCCCCGCTGCCACCTGGCTCACGGCACTGTCGCCCCTGTCCACCGTCCGGACGCGCTCACGGCCACGCACGTCCCATAGGTCGACCGCGTTGCCGTCCCATGATCTGAACGTCAGCACAGAAGTACCGTCATGAGTGAGAGCAACGCTCTCCACTCCCCACAGGCCACGGCCGCCCGGCGGCTCAATGTCGGCGACTTCCCGACCGGCTCTGACGTCCCAGACGGTGATACTGGGAGGCCCCGGCACGCCGTCGCTGTCTTCAAGCCAGCTTCTGCCGTAGGCGAAGTACCTGCCATCGCCGCTGAACGCCATGAGATCGGCGCACATCCGCATGGGCACGTCCTCCAGCTCCCCACCAGCGCACGGCTCTCCCTCCGGTGCGGGGAGAACCGCACCGTCGCGCGTGTCCAGCAGCTGGACGCCCGTCTGGGCGCCCTTCTGCCGGAGAACGGCAAGCGTCGTGCCGTCCTGGCTCAGCTGTGCGTCGTCGGCCGGGTATCGCTCCCACCGCTTCGCCGCCTCGTCAAGGCTCAGCGACCGTACGACCGTCGCGGCCTCGTTGAGATAGCGAAGGGCATGCGAGTCGAGGTCGATCTCGAAGCCCGCCGCCTGTCCGGGCAAAGAGTGCCGGAGGATGGGGTTGTCCGGGTCCGACAGGCGCCACACCACGAGCCCTTGAAACCCACCCGAGGCGAGGAACTGGCCGTCCGCGCTGAACCGGAGTGTCCTCAGGTCCTCCTCCTCGATCCCGGGGAGCTCACGCCCGGAGCGGAAGTCCGTCCTGCGGACCCCGGTCTCGGTCAGGAGCGCCATGCTGCGGTTGTCAGGTGAAAAGGCGAAGGGGAGGGGATCGCCGGTACATGAGTGCCGTTTCAGCCGGGCCGGCCAGGGCTCAGCTGCCGTCCCTCGCCCGGTCGTGTCCCAGATCTCCAGGGGGCGCTCGTCCGAGCACAGCGCCAGCCACCGGCCGTCCGCGCTGACCGCCCTGTTCACTGCCTCATCGTCCCCCATCGGGACACTCAGCAGCATCCGCCGGGTGCGCAGGTCCCATACCTGTACGGAACGCGAGTTGTCTGTCTCCCGATCCCAGGGGTCGGTGTCCACGAGGAGGGTGTGCCCGCCGGGCCCGAACGCCGGGTCCGTGGGCCAGGCCATGGGGAGTTTGGCGGTGATGCGTCCGGAGCGGACGTCCCAGATCCGAATCCCTTGCTCCCCCACCGACGCGAGCGAGCGACCGTCCGGTGCGACCGCGTACATAGTGGTATTCAGCTCCGGCTCGCCGAACCCCGGGTAGTGAGTGCTGCGATGGGTCCGCAGATCCCACATCTTGATCCGGTCCGCAGCGATGGACATCAGGCTCCGGCCGTTGTCGACGAAGTGGAACTTGGGGCTTATGTCAGAGTTCTGTCCCCCGATATCCGCCCCAGGTATCGCGAATGCGTCCTCCTCTCGCTGCGTAACCGCCCCTACCAACGCCCCTCGAGTCTCCGCAGTCTCCGCCAGCCGCCACGCCGCCACACCCAGCCGCATCGACGTCACCGGATCGGAGAGCCTCATGCTCTCCGCCACCGCCGCGATCCGACGCGCCTCCGCCTCCGCATGCCGCCGGTCACTCGTCCGCCCCTGCTGCCAGGCGACGACCCCTGCAACGAGGGCCAGGGCGACCAGGAGGCTGAGGGCGCCGATCAGCCCGCGCCGACGCCGCCGCGCCCCGGTGCGGGCCTCGCGGCTCGCGGCCAGAAAGGAACGTTCCGGCGAAGTGAGGGCGGTCCCATGCTCAGGCGTGGCGAACAGTTCGTCAGCCGTGTCGAGGCGGGATCCCCGGTACAAGGCCCCCGCATCGCGCCCCAGGTCGTCCCACGCCTGGGCCGCCTCCGTCAGCCGCCGGTGGGCGCGCAGCCGCTCCCGGTCCTCCTCGATCCAGCCGCGCAGCCGGGGCCAGGCGGTGATCAGCGCCTCGTGGGCGAGGTCGACGGTGTCCTCGTCGAGGGTGATCAGACGGGCGCGGGCCAGCCGGTCCAGGACGAGGGCGACGTCGCTCTCATCCGCGAAGTCGAGTTCCGTACGGGCGACCGGGCGGCGGGTGTCCTGCGAGCCCTCGCCCGGCGTGATCAGCCGGAGGAGGATCAGCCGGGCCAGCTCCGCCTGTGGTGCCGACAGCCCGGCGTGCACGTCCTCCGCGGTCTGCGCGATCGACCCGTGCAGCCCGCCCGCCGCCTCGTACGCCGCCACCGTGAGCGCCCGCCCCCGCCGCCGGCGCCAGGTCTCGTGCAGCACATGCGACATGAGCGGCAACCCGCCCGGCTCGCCCTTCACCTCACCGACCACCCGGGCGGTCAGTTCCCGCTCGACGATCAGCCCGGCCGCCTGCGCGGGCCCGATCACTGCCTCGCGCAGCTCGGCCGCGCTCATCGGCCCGACCAGCAGCCCGGAGTCGGACAACGCGTCGGCCAGGGAGCGATGTTCGGCGAGGCGGCCCTAGAAGTCGGCGCGTACGGCGATCACGACCCGCAGTCGGCTGTCCGGCTCACGGGCGGCGAGCAGCCGTTCGACGAACCCGGCGCGCTCCGCCGGGTCGTGGCAGAGGGTGAAGACCTCCTCGAACTGGTCGATGACGACGACCGTGTCGCCGGAACCGGTCTCAGTCGGATTCAGCGCCTCCGCATGCGTACGCAACGGACGTTCGCCCGGCGTGAGAATCCGGATCGCGGCAATCGAGCCGCCACCACCCTCTCGCAACACAGGTATCAACCCGGCGCGCAACAGCGACGACTTGCCGCTCCCCGACGGCCCGAACACTGCCGTGAAGCGCCGCTCGGCGGTCAACCCCCGTAATCTCGCGATCAGTTCGCCCCGGCCGAAGAACCGGTCGTGGTCGTCGGGCTCGAACCGGGCCAGCCCCTGGTACGGAGAGCGGGCCTCGTCGTCCGTGCGCTCCCGTAACGCCGTCTCCTCGCTCGCCTCCGTCAAGCGCCGCTCCCACCCCTCCGGGTCGCCGCCGCAGGTCTCGATGTACGCCAGGGTGACGTCCAGGGACGGCAGTTGCTGTCCGGCGGCGGCCTGGGAGAGCGCGGTCACCGAGTAGTGGGCCCGGCGGGCCATCTCCCGGTAGGTGAGCCCGCCCGCCTCCTGCCGCAGCTTCCGCAGCTCGTACGCGAACCGCTGCACAGGCCCCGCGTTCGGATCCACCGGTGTTTCGCGACGTCCCACGCGTTGCTCCCCCTCGTTCCCGGCTCGTCCCTGGCTCTTCCGCGGCGCCACGACGGTCACCTGCTTTGTTCAGTGTGGCGGATGGGGACTGCTGAACAACCCTGACCAGCGCTGAACTCGCAGTCGGCGGCCCGCACTTGGGCCAACCGCGGCACAGAGCGAGGCCCTCGAACCGGGCCGCCGACAAGGGGAGGAACCGATGCCCGTACCGGATCGCACTGGGGCAGGAAGGAGCCGAACGCCGATATGGCCACTGGCAGTGATCAGCACAGCCGTGGCGCTCGCGGCCTGCGTTCCGTCGGCGGACCCAGACCTCGACCCGGACCCCGGGTATCGGGAACTGACGTACGCCGAGCAGGCCCTCGTCGAACGCGCCGAGGCCCTGCTCACCAAGCGATGCATGGAGAAGGAGGGATTCCGCTACTGGATCGGGCCGATCGCGAGCATCGCCGAGCGGCAGGGCGGCGGGTATGTGCTGTCCGACCTCGGCTGGGCGAGGAAGTACGGCTACGGCACCGGGCTCGAGGAGCAGGCCAACAAGAACCGGCTTGCCGATCCGAACAACGCGTATGCCGGAAAGCTCTCCAGGCCCGAACTCATCCGCTACAACACAGCACTTGACGGCTCACCGGGGAACGGGTGGGTGAGCGTCGACCTGCCGGGCGGCGGCACGGTGCAGACCACGGCCGGCGGCTGCCGGGCGCAGGCCCTGGACCGGCTGTACGGCGACTTCCGGGCCTGGTTCCACGCCGACCGGACCGCCGAGAACCTGAAGCCGCTCTACGCACCCGACATCGTCAAGGACACCCGTTTCAAGCGCGCGCTGACGGCCTGGGCCGCCTGCATGAACAAGGCGGGCCACCCCTACGCCGACCCGCCGCGACCTGGCTCGCCTCACCCAGGGGCTGAGCCGGGCCGACGCCCGGGCCACGGAGGTGGACCTCGCCGTCGCGGAGGCCACCTGCGCCACGGACACGCCGCTGCTGCGCACGGCACGCACCCTCGAACGCGAGTACCGCGCCGAGAAGTTGGGGCCGTACCGCGACGAGATCGCCGACCAACGGCGCATGAGCCTCACCGCGCTGGCCAACGCCCAGGACCTCTTGGGAGCCAAGGCCCGGACGGGTCCCGACAGCCACCACGAGAACCGCTGACAACCCAGCTGACCACCCACAAGAAGAGGAGCATCACATGAAGCGCAAGATTCCCGTCCTCCTGGCGACGCTCGCCCTCGCGGGCCTCGGAGCCGCCACCCCCGTGACGGCCGCGCAGGCGGCTCCGGACAAGTCGGTCGCGGCCGCCCCGTGCGATGACGACTACCAAAACGCCCGCCGCGGGTTCTTCTACGCCTACGAGCACGCCAACTGCCGCACCCTTCTCGGCCACACGGACATCAATGACTCCAACTGGGGCAACGGACAGGGCGCCTTCAACGGCAGGGACACCAACCGTGCGAGCTCCCTCCTGAACAAGGGCCGCCTCATGGAGGTCGCCGTCTACAACGCCACCGGCACCGACTGGGGCGGCGGCATGGCCTGCCTCGCCCGCTCCGAGAAGTACGCCAGCAACCTGAACAACAACACGTTCCACAATCAAGTCGCGATCAACGACGGCATCAGCTCCCACCGTTGGGTAACTGCCGGCCAGTGCAACGGCCACTGGGCGGACTGACCTGACCACGGCGTGGGGCGCGCGCCGATGCGCGCGCCCCACGCCGCCCATCCCGAAGACACGGGGGAGCACCTTCATGCAGAAGCAGAAGCAGAAGCAGCACCAGAATCGCCCCAGCCCCACCGCCCGCCACCTCCTCACCGGCGCCGCCATAGCCGTGGCCGGTACGGCGGTGGCCGTCACCGTAACCCTGCCCATGAACGCCTCAGGGGACGACGGCACCCCGATCCCGGCCCTGGCAGCCACCGCCCCGGCCACCCCATCGCCGTACGACTCACCGGAAACACCAGGCCAGAACGCACCCGCCGCCCCGCAGACCACCGGCGACGACCCATTGCGAGGGGAAGCCGCAGCTCCTCACCACCACCCTGGTCGACCCGGACGAGACAGGCGCCGATCGGCGAGCCGACATCCTCATCTACGACTACCGAGACGACCGCCTGGTCAAGAAGACCGTGAACCTCTCCACCGGCCGCGTGGAGCTGACCCGGTCCACCACCGGCGCCCAGCCGCCGCCCGCCGGGCCGGAGTCGCGCGAGGCGCTGCGGGTGCTGCTCGCGGACCCCCTCGGACAGGGCGTACGGCAGGACTACGAAAGCGCTACCGGCCGGCCGCTGACCGGCGACCGCCAGCTGCGGGTGCAGGGCATGACGTACGACACCCCGCCGACCGGCGTCGCCGAACTCGCCGACTGCGACGGCACGCACCGCTGCGTGCGGCTCTTCACCAGCGTCAGGAACGGGCCCTGGATCGACACCCTGAAGTTCGTCATCGACCTCAGCGACCGCACGGTGCACCGGCTCTCCTGAGACCGGCACGATCGTGCACGTATCAGACAAGGAGCCCCGCTCATGCGGTCCTTGACCCGGCGACTGGCCCTCACCGGAGCCTGCGCCCTGCTCGTCCTGCCCGCGACCACCCTCACGGCCGTGACGACCGCCGACGCCGAGCCGCAGGCGGCCCCGGCGGCACAGGCGGCCTGCAGCCCCTCCTCCGCCCTCGCCAAGAAGCTGCCGAACGGCACCACCTGGCGCAGGCCGTAAAGACCGTCCAAGGGCGTCCAGCCGATCCAGGACAGGAGCGTAAGGCCAGGTCAGGGACTCACAGTCTGGGGGAGTCCGCCCAGTTGGTGAGAGCTGTGTGAGAGATGTACTCCGGCTCTCCGCTTTCGAGCACGCGGAGCAGAGAGGCGGTGACGACACGTGTGCTACGGCCGACGCGTAGCACGCGGCACGGGACTCCCCGCGACGAACCAGGTCGTAGCCCTTCGCCCGCGAGAACCCCAGCGCCCTGGAAGCGTCCTCCACGCTTCCCGTCCCGTCCCAGGTGGCGCGAATGCGCGTGGTTTGAAACTGCCGAAAACTTGTGGCTCTAATGCCTGTGGCGGGTCAGCGGACCACGGTGTTGGGCCGGAAATTGGACAAGACAGCCGATGACGTAAGTAGGGTCACCCCGCATCGCGCGCTGAGGTCGATGTCGATGCACAGGCAAACCCGACGCAGGTCGACGTCTTTCCCGGGTTCACGCGGGTTGTGATAGAGGTCGGCCCCAGGGCACGGGCGACCTGCGCGGCTCATGGGATCTTGAGCGCGCGCTGCACATGTTCCCCGGGAGCTACGCGGCGGTGGGAAGCGCTGACGACGCGCGGCGAGCTGAATTGACGGCCGTCTCGGTGCCTTTCGACGTGTGGGCAGGTGGTGGCGGTGGACTATCAATGATCCGCGGGATCGCCGGTTTGGCTAACCGGCGATCCCGCGCTACGTTGCCCCGCTTCTAAGCGGCCTGCGCTTATTGAGCTGGAACCGTTGGGTTGCCTATGTGATCGTGTAACCGACGTGTCGGGCGTGGAAGTAGCTTCCGGAGCGGCTCTTTCCGTGCCAGGCAAGGGCTGCCAGTTCGATGACGGCCAGGACCACGGCCACGCCCCTGCCGGTGAGTTCCGCGTTCATGTTCACCGGGCGACCATCCTCCCGGGCCCATGCGCGGTGTCGTGAGTGCCCGTACTCAGATGTCCGCAGTTGTCCGCCAACTGCAGGCTGGCGGGCGTCGACCCTTGATCGGCACCGGCGCGGAACAGCCAGGCTGGGACGAGGTCAGCCGACTCCATGACCAGGAGTTTTCGTCGCCCGCCAGCGCATATGTGTCAATCGTCATAAATAGGATATCTGAATTGCTAAATTTTGCAATTGGTTACATGCTGATGTGGCTGTGCCTGTCACCGGTAGCCGCAGGCACAGCACATACGTGTCTGACGTCTGCCGTGTCTGCCCTGCGGGGAGCGGGGTCTTCGTTGGGGAAATCGAGGGGTCGTGTCGGTTCCGCTGTATCAGGCCAAAGCTGAGTTCTTCCGGATGCTGGGGCATCCCGTGCGGATACGCGTGCTGGAGCTGCTGCAGGAGGGGCCGCGGCCGGTACGGCAACTGCTCGCGGAGATCGAGGTGGAGCCCTCCAGCCTGTCGCAGCAGCTGGCGGTGCTGCGCCGGTCGGGGATCGTCGCCTCGACACGGGAGGGCTCGACGGTCGTCTACCAGCTAGCCGGCGGGGACGTCGCGGAGCTGATGGGGGCCGCACGCCGGATCCTGACCGAGATGCTCAGGGGACAGCATGAGCTGCTGGCCGAGCTACGGGAAGACGAGGTCACCGCGTGATGACCTCGTCAACCAGCCGGGCCCGGGCCCGGCTTGCCGCGCTGCTGCCCGGCCGGAGGGATCTGGCGGAGATGCGGCGCGATCCGCGCCGGGACCTGCTCGCCGGACTGACGGTCGCGATCGTGGCGCTGCCGCTCGCGCTGGGCTTCGGGGTCTCCTCCGGGCTCGGGGCGGAGGCGGGGTTGGCGACCGCCGTGGTCGCGGGCGCGCTGGCAGCGGTGTTCGGCGGTTCGAATCTGCAGGTGTCCGGGCCGACGGGCGCGATGACGGTGGTCCTGGTGCCGATCGTCGGCCAGTACGGGCCCACTGGGGTGCTCACCGTCGGGCTGACGGCGGGCCTCATGCTGGTGGTGCTGGCCGCGCTGCGGGCCGGCAAGTACATGCAGTATGTGCCGGCTCCGGTGGTGGAGGGGTTCACCCTGGGCATCGCCTGTGTGATCGGGTTGCAGCAGATTCCGAACGCGCTCGGAGTGTCCAAGCCGGAGGGCGACCGGGTGCTCGTGGTCACTTGGCGCGCTGTGGAGGAGTTCGCGAAGTCTCCGAACTGGACCGCGGTGGGCTTTGCGGTGGCGGTGGCGGCGGTCATGCTGGCCGGCGCGCGGTGGCGGCCGGCGATCCCGTTCTCCATTCTGGCGGTCATCGCGGCGACGATCGTGGCCCAGGCGGCCGGTCTGGATGCGGCGAGGCCGATCGGTGACCTGCCCGCCGGGCTGCCCGCTCCTTCTCTGTCCTTCCTCGACCTCGGGTCCCTTGGGTCCCTGCTGGCCCCAGCCGTGGCGGTCGCGGCGCTGGCCGCCCTGGAGTCGCTGCTGTCGGCGTCGGTCGCCGACGGCATGACGGTCGGCCAGAAGCATGACCCCGACCGCGAGTTGTTCGGCCAAGGGTTGGCCAACATTGCCGCGCCGCTGTTCGGCGGCGTGCCGGCGACAGGCGCGATCGCCCGGACCGCGGTCAACGTCCGTACGGGTGCAGGCTCCCGGCTCGCGGCTCTGACCCACGCCGCGATCCTCGCCTTGATCGTCTTCGCGGCGGCGCCCCTGGTCTCGAAGATCCCGCTGGCCGCCCTCGCCGGCGTGTTGCTGGCCACCGCGATCCGCATGGTCGAGGTCGGCTCGCTCAGGGCGATGGCGAAGGCCACCCGCTCGGACGCGGTGATCCTCGTCCTCACGGCGGGCGCCACTCTGGCCCTTGATCTGGTCTACGCCGTCATCATCGGCCTGATCGTCGCGGGTGCCCTCGCCCTGCGCGCTGTGGCCAAGCAGGCCCGCTTCGACCAGGTGCCGCTCGACCGCGGCGACCACAGCGCCGAGGAACACGCGCTGCTGGCCGAGCACATTGTCGCCTACCGCATCGACGGGCCGCTGTTCTTCGCCGCCGCGCACCGATTCCTGCTGGAGCTGACGGAGGTTGTTGATGTTTGGGTGGTGATCCTGCGCATGTCGCGGGTGTCGACCATGGATGCCACCGGTGCGCTTGTCCTCAAGGACGTGGTGGAGAAGCTTAGCCGTCGGGGCATCGTCGTGCTGGCCTCCGGGATCCGGCCGGGGCAGCGCCAGGTCCTCGACTCGGTGGGTGCGTTGGATCTGCTGGGCCGGGAGGGCCGCGAGTACGCCACCACGCCCGAGGCGATCCGTGGCGCCCGCGACTACCTGGAGAGCGCCGGAGTCATGTCCTCTGTCCCTGCCCCGCGGACCACAACGCCCAGTGAGGAAGCCCTGCAATGAGCATGTCCCCCACCATCGCGCGCATGGTCGAGGTCTCCGGCGCGGAGGCCCTGTGGCTGCTTGAGGGCAGCAGCCTGGGGCGGCTCGTGTACACGCAGCGGGAGTTGACCGTCGTACGCCCCGCCCGGCACGTCTTCGAGTACGGCCGCCTGGTGGTCCGCACCCCGGTGCCGGCATCGGCGGTCCCGGCGACGGCGACCTACCACGTGGACGAGATCCGTGCCGTGGCCGGGACCGGTTGGACCGTCACCGTCTGCGGCCCCGCCGAAGTGATAACCGACCCGAATGAGGGCGCCCACTACCGGCGCACCCTTGCTGGTTGGACGCACGGTCCGCACGACACGCTCCTGCGGATCCACCCCAAGCCAGTGACCGGCTTCCGCCTCGCCCGCCCGGAGGCGTGATGTCCACCCGACTGGAAGCCCTGCCCTACCGGCACGTGGTCACCCTGCCCTGCGAGCCGTCCGCCGTCCGCCTTTCTCGTGAGACCGCCGAAGCGGCGTGGGTCGAGTGGGGAATCGGGCTGCGCCACTCCACGGTGGACCCGGCGCTGCTGATCCTGGGCGAGCTCGTCACCAACAGTGTCCGGCACGCCGCCGTCCTCTCCCCACAGGTGACGGTGATCTACGCGGCGGGCCGGGACTCCCTGGCCTTCGCTGTCCACGACCGCCACCCCTACCAGCCCCAGCTGTACGGCGCGGTCACCGGTAACGGAGCCGGTGGTCTGGCCACCGTCATGGAGCTGACCCTCGGCCTGGGCGGCACCGCGGTCGTCCGCAGGGATGCCGACGGCAAGGGCAAGAGCATCTGGATCACCCTGCCCCTCTGACACCTCTCCGACCCCGAACGGGCCACCCGCACAAGGAAGTTCACGACCATGACCATCGACTGGCGCTACACCGTCGAGGAGAACCTCGGCATCCTGTCCGTCGCCGGATACCTGGGCCCGGACGCCGTCCACCGTTTTACCGGCGCGGTCGGCTGGGCAGTGGCCCGCGGCGCCGGCCCGGTCATTCTCGACCTGACCGAGCTGCGCGGCTGGTCGGCCGACGGACAGCTGGCGATCACCGAGGCGGCGCATCGTCTCGCCGAGGCCGGCCGTGGCCTGGAGCTGGCCGCCATTCCCGCCGACGGTTCCCTCGTTCCCGCCGGGGACTGCCCGCCCATCCCTGTGCATGCTGACCTGGCCGCCGCGCGCGCTGCGCACAGCACAGAGCACGGGGCGCAGACAGAGGGGCGTCATGAGTGGCGCACCACCGGGTGGCCGACCGGAGACCAGACAGGCCAATGACCTTGCCGGATTATCCCGGGGCGAAGGCGCCGTCGCCGTCCCGAACCGGCATGGTGCAGGTGTCCTCTTCGGTGGCGATGGCCACGTCCTCGACAAATCCCGTCGCGGTCAGCCGGCGGCCGGAGGCGCTCACGGCGACCGCGTGGGCGAGGTCGGCCGTGCCTTCGTAGGTGGCCTTGGCGGCTGCGGCCTCCGCCGAGAGCGGGCCGGCGCCCTGGGCGTGCAGGTCGGAGATGAGGGCTCCCGCGCCGAGCAGGTCCTCCAGGGCGGGGCGCAGGCTGCCGTCCGGCCACTGCTCACCCGCGGCGATCACGGCAACGGGACGTTCGGGCGTGCCGTAGCCGTGGGCGGTGAGCCAGCCGCCGACCGCGCTGATGTTGCGTAGGCAGGCGGCGACCACCCGCACGCTCGGCCGTGCGGCGGCCGCGATGGACGCGCCGTTCGGCGACGGCAGCACCAGGCGGGCGACGAAGGGCGCGGCGCGCAGTTGAGCAGGGGAGAGGGACCAGGGAGTGGCGGGCGTGACGGCGTGGCGTGGGGCGGCCAGGCGCGCGCCCGACTGGCGGGCGAAGACCTCGGCGGCCTTCTCGGCGGCAGCCTGCTCGACGGCGCTTGCCGGTTCGTCCGGCAGCCAGAACGGCAGCACCCGTATGCCCTGTTGCACGGCGACGCTCACCGCCGTGGTGAAGGACAGCACGTCCACGACGACCAGACAGGCGGCCTGCGCTGCCAGGCGGCGCGCTCCGGGCCCCACTCGAAGCGGACCCCGCTGCCGGACTGGACCCCCCAGTCACCCACTTCAGACCTCCGGCCTCGTGCCGTGGGCGGGTCAGCCGCGGTCCGCGCCTGCGCTCCGCGGCACGGACCGGCCGCCGAAGGACAGCTTGAACATGCGGGCCTGGCCGCAGCGCGGGCAGTTGCCGTCCGGCCCGACAGCGGTGGGGCGGCACTTGAGGCGGCAGGCGGGGCACTTGTACCAGGTGACGCCCAGGCCCCGCAGTGGGGTGATTCTCACGGAAGCCTCCCTCACGGACGTATGGAGTTGCTAATGTTAGCAATTACTGAGGTCGTCATCGCTGGATTCCAGCGGCCGGTCTCTCGGTGCGGGTTCAGGCTGACTGGTGCCGCAGGCGAGGATGGGCCGCATGTTGCTGACGAGTGGGTGGATGCGATGCAGAGTGGTCCGGCCGGCGGGGCCGTGCTGCCCGGCCGGGGAGGTGGCGCCACGATGAGCACGCCGCTGTACCAGCTCAAGGCCGAGTTCTTCAAGACGCTCGGCCATCCGGCGCGCATCCGGGTGCTGGAGTTGCTGAGCGAGCGCGAGCATGCGGTCGCCGAGATGCTGCCCGAGGTGGGCATCGAGCCCGCGCACCTGTCCCAGCAGCTCGCGGTGCTGCGCCGGGCGAACCTGGTGGTGACCCGCAAGGAGGGCTCGGCCGTCTACTACTCACTGACCAGCCCGCACATCGCCGAACTGCTCTGGGTCGCCCGCACCATCCTCTCCGGAGTCCTGGCCGGGCAGGCCGAACTCCTCGCCGACCTGCAGGCCGCGCAAGGGGAAGCGAAACCGCCGTCGAGCGACGGCCCCTGATCGGCGGCCGCCTCCCGACCGAAGAGTTTGACAGCGCTCTGCGGTGCCGGGAGGCGGCCGCCTTCACCCCCGGCAGATCCGGTCCGACTCGATCGGATCATCCCCGAACAAAGCATCGTCAAAGTTGGCAAAGCGCAAGGAAAGTGTCGTAACTCCAGCCGCAGCACACCTCGTTGGTCATCTGCGGACACGTTCTCGCCGTGTCAGGGAGGGTTCATGGGCCTGTTGCGCAAAATCCGCGAGACCGGGCGGGTGGCCGAGCCCGCCCCGCCGCGCCCGGAGGACGAGGTGCCCGGGAGGGCACGGGAGTTCGGCGGATCGGTGCAGGTGCGCTGTGTGGACGCGGGGTCCTGCAACGGCTGCGAGATCGAGATCGCCGCCGCCTTCAGTCCGGTGTACGACGCCGAGCGGTACGGAGCGCGGCTGGTGGCCTCGCCCCGGCACGCGGACGTGGCACTGGTGACCGGGCCGGTGACGCGGAACATGGCGGAGCCGCTGCGGCGCACGGTTGCCGCGATGGGTGAGCCGCGGCTGGTGGTGGCGGTGGGGGACTGCGCGGTCAACTGCGGGGAGTTTGTGGGTGGTTACGGCGTCGAGGGCGCCGTCGCTGATGTCGTGCCGGTGGATCTGGCCGTACCTGGCTGCCCGCCGGAGCCGGGCGAGATCGTGGCGGCCCTGCGGCGGGTGACCGGCAGATGAGCGTGGTGCCGGCCGCTCTCGCGACGGCCACCGGGATGGGCGGGGTGGGCGCGCTGGCCGGGCTGCTGCTGCCGTACCGGCCGCGCACTGCGGTCGTTGGGGTCCTGACGGCGGGGGTGGGGGTGAGTGGTGGTGCGGCGGGTGTGGCTGCACTGGGAGGCAGCCGCTGGAGAGCAACGTTCCCCGGGGTGCTGCCGCTGGCCGGGACACATCTGGCGGTGGATGCGTTGGCGGGCCTGTTCCTGGCGGTGGCGGGGGTCGTCGTGGCGGCGGTCGCGGTGTACGGGATCGGTTATGCCGCCGGCCACGGGGCGCACGGGCTCGGCTCGCGCGGGGCGCAGGCGGTGCTGCCGCTGTTCGCGCTCACGCTGATCTTGGTCCCGGTGGCCGCCTCGGTGTCGACGTTCCTGGTGCTGTGGGAGTTGATGGCGCTTGCCTCGTTGTTGCTGGTGCTGGCCGAGCACCGGGAGCGGGCTTCGGTGCGGCAGGCGGGTGTGTGGTACGCGGTGATGACCCATCTGGGGCTCGTGCTGCTGCTGACCGGGCTGGCGGTGTTCGCCGGGCTGGCGGGCGGCGAGTCCTTCGCCGCGCTGCGGGCGGGCGCGGACGGCATGTCGCCGACCGTACGCGGGCTGGTCTTCGTGCTGGTCGCGGCCGGCTTCACGTCGAAGGCGGGCGCCGTGCCGCTGCACGCCTGGCTGCCGCGCGCGCATCCCGAGGCGCCCAGCCCGGTCTCGGCGCTGATGAGCGCCGCCATGGTCAACCTCGGCATCTACGGCCTGGTGCGGGTCGGCTTGGACCTGCTCGGCGGGGGACCGGCCTGGTGGTGGCTGGCGGTGCTCGCGCTGGGCGGGCTGTCGGCGGTGTACGGGATCCTGCAGGCGGCGATGGCCTCGGACCTGAAGCGGCTGCTGGCGTACTCGACGAGCGAGAACATGGGGCTCGTACTCATCGGGGTCGGCGCGGCCGGCCTGTTCGCCGCGTACGGCGACGAGCCGCTGGCCGCGCTGGCCCTGGCGGCCGCGCTGCTGCACGTGGTCAATCACGCCGCGTTCAAGGCCCTGCTGTTCTGCGCGGCCGGTTCGATGCTGCGGGCGACGGGGGAGCGCAACCTGGACCTGCTCGGCGGACTGCGCTCGAAGATGCCGGTCACGGCCGGGCTGTTCGCGCTGGCCGCGCTCGGCGCGGTCGCGCTGCCGCCGGGCAACGGCTTCATCAGCGAGTGGCTGCTGCTGCAGTCCCTCATCCACGGACTGCGGGTGCCGGGCGTCGCGGTGGCGGTCGTCCTGCCGCTGTCGGTGGCGCTGATCGCGCTGTCGGCGGGACTCGCGGCGGCCGTGTTCGTCAAGGCGCTCGGCGTCGGGTTCTTCGCCCGGCCGCGCAGCCCGCGGGCGGACGCTGCCAAGGAGGCGCCGCCTCTGATGCTGGCCGGGATGGGGTTGCTCGGCGCCGCGTGCGTCGCCCTGGCGCTGGTGCCGGGGCTGCTGGGCGACGGGCTCGACCGGGCCGTCAGTGCGGTCGGACTGCCGGGCAGCGGGACCGTGTCGGGCGGCGGGGTGCGGGTGCGGCTCGCCGACATCTCCGCCTCGCTGTCGCCGCTGTGGATCGTGGCCGCCCTGACCGCCGCCGCCATGCTCGCCGTCGGCCTGCCCCGCTTGTACGCGCGCCGGCGGCGACGCGTGAACACGCGGCTGTGGGACTGCGGCGGCGGGACACCCACGCCGCGCATGGCCTATACAGCGACCTCGTTCGCCGAGCCGCTGCAGCGGGTCTTCGACGATGTCCTCGCTCCCGAGCAGGACGTGAACGTCACCCCGGTGCGCGAGTCGGCGTACCTGGTGGAGCGGGTGCGCTTCCAGCGCAGGGTGCCCGACCGGATCGAACACCGGCTCTACGAGCCGGTGCTGCGGGCTTTGGCCGGCACCGGGCAGGCGGCCCGGCGGCTGGCGGGCGGCAGCGTGCACCTTTACCTCGGCTACGGCTTCGTCGGCCTGGTCGTTCTTCTGGTGGTGTTGGCGGTGGGCTGGTGAGTGCGGTCGGATACGTTGCGGTGGCCGGTCAGGTCGTCGCGGTCGGCGCCGGAGCGCCGCTGCTGACCGGCTGGATGCGGCAGATCAGGGCCCGCCTGGAAGGCCGGGCCGGGGCGGGAGTGCTGCAGCCCTGGCGGGACGCGCGCAAGTTGCTGCGCAAAGAGCCGATCACGCCGGTCGGTACCGGTCCCGCGTTCCGGGCCGCTCCCGCGCTGCTGGTCGCCACCACCATGGTGGCCGCCGCGCTCGTGCCGCTACTGTCGACCGACACCCCGGTCAGCGGTCACGCGGACCTGATCCTCGTGGTGGCGCTGATCGCGCTGGGCACTCTGGTGCTGGCCCTAGCAGGGCTGGACACAGGCACCGCGTTCGGCGGAATGGGCGCCTCCCGGGAGATGACCGTCGCCGCGTTGGTCGAACCGACCATCCTGCTGTCGGTGTTCGCCCTGTCGATACCGGCCGGAACCACCAACATCCCCGCCATCGTCTCCGGCGCCGTCCACGAACCCGCCCGGCTCACCTCCCCGGCCGGCCTGCTGGCCACGGCCGCACTCGCGGTGGCGGTGCTCGCGGAGACCGGGCGGATTCCGGTGGACAATCCCTCCACGCACCTCGAGCTGACCATGATCCATGAGGCGATGGTGCTGGAGTACGCGGGCCCCGACCTGGCGCTGGTCGAACTCGGCGCTCAGATGCGGCTCACCCTGCTGCTGGGGCTGCTGTCCTCGCTGTTCGTGCCCTGGGGCATCGCCACCAGCGCCTCCTGGACAGCTCTGCTGCTGGCGCTGGTGCTGTTCGCGGTGAAGGTCGTGCTGCTGGGCGCGGTGCTGGCGACGGCCGAGGTGTTCTGGGCGAAGGTGCGGCTGTTCCGGGTGCCCGAACTGCTTGCCGGGTCCTTCCTGCTGGCGCTGCTCGCGGTGACCGCCTCGTACTTCCTGAGCGGAGAGTCATGAGCGAGGCCCTCTACACACAACTCCTCGACCTGGCCTGCGGCGCCTTCCTGCTGGCGGCCGTGGTCGTGCTGTGGCGCCGCGAACTCGCCGCGATCGTACGGGTTTTCGCGCTTCAGGGCCTGGCCCTCGCGGCGATCGCCCTGTTGCTCGGCATCCACGAGGAACGCTGGGACGTCATCGTCGTGGCGGTTGGCATCGGACTGCTGCGGGCGGGGCTGCTGCCCTACTTGATCCGGCGGGCACTGGCCGCGCTGGCCGCCGATCCTGCGCACAGCGAGGAGGTGCGCGAGACGCAGCCGCTGGTGAACGTCGCCGCCTCGCTGCTGACCGCGGCCGTGCTCACGCTCCTCGCCTATGTGGCGGCCAGTCCGCTGGTGGAGCTGGACCCGACCCCGGCCACCCGGGCCCTGCCGGTGGGCCTGGCCGTCGTATTGATCGGGTTCTTCGTGCTGGTGACCCGGCGCCGGGCCCTGGCCCAGGTGGTCGGCTTCCTGCTGCTCGACAACGGCATCACGGCCACCGCCTTCCTTGCCACCTCCGGAGTGCCGCTGATCGTCGAACTCGGGGTCTCCTTCGACGTGTTGCTGGCCGTGCTGGTGCTGCAGATCCTCACCACCCGGATGCGGGAAGCCTTCGGCACCACCGACATCGACGACCTGCGGGAGCTGCACGACTGATGAACGCCGCCTCCTCCGCAGTGCTACTCACCGCACCCGCGGCCGTGCCGCTGGCCGTTTCCGGGTCATACGCTCTGAACGGACTTCGCACCCGTAAGCTCGTCCCCGCCACATTGCCCGCTGTCCATGGTGCGGGCTACGTCCTCGTGGCGGAGTCACCCGAACCCGAAGCACCCCCGAGGCGCCGGCCCGCGGCCTGGGCCGGACTCCTCTCGCCCGCCGTGATCCTGCTGTGCGGGAGTCTGCTCGCGGTGGCCGTCGTCGAGGACGGCCCGACGGCGGCGTACTCCGGACTTCTGCGGACCGACGCGCTGACTGCCTGGATGCTGCTGGTCATCGGCGCGGTCGCGCTCGTCGCCTGCGCCTCGACCCCCGCGTACCTGGCGGGCGAATGGACCACGGGCCGCCCGGCAGCGCAGTACCACGCTCTCGTCCACGCCTTCCTCGCCGCCATGAGCCTGGCCGTGCTCACCGCCAACCTCGGCGTGCTGTGGGTCGCCATCGAGGCGACCACCATCGTCACCGCTTTCCTCGTCGGCCACCGCCACACCCGCACGTCCGTCGAGGCGGCCTGGAAGTACGTGGTGATCTGTTCCGCCGGGATCGCGCTCGCTTTCCTCGGCACCGTCCTGATCTACTACGCCGCCCGACAGGCCGGCATCGCCGAGGCATGGGCGCTGGACTGGCCCACCCTGCTCGCCCGCGCCGACCGCCTTGACCCTGCGGTCACCCGGCTCGGCATCACCCTCGTCATCCTCGGCTTCGGCGCCAAGGCCGGCCTGATCCCGCTGCACGCCTGGCTGCCCGACGCCCACAGCCAGGCCCCGGCTCCCGTGTCCGCGCTGATGTCCGGGGTGCTGCTTTCGGTCGCGTTCGCCGCGATCCTGCGCTACCGAATCATTGCCGACGCCGCCCTCGGGCCCGGCTTCACCCAGGTCCTGCTCGCGGGCATTGCCCTGCTCACCCTCGCCCTGGCCGCCGGGATGCTGCTGGCCCAGCGCGACTACAAGCGAATGCTGGCCTACTCCAGCATGGAGCACATGAGTCTGATCGCCCTCGCCGCGGCGATCGGCAGCCCGCTCGCCCTGTCCGCCGCTCTGCTTCACATCGCCGGACACGGCCTGGCCAAGTCCGTCGCCTTCTGCGCCTCCGGGCACATCCTCCGCCTCACCGGCACGACGCGCATCGGCCGCGTCCGCGGCTTACTCGCCCGGGTTCCCTGGCTTGGGGCCCTGTTCGGGCTGGGTGTGGTGGCGCTGCTCGGCTTCCCGCCGTTCAGCCTCTTCGCCTCCGAACTCGGCATCGCCCGCGCGGGGTTCGCGGCCGGAGGGGGACTGGCCTGGGCCACGGCCGCCGCCTTCACAGTGGTCCTGGTCGCCTTCGCTGCGCTCTCCCTCCGTACGGCGCGGATGCTGCTCGGCCCCGGGGAACCGGTCGACGAACACCCGTCCGCACTGTGGCCGCTCGCCCTCGGCCTGCTGGGCTGCGCGGCCCTGGGCATCGGACTCGGACCGCTCACCGACCTGCTGACCATCGCCGCGGACACCATCGGGAGGCCGTGAGCCATGCGCACCGTCCACGACATCCACACCGCGGAACTGGCCAAGAGAACGGAGGAACTGCTGCGGAGCGGGCACCGCCTCGCCCTGGTCGCCGCTCACCACGACCCCGACACCGTCCGTGTCGTGTACCTCTTCGTCTCTGGGCCACCCGACACACGGGTGGAGCTGCACGTGCGCCTCGACGCGGGCCGCCCCGAGGTGCCGACGCTTGCCCATCTTTCCTTCCCCGCCGGCCGGTTCGAGCGCGAGATGCGCGACCTGCACGGCGTGGTCCCGCTCGACCACCCCCTGCCGCGCCGCCTCGTCCGCCATTTCCACTGGCCGCGTGGCTGGTATCCGATGCGCCCCGACGCCGGGCCCCCACCGGCCTTCGGCGAGCAGGAGGGGCCGTACCCCTTCCTGGAGGTCGAGGGCGACGGCGTCTACGAGATCCCCGTCGGCCCGGTGCACGCCGGGCTGATCGAGCCCGGCCACTTCCGGTTCTCCGTCGTCGGCGAGACCATCCTGAAGCTCAAGGCCCGCCTGTGGTTCGTGCACAAGGGCATCGAGAAGCTGTTCCAGGGTCGCTCGATCGCGGCCGGGCTGCCGCTGGCCGAGCGCATCAGCGGGGACACAGCCGTCGGTCACGCCCTCGCGTACTGCCTGGCCGTCGAGGAGGCCACCGGCACCGAGGTCCCGGCCGAGGCCCAGCGCGTCCGGGCGCTGCTGCTGGAGCTGGAGCGGATCCACAACCACGTCGCCGACCTCGGCATGCTCTGCAACGACGTCGGCCACGGCATCCTCAACGCCCACGCCCAGCGCGTCCGCGAACAACTCCTGCGCCTCAACCGGGAGATCACCGGCCACCGGCTGCTCCGCGGCGGCGTCGTCCCCGGCGGCGCCGCACTCCACGCCGCACCCGACCTGAGACGCCTGAAGGCGATCGGCGAGGACATTCACGAGATCATCGACCTCGCACTCGGCCACTCCACGGTCCGCGACCGCTTCACCGGCACCGCGATCCTCCACACCGCTGCCGCCCGGGAGATCGGCTGCCTCGGCTACGTCGCCCGCGCCAGCGGACTCGCGGACGACGCCCGCGTCGCGCACCCGTGCGCCGAGTACGGCACCCAGCTCGACGTCCCCGTCCACGATGGCGGCGACGTCCTGGCCCGCTTCCTCATCCGCGCCGAGGAGATCGACACCTCCCTCGCCCTGATCGGCGGGCTCGCCGAGGGACTCACCGCACCCGCTGCCGTACTGGCGGCTCCGCCCGCGCCGGGAGCAGGCCCCGGCACCGGCGTCGGCCTGGTGGAGGGCTGGCGCGGCACTACCGCCACCCGGGTCGAACTCGCCCCCGACGGCACCCTGGCCCGGGTCAAGCCGGTCGACCCGTCGTTCTTCAACTGGCCCGCCCTGCCCGTGGCACTGGCGGACACGATCGTCCCGGACTTCCCGCTGACCAACAAGAGCTTCAACCTGTCCTACGCGGGCAACGACCTGTAACCACGCGCCGCTTCAGCGGACGAGCCGGTAGCCGGTCACCAGCTCCGCCCGGATGAGGACGACGTGCTCCATCTCCGTGTTGATCCATGTCGTGAGCTCGGCGTGGTAGCGGGAGAGTTCCTGCGGGTCCGTCACGCGGCTGGCGGTGCCGGTGACCATCACGCTCCAGCCGGTGTGGGTGTCCTCGTCGATACGGTCGGCCTCGTACACCACCACCTCCGACGCCGTCGCGGTGGCCAGCAGTGCGGCCCCCGCATGGGTGCGGATGACGATGTCGCCATCGTCGGTGATGAGATGGTTGACCGGCCGGATCACGGGGAGCGCCTGATGGCTGAAGCCCACCCGTCCCATGGACACACCGGCCAGCAGCTTGAGCGACTCTTCCCGGCCCAACTCGACCATGCGAGCGCCCGGAGCAGAAGCAGCGGATGGGGAAGGCCGAGCCGTCATGACGGCTCCTTGCAGGCGGCCTCGTGCCCGGCGCCACGCGGCCAGAGCACCTCGACATCGACGCCGTGACTGCGTGCGTAGGCCACCAGGTGGGCGGTCGCGTCCTTCCCGGTGGACGGCGAGCCGTCCCACACCGCCAGCACTCGGGCGCAGGCGCGCAGCAGGCCCTCGTCGGCACCCACGCACGAGCCGCGATCACCCGGGTCGTACTCCACCAGCCGCACCTGCTCCGACAGCAACAGCAACTCCCCGGCCGCCAATCGGTCGGGCTCCGCGAGCTGCGCGGGGACACCGTTGCGGGCCGGTAGCACCGTCACCACGGCGAGTCCCGCCGCGCGGGCGGCCCGCCCGAACACCACCGGCAGCCCCCTGCCCGCGCGGACCAGCCCGGCCTTGCCCGCCCGCGCGAACTCGGCCAGCCGGGCACGCAGCTCCTCCTCCAGCAGCGCGAGCGTGGGCGCAGTGAGATCGGCATGCCCCACAACAGCGATCACTCCGGCCGTCCTTTCTTCCCCTGCACATGCCAACGGCCGCACGTGCCTAATTGAGCAAGCCTTCAATGGCCAGCCGAGACAGCCCTCCGCCACCCCTTGGACGTGCGTGCGGGAGAATGGAGGCCGCCGAGGGGCCGAACTTGATCATCTCCAGGTGCCAGGACGGCGCACCAGGGCCAACCGGGGGCCGACATCAGGGCCAACAGGCCCTTGCGGGCGGACGACCGACGCCGCTCGGCTACCGCCCGCCTCCTCGCGCCTGCGCTACTTGTTCGCGTGCCCGGCGAGGTAGAACAGCAGCATCACCCACCCGGCGATGATGTGGGTGCCGAAGATGTAGAAGAAGGCGCGCAAGGCGACGCCGCGCTCCTTCCGGTTCTCCGCGTCGCGTTCCTTCTTGGGCTCGCTCACCGGGTCAACTCCCTGCTTCATTCCGGGTGGTGTGCACTACATGACCTGCGAAGGGATCTGGAACCGGACGAGGACGACCTTGCCGTCATGGTCCAGGGCCGGCTCGGCACTGACGTCCCCGTCGTAGTCGGCGGCCAACTCGGTCACCATCCGCAGCCCGGCGCCCATGCCCTCGAGTGTGAGGTCCGGCAGGCGCGGCTCGGCGTCCGCGACACTGACGACCAGCTGGTCCGCGGCGACCGTTATCCCTACGTCCATCAAGGGCGAGCGCGCGGCGTGCCGCAGCGCGTTGGTGACCAGCTCGCTGACCACCAGCAGCACAGCGTCGGCGAACGTGGAGTCCGGCACGACGCCGATCTCACGGAACCGCCCGGCCACCGCCTCACGGGCGTGCGTCACCGCCTCCGGTCCGACCGGTATCGAGACGATGTGCCGCCGTACAGGCGGCGGCACATGCTCTATCCCCGCTGCGGGGCGGCCTCTGCGCCACGGCGGCCTGAACCGGTGTCTGTCCATCACCGTGCAGGCTCCGCTGTGGATCGCAGCTCCTCCAGCAGCTCGTGGCGGCCGGCCAGCAGCACGGACAGGATCCGGCGTGCCCCTGCCAGCAGCTCGGCTACGTCCCCGCCGGCCAGCTCGTACACCACCGTCGAGCGGGTGCGGGTGGCGGTGACGATTCCGGAGCGGCGCAGCACGGCCAGCTGCTGCGAGAGGTTCGACGGCTCGACCTCGATCGCCGCGAGCAGGTCGCGCACCGGTCTTGGCCCGTCCTGCAGTAGCTCCAGCACCCTTATCCGCACAGGATGGCCGAGCATCCGGAAGAACTCGGCCTTCGCCTCGTACAGCGGAATGGGCATCCCGATCACTCCCTTTCCGCTTCCTCGACGAGAACGTCGACCCCGTGCCGCCGTGCCACGCGCACCGCGTCATCCAGCTCGTCCTGGGCCACCGCTACGGCGTACGCGTCCTGGGCCTCCAGTGCCGCTTCGAGATCCGCCCGCGCATGACGCACTCGCTCGAGCAGCGCCTCGGCGAACACGGACCCGCTCATCCGGGCCTCCCCTCCGGAAGTCGCTGTCCACGGCAATTAGTGAATTGAAGAACTCTTCAAGTTTAGTCCACGGCATCAAGGCGATCGGAAGACGGTCATCAAGTTGTCTCCCGGGCGGCAGCGGGCAGTTCACTGAGGCCGTGCCCGTTGGCCGCCCGATCGGCCGCGCGTAGGCTTGGAGCCAAGTGGTTCCTGTTTCAACAGCACGCCGCGCCTGGAGGTCATCATGGACGTCCTGGTACTCATCGGCCGCATCCTCTTCGCGGTCCTCTTCCTCGCCTTGGCCGTCGGTCACCTCACCCAGACGAAGGCCATGGCCGGGTATGCCGCTTCCAAGGGGTACCTGCGGCCGTGCCGACCACCGTCGGCAGTGGCCTGCTGCTGCTCGCTGGCGGGCTGAGCATGCTGCTCGGTGTCTGGGCTGATCTGGGTGCGCTGCTGCTGGTCGTCTTCCTGGTGCCGATGACGCCGTCGCGCCTGTGCACGGCGCGGGCGGGTACACGGTGTTCTCTCAGTCGTACGGCCAGCCGCCGCGCCACTCGATCAGCTCGGGGTCCTCGATGGCCCGCTCCTCGACGGGCCGGCCCACGCGGTGCAGGAACTCGAGCACATGGGCTACCTGGCGGAGCGTTAGCCCTGCGGCCCTGTATATGCCCCGCGACCCCGAAATGTCCCAACCTCACCTGATTGCCTCGTTGTAGTGTCCCGGGGATCCCCAGACCGGGCTGCGGAGTAGCCGGAAATAGATTCGACAGCCCCTGCTGTTGAGCGTTGGCCACACTGGCTGGACGGGAGGGGCAGTGCTGGACCTGAAGCTCTACAACACGAAGGGCGGCGTGACGGAGGTCATGCCGCGCCTTGCTGATGCCGAGGCGGATGTGCAGAGCCTCGTCGAGGCCAACATGGAGACACTGCTCGGGGTCCGCTTCCTGGCGACCGAGTACAGCACCGGTCCGGTCCACGGCGGCCGGATCGACTCGCTGGGGATCGACGAGAACGGGGCACCGGTGGTCGTGGAGTAAAAGCGCGGCACCGACGCAGGCGTGATCCATCAGGGTCTCTTCTAGCTGAGCTGGCTGATGGACCATCGGAGCGAGTACCAGCACCTGGTCCGCGACCGGCTCGGGGTCACGGCCGCCGCCCAGGTGCTGTGGAGCGCGCCCAGGCTGATCTGCGTGGCCGGCGACTTCACCCGCTACGACGTGCATGCCGTACGCGAGCACCGGCGCAGCATCGACCTGGTCCGCTACCGCTTCTTCGGCACTGAGCACTTTGGCCTTGAGACCGTGGCCTCCGTCACCGGACATGTCGCTGCCCCCAGGACCGCCCGTCGACGGGCGTCCGCGGTGCCAAGCGTCCCAAGGAGAGACGGGCCCATGACGGAACTGGCCGCGGCGGTCGACGAGATCCTGCTCGGCCTCGGGGACGGCATCACCCGGGTCCCGCGCCAGACCTACTGTGCCTACCAGCGGCTGCGGAACTTCGCCTGCGTCTGTCCGCCGCAGAAGACCAAGCTGCTCGTCTACCTCAAGGCGGTTCCGAAGGGGGTCGGCCTTGTTCCCGGGTTCACCCGCGACGTGACGGGGCTCGGCCACCACGGCACGGGCGACCTTGAGGTGCAGCTTCGTACGGAGCGGGACCTGGAGCGCGCCCAGGACCTGTTCCGCCTCAGCTACGCCGCGGCGTAGCGGCTTCTCCTCCGGGTGGCTGGTCCGGTGGTGCGTGTGGTTGTGGGCTGTCGTCGTGGCGTTGCCTCTCGACGTGGCGATCAGGACATGGCGGTGGACTATCCATGATTCGGAGGCGTTGGTTGATCGGGTTCCGGGTTACCGGCGGTGCATGGTCTCCAGGGCTGCGGCCAGTACGTGGGGATCGTGGTGGCCCTTGTAGACCGCGGGCGGATGCTTGTCGAGCTTGAGGAGTCGGGCCACGGCTGTCCAGGCGGTGCGTACGGAGTACTCGACGGTGAAGACGACGTCGTCGGGTACCTCGGCGAACTGTCCGATGAAAGCGAGGTTCACCGACCCCTCGGGTACGACCTTGGGCCGGTCGTCGCGGCGGCGGGCCAGGAACTGGCTGGTGATGTACGGCATCAGGCAGGGCACTACGGTGGAGTTCTGAAGGATTCGGGCCGCCGTCGGCTCGTCGAAGTGCAGGTGGTGCAGAACCTCTTCGAGGATCTCGCGGCCGGAGCACATTGTCATCGGCTTGGGTGTGCGGTTGCCCTCACGGCCGGGGAACAGGGCGTAGCCCCACCAGACGGAGACGCCCTCGGGCTGGTCGCGGTAGACGGGCTGGCGGTTGGCGACGATGGTGAGCAGCCAGTTGGAGTCGGTGAACGTCATCAGCCCGCCCTTGCCGGTCTCGCGGCCGCTGAACTCCTCCAGCGCCTTGAGGAACGCAGGATCCTTAGTGGTGACGGTGAACGACTCCCAGCGGGACTCCTTGACGTGCTTGTCGAAGGCGTCCGGGTTGCCGAAGTCGTCGCGTCCCCTGGCCAGTCGGTGCCAGAGCAGCCAGGCGTCCGAGCGGTGGGGCGCCGGCGGGGGCGCGGCGGTGTGCGAGCCGAGGCTGGAGGCGTCGGTCATGGAGCCGTTGGTGACCAGGACCAGGTCTTCAGGAGCCACCTCGATCTGCTCGTCACGGCCGCTGCGGGACAGGTAGATGCGCTCAACCCTTGTACTCCTGCGGCCCGGTGCGAGCCCGAGGTCGGTGACGTGGCATCCGGTGTGGAGGGTGACGCCGCGTTCGCGCAGCCAGGCGGTCAGGGGGCGCACGATGCAGTCGTACTGGTTGTAGCGGGTCCGGTGGATGCCCGACATGGAGGCGAACTCGGGGAAGAGGTGGATGAAGCGCGTCAGGTAGCGGCGGAACTCGATGGCGCTGTGCCAGGGCTGGAAAGCGAACGTGGTGCACCACATGAACCAGAAGTTCGTGGTGAAGAAGTGCTCGCCGAAGCAGTCGGTGATCCGCTTGCCGTCCAGGTGGCCCTCGGGCGTCGCCAGACAGCGGACCAGTTCCAGCCGGTCGCGCTCGGAGAAGCCCATCGAGCGGACGTCTACGACCTTTCCGTCGCCGTCGATGAGGCGTGCGATGTCGTCCCAAGCGAAGTCCTCGTGTCCGGCCAGGATTTCCTGCGTCACCGACACCGAGGGGTCATCGAGCGTGGGAATGTCAGACAGCAGGTCGTAGGTGCAGCGGAACTGGGCCTCGAACATCCGCCCGCCGCGCATGGTGTAGCCGACGTCGGCCGTGCCGCCCGCGTCGAGGCTGCCGCCGATGTTGCGCTGCTCCTCGAAGAGGTGGATGTCCGCTCCGTCGAATCCGCCGTCGCGGATCAGGAAGGTGGCTGCGGCGAGCGCCGCGATCCCGCTGCCCACCAGATACGCCTTCGCCATCACACAACTCCTCGTTCTCACCGGTCGATCGGGAACCGCACAGCATCAGCGTTTCCTGCGCCTGCGAGCGCTGTCAGCGGGCCGTTGGTCACTCGTCTGGTCCGAACGGCCCGGGAGGTGGGCTCCCAGGTACAGGCTGAGGGGACGCACAGAGGCCCGGTCGGCGGACCGTCACCGACCGGGCCTGTACTCACCGCGGACTCACGCCGGGTGAGAGTCCGCCGCGCTGCCGCTGCCTTCGGCAGGACGTGGGGTACCGGAGCCACCGCGCCACGGCGGAGCCGGCGCCCGATGGTCGTTGTGTGCGGTGCGGGCGGCCTTGTCGGTCTGGCGGCGCAGCCGGTCCTGTAGTTGGTCGACGACCTCCCGGCCGGTGGCCTCCTCGGCGAGGACGACCACCTGGCGCCTGCCGACGCGCAGTTCCGCCGTGGCCAACCAGGGGTGGTCCGCGTGGCGGGTGGCCGCCCGCACGATCCGCACCTCGCCGGTGACGGCTGGCAGCCCTGGCCGGGTGACGACGGCGTCGATCTTCGTACGAGCGTAGTCGAGCGTGTCCTTGTCCACCGGGCCGTCGGAGCGCAGCCGCACTGTGGGCGCGGCCTGGGCCTTGTCGCTGGTCATGGTGATTCCCTTTCTGGAGGTGGCAAGCTCGTTCAGGCCGCCGGGCCGGGCAGCCAAAGGTCGGGGCCGAAGACCTCGTAGCGGATGTGCTGTGCCGGAACCCCGGCGCCCAGCAGCTGAGCGCGGACATCGCGCATGAACGGCAGCGGGCCGCACAGGAACACCGTGGCGTTCTCGGGCAGTTCGATCCCGTCGAGGTTCATCAGACCCTCTCGGGCGTCGGGTTCCTCCGGACCGGGGCGCTCGTACCAGAAAACCGCGCGGGCGCCCGGCAGTTGCCCGACCAACTCGCCCGTCTCGGTGCGCAGGGCGTGGTCGGCGGGGGAGCGGTCGGCGTGCAGGACCAGCACCGGGCGGGTCGAACCGTGGGCCGTGAGATGGGCCAAGATGCTGGTCATCGGGGTGCCGCCGATGCCCGCGGAGACCAGTACGACCGGAGTGGTGGCGTCGGCGGGGTCGTCAAGGAAGACGTCGCCGAAGGGAGCGGAGAGCGTCAGTCCGTCGCCCTCCTGGACCTGGTCGTGCAGCAGGCCGGAGACCTCGCCGCCCGGCGCGTCGGCCGTGCCGGCAACCCGCTTGACGGTGATGCGCCGCAGCTCCCCGCCCGGGTCGGAGGACAGGCTGTACTGGCGCAACTGGTGGACCCCGTCGGCCATCAGGACCCGTACGCTCACGTACTGGCCTGCCCGTGCCCGCGGAGACGGTTCGCCGTCGGCTGGGCGGAGGACGAAGGACACCACGTCCGGCGTCTCGGTGCGGCGCTCGACGACCGTCCACGGTCGCCACACCTTGCCGGGCTCCACGCCCGCGTCCTGGTACAGGCGGGCCTCACGGCCGATGAGGGCGCCGGCCATCAGCCAGTACACCTCGTCCCAGGCGGTAGCCACCTCCGGGGTGACGGCGTCGCCGAGGACGTCGGCTATCGCGCCGAACAGGTACTTGTGAACGATCGTGTACTGGTCGTCGGTGACCCCGACCGCGGCGTGCTTGTGCGCGATCCGGTCCAGCAGCGTGTCCGGGCGGCTGTCGGGATCGTCGAGCAGCGCGGTCGCGAACCCGGCGATCGAGCCGGCCAGCGCGCGGCGCTGGGCTCCGCTGGCCTGGTTGCCGCGGTTGAACATCCCGTCGAGGAGTTCCGGTCGGTCGCGGAACATCGCGCCGTAGAAGCGTGTCGTGATCTCGTCGAGCGCTCCGGCCACGGCGGGCAGGGTGGCACGTACCACGGCGGCGGATTCTGCGGACAGCATGAAGCCTCCCGGGCAGGGGATGAGGTGGGAAGGACTGCCGCATCGCATCGGGCGGCATCTTCTGTGTATCAGGCACCTGGCCGCGTTTCGGCGCTGTTTCACGGCGCTGGGCGAAGAGGGGCCGAAGGGCCCCATTGATTCAGGCGCATCGGCCCCACAACCCACTTTGCCGTAGGGCCGCACGGCGCAGGGACGACTTCCCGTCGGCCCTGTCCGCCGCAACCGTCCTGGGCCAACGACGACAGCGACCACCTCGCCAGGCGTCCCGAAAACATTGCGGTGCGGAGGGCGGATCCCCGGGCGGACTACTGATCGCGGTGCCACTTCCTGTATGCGGCCACGGCCGTCGGCAGGGTCGGAAAGATCCGCTCGCTGCTGATGGTGTCCACCAAGCCGTACGCCCTCAGGTCATCCAGCAGGTCCTGCTTGACGCGGGCGAGGGCGAAGACGATGCCGCGGTGGGCGAGTTCCCGGCGGAGTTCGTCGACCGCGTCCAAGGCGGTGATGTCGACCTCCACGTTGGCCTCGGTGTTGAGGACGAACCAGCGGACCGGTTCGGTCTGTTCGTCGACGGCGGCCAGGGCCCGGCGGCGGAAGTCCTCGGCGTTGGCGAAGAACAGCGGGGAGTCGTAGCGGTAGACGAGCAGGCCGGGGATGGTGCGGGCCTGCGGGTAGTCGTCGACGTCGTGCATGCCGGCCACCCCGGGCACCAGGCCCTCGATGGCGTCGTGCGGGCGGGCCACCCGAGTGAGCAGTTCGGCCACGGACAGACCGACGGCGACCAGCACGCCGTACAGGATGTCCAGGGCGAGAACTCCGGCCAGGCAGCCGAGCGCCAGTAGGAGTTCCCGGCGGCGGAAGGACGCCAGCCGGCGGAAGCCTGTCAGGTCGATCATGCGGACGGCCGCGTAGACGACAAGCGCGCCGAGGACTGCCGTGGGTGTGCGAGAGAGCAGGGGGCTCAGGAAGAGCAGGACCGACAGGACGGCCGCGCCGGCCACCAGCGAGTACGCCTGGCTGTGCCCGCCGGCTGAGGAGGCCAGCGCGGTGCGGCTGGCGCTGCTGCTGATCGGGAAGCCGTGCAGTGTGCCCGCGCCGAGGTTGGCGGCGCCCAGCGCGAGGAACTCCTGGTTGGGGTCGAGTCCGGAGTCCCCGTCGTCGCGCTTGGTGAAGGCCCGCGCGGTGAGGATGAAGTCCGTGTAGGCGACCAGGAGGACGCCCAGGGCGGGGAGCACCAGGTGCGGCAGTTCGGCCAGGTCCGGCAGAGCCACGGTGGGCAGGCCCGACGGGACGTCACCGATCACCTTGATGCCGTATTGGTCGTGGAGGTCGAAGACGGACACGGCTGCCGTGCCGAACACCACGGCGAGCAGGGGACCGGGGACGGTGCGGAAGAAGTGGGCCACTGTGAAGAGGACCACGAGCGCCGCGACGGCGAACAACGCCGTGGCCAGGTGGAGCCGCGACAAGTGCCCTACGAAGGACCACAGTTGGGGGAAGAAGGCCGAGCCTGTCGTCCGGACACCGGTCAGTTTGGGAAGCTGGTCCACGATCATGATCAGTGCCACGCCCGCCAGATACCCGATCAGCACCGGCCGGGACAGCAGGTCAGCGATGAAGCCGAGCCGTGTCGCCCATGCCAGCACGCACAACAAGCCGACCGCGACCGCGAGGGTGGCTGCCAGTGTTGCGTACTGGGCTGGATCTCCGGCGGCGAGCGGCCCGACCACCGTCGCCGTCATCAGCGCGGTCGTCGACTCCGGGCCGACGGAGAGCAGGCGGGAGGAACCCAGCAGGGCGTACAGGGCAACCGCCGGCAGGATCGCCCACAGCCCGGCGACCGGTGGCAGACCGGCCACGCCCGCGTACGCCATCACCTGGGGCACGAGATACGCGGCCACCGTCACCCCGGCCAGGACGTCGCCCCGCAGCCACGAGCGCCGATAGCCGAACAGCACACCGAGCCCCGGCACCAGGCGGCGCCACCTTGGAGCACGGCCGACCGAGGTCTGGGACATGATCCTCCTTGAGCCGAAGGACCTCATGATCCTCCGGGACCCTGGTTGGCCGCGAGATGCCGAACGGCCTGCGGGTGCCGCTGCTCCGGGAGACCGGATCCTTGCTTCAGTAGGTGTTCTCGGACGAGGTTCGGCTCCGAGCGCACGACTCTCGGCGGATCGGGTTGGTGACCTTCGGTCCGCTCGACACGGGCCTCGCTCTGGTCGCGTGTACCGCTGTGTCACGGCCGGCGTCGCGGGCCCTGCGATGGCGGGGACACCTCGGCCGATGGGGCCTATCGGTCCCAGACCGGGGACCTGCGGTCTCTGCACCGCGTCTCTCCTCGTCGCCACCCTGGAGTCAGAACCCCGACCAGGAGGTGGACAACATGTCCCGCAACGTCACCGTGGGCCTCGACGGCTCGCCCGAGAGCCGTGCCGCCGGCGAGTGGGCGGCCCGCGAGGCGAAGCTGCGCGGGCTGCCGCTGCGGCTGGTGCACGTCTGGGAACCCGTCCCGGAGCCCATGGCGCAGGCCCCGCTCCTGGGCGCCGAGACGCAAGCGCACTGGAGCGAGCGGATTCCGCGCGAGACTGCCGAGGGCCTCCGCCTGCGCCACCCCGGCGTGCATGTGGAGATGGAGCAGATTTCCGGCAGGCCGATGGATGCGTTGGCCGAGGCGGCGAAGGACGCCGAGCTGCTGGTCCTCGGCTCGCGCGGGCTGAGCGGGATCGGGGGATTCCTCGTCGGGTCCGTCGGCATGGCAGTGATCGCGCACACGGAGACCCCTGTCGTTCTGGTGCGGGCCGGGGAGCAGGCCGCCGACGAGCACGAGGCGGATCCGGCGGGCATCCCGTCCGCCGCCACCGCGTACCGGCCCGTGGTCCTCGGCGTCGATACCGGCCACCCCGACGACGCGGTGATCGCTTTCGCCTTCGAGGAGGCCGCCCGCCGCAACACCGCGCTGAGGGTCGTGCACGGCTGGAACCTTCCGCCTTACTTCGCCTACGGCCTCCCCGCCGACCCCGAGCTCAACGCCGAACTGGGCCGGCAGGAGGCTGCCGCGCTGGCTGGGGTGCTGCACCCCTGGCGGCAGAAGTACCCGGAGATCGAGATCGTCGAGGTGTCCCGTTCCGGCAGCCCCGCCAACCACGTCATCGACGCCTCCCGCGAGGCCTCGCTGGTCGTCGTCGGTCGCCGGACGCGCCGCAGCCCGGTCGGTGCCCACATCGGACCCGTCACACACGCGGTACTGCACCACTCCACCGCCCCCGTGGCCGTCGTCGCGCACGACTGAACGCATTCTCTGGAGGAGTGGAGATCATGAACGCAGAGGTGGAACGAGCCCTCGGCGAGCCCTTGGTCGTGGGCGTGGACGGTTCCGAGCCGAGCCTGCGCGCCGTCGACTGGGCGGCCGACGAGGCCGTGCTGCGCGGGGTGCCGTTACGGGTGGTGTATGCCTGCCTGTGGGAGCGGTACGAGGGAGCTGCGCTCGCCCGGGATATCGGCAAGTCGACCGCGCTGCCGTTGGCCCAGGACGTCGCCGGCGCCGCTGCTCAGCGGGCGGGTGCCCGGCACCCCGACCTGAAGGTGACCGCCGACGTGGTGTTCGAGGAGCCGGAGTACGCCCTGGTGCGCGAGGGGCGGAACGCCTCCGCGCTGGTCGTGGGCACGCGCGGCCGCAGCGGCATCGCCGAGATGCTGCTCGGCTCCGTCAGTCTGGCCGTCGCCGCCCATGCCGACTGCCCGGTGATCGTGCTGCGCGGCAGCCACGACAACCAGGCGACGCCCCCGGTGCGCGGCCGCGTCGTCGTGGGTGTCGGCGAGGACGTGAAGGAGTCGGCGGCCGTGCGGTTCGCCGCCGCAGAGGCACGGCGCCGCGGCGTGCCTCTGGAGGCCGTACGGGCCTGGCGGTGCCCGGCACACGAGACCACCGACCATCCGCTGCTGGCCGGTGAGTCCGCCCGTCTGCACGAGGAGCGGGCGGTCGAGGAACTGGAGGCGGCGTTGCAGGACGTCCCGGCGGACATCGATGTGCGCCGGCGCACCGTCGAGGGCCATGCCCGCCGGGTGCTCGTGGACGCCTCGCACGAGGCCGACCTGCTGGTCGTCGGCGCCCGGCGCCGCGAGGGGCACTTCGGGCTCCAGCTCGGCCGGGTCGCCCACGCGGTACTGCACCACTCCGCCTGCCCGGTCGCCGTCGTACCGCACCGGGTGCACGACGCCTGACCGGCGCCTCAGAGACTCGCCGCGTGATCGGGGACGTAGGTCTGCAGATCGCGCGGCGGGCGCTGGTAGCCGGTCGACGGCGGCCGCTCCGGCAGTTCCAGCACCGGCGGCGCCACCTCCTGGTAGGGGACGAAGTCCAGGTGGGCGATCATGTTCAGCCGCGCCCGGCGCTTGTCGTCGCTCTCGACGACGAACCAGGGCGCCTCCGGGATGTCGGTGTGCACCATCATCTCGTCCTTGGCCCGGGAGTACGCCTCCCAGCGGGTGATCGACTCCATGTCCATCAGGGACAGCTTCCAGCGCCGCGTCGGATCCTCCAGCCGGCGCCGGAAGCGCTCCTGCTGCTCCGTGTCGCTCACCGAGAACCAGTACTTGCGCAGCAGGATCCCGTCCTCCAACAGCAACCGCTCGAAGATCGGGCACTGGCGCAGGAAGAGCTGGTACTCCTCCTTAGACGTCGTCTCAGTTGGTGCATCGGCGGTAGCAGATGAGGCTGCTGGCGATGCCGACGAAGGCGAGGAAGTGCTCTGCCTTGCGCTCGTAGCGGCGGTGCAGGCGGCGGCATCCGTTGAGCCAGGACATGGTCCTTTCCACGACCCAGCGATGGCGGCCCAGGCGGTTGGGAGGTTCGATGCCGCGGCGGGCGATACAGGGCGCGATCTGGCGGCGGCGCAGCCAGTCGCGCAGATGGTCGAAGTCGTAGCCTTTGTCCGGGTGCAGCTTGGCCGGGCGGCGGCGTCTTGGCCCGTAGCGGGAGCGGATTGGCGGGATGCCGCGCATCAGCGGGATCAGGGCCTGGCTGTCGTGCAGGTCGGCACCGGAGATGCCCACCGAGATCGGCAGGCCGTTGCGGTCACAGATGACGTGGATCTTCGACCCGAGCTGGCCGCGATCGGTCGGATTCGGTCCGGTCAAAGGCCCCCTTAGACTGCCCGGACACTGGCCGAGTCGATTGCGCACCGGGACCAGTCCAGCTCGCCGTTCGTGCCGAGCCGATCCAGCACCACGCGGTGCGATTTTTGCCCACACCCGGGCCTTGGACCAGCCAGTAAAGCGCCGGTGGACCGTTTGCCAGGAGGCGCCGAAGACCGGCGGTAGCTGCCGCCAGGTGCAGCCCGACGTGGCGACGAAGATGATCGCTGCAAGAACCGCGCGGTCGTCACACCGCCGCCGGCCGCCGCCCTGGGCACGCACGGGCGGCTCTGGCGCCACGTCTTGGAAGATCTCCCAGAGTCCGTCCGGTACCAGCTGCTCAACTGTGCCCATGCCAGAGCAACGAGTCTTGGCCTCCCAAGGCACAGTTTTACCCGGGTGCCTACCACCCGCCCGATCTTCTACCCTGAGCCGGGGCGGCTGAGCAGGGGGATTAGCGATGAGCATGTACTTCGACATCGGTGACAAGACGCTGTGGAACCCGTCGAACGGTGCCGGCCGCCTCTTCCTGCGGCAGGTCGAGGTCTTTGAGGCGGAGCTCAAGCTGCCCTCGGGAATCGGCCAGGGAAAATATGGGGGCGACCCGGACACACTCGAGGTCGATCCAGCCGTATACGCGGAGTTCGCACGCGGCCTGGTCGCGTGGCACTGCCGGACGGGGCACTCCGTGATCCTCGCGCTCTCCGAGGGGTTCGTGGCGATGGCGGTCGCGCTCGCGCGGCGCGCGGGAATCGAGGTGGAGATACCCGAACCGGGGCCCGGCCACATGTGTGGTGGCGTCCAGCATGATGTGCAGGTCCCCGGCAGTCCCCGGACCGCGTCAGCCGCCGTCGTCACCGCGCTGGACACGCGGGCGCGGGAGATGGACCGCTGGATGGCCCGCTGAGCCGGTGAGCCCAAGGCCGCTCCTAGCCGACCCAACACCCTGGGCCGGCTTGCCGTTTCTGCCCATTGCCCGCCCCCAACTGAGACGTCCTCTTAGTGCAGAAGCCCATCACGTGCTCGACTCCGGCACGGTTGTACCAGGACCGGTCGAACAACACGATCTCCCCGGCGGCCGGCAGATGCTCAACGTACCGCTGGAAGTACCACTGGGTGCGCTCGCGTTCGGTCGGCTTGGGCAGCGCCGCGATCCGGGCGACACGCGCGTTGAGGTGTTCTGCGACCCGCTTGATGGTGCCGCCCTTGCCCGCCGCGTCCCGCCTCTCGAAGACCACGACGAGCCGGGCGCCCTCAGCGCGCACCCACTCCTGCAGTTTCACCAGCTCCGTCTGCAGGCGGAGCAGTTCCCGTTCGTATGCCGCGCGAGGCACCTTCGCCACCTTCTTGTCGGCCATGCCGTCTCCATCGCCCGATGGCCTACGTCGATGACTTCAACGTAGTCACTGGTGCCCAGGTCGAAGACCGGGACAGCACCGCACTGACCGGCAAGGGGCGGCGCACCCTGAACGTGCACCGTGAGGCACGCCTCCCGCGTCCGCGCCGGGGACGACTGGCGAAAACTTGGGCCTACCGGCCCTCGCATCGCCCCCGGACAGCCCATGGGACCACCCCCCGATCCGCCGGATGCTCGAAATGACAAGAGGCTTGGAGGAGTCCCGCGATGACGCACGACGTGACCGACCGACCCCCCGTCCACGCCCTGCTCACGGACGGCACCACCGTGTGCATCCGTCCCGTGGTGCCGAGCGACCACGACCAGTTGGAGCGGCTGTACGAGGAGATGTCCCCGGAGAACCTGCGCCTGAGGTTCTTCGCCGCGAGCCACCGGTCGGCCCGTCTGGCCGCCGACCGTGCCTGTGCTGCGGCCCGCACCGGCTACCGGGCGCTGCTGGCCGAGACGCAGGGCCGGGGGATCGGTCTTGCCGAGTACGACACAGGGGACGAGAAGGACGCGGCCGAAGTGTCCATCGCCGTCGCCGACGGACTACACCACCGGGGCGTGGGAACCCTGCTCGTCGAGCACCTCGTCTCTGCCGCCCGCGCCGAGGGCATCACGACCTTCACGGCCGACGCGCTCAGTGAGAACCGCGAGGTGCTGAAGCTGTTCGCCGACCTCGGTCTACGCACGGAGCGCCGCTTCGAGGGCCCGGAGGTGCGCTGCACCATCACCCTCGACCAGAGCGACACCTACCTCACAGCTGTCGAGGAACGGGGGCGTGCCGCCGACGTCGCCAGTTTGAAGCCGCTGCTGCGGCCGGAGGTGGTCGCCGTCGTGGGAGCAGGGCGCAAGCCGGGTTCGGTGGGCCGGGCGATCCTGCACCAGCTGCACGCGGGCGGCTACACCGGGCGTCTGTTCGCGGTGAACCCCGCCGCGCGCTCGATTCTCGGCGTGCCGTCCTACTCGTCGGTCAGCGTCCTGCCCAAGACACCTGACCTCGCGGTGCTCGCCGTACCGGCCGCCGCTATTCCGGAGACCGCCGAGGAGTGCGGCAAGACGGGCGTACGGGCCCTCCTCGTCGTCACCGCGGGCCTGGACGCCGGCCAGGCGCACGCTCTGCTGGCGGCCTGCCGCTCGCACGGCATGCGGCTCGTCGGCCCCAACTGCCTCGGGATTTCCAACACCGACCCGGAGCTCAGCTTCGACGCCACCTTCGCCGCCGGCCATCCACGGCCCGGCACCGCGGGCGTCGCCGTGCAGTCCGGCGGTGTCGGCATCGCCCTGCTCGACGGGCTCTCCCGGCTCGGTATCGGTGTCTCTTCCTTCGCCTCTCTCGGCGACAAGTACGACGTCAGCGGCAACGACATGCTCCAGTGGTGGGAGAGCGACGGCCGCACTGACCTCGCCCTGCTGCACCTGGAGTCCTTCGGCAGCCCGCGCGCCTTCTCCCGCACCGCCCGGCGCGTGACCCGCCGTATGCCCGTACTGACCGTCGATGCCGGCCGCACCGACGCGGGCCGGCGCGCCGCCGCCTCGCACACTGCGGCCGCCGCCACCCGCACCATGACCCGCGGCGCGCTCTTCACCCAGGCCGGCATCACCGCCACCCGCTCGATCGGTGAACTCCTCGAGACCGCCGCGCTGTTGCACTCGCAGCCACTGCCCGCGGGCAGCCGCGTGGCGATCGTCACCAACGCGGGCGGGGCCGGTGTCCTCGCGGCCGACGCCTGCGCCGAAGCCGGACTGTCGCTCCCGGACCCCACACCGGAACTGATCGACGACCTGCTCGCCGTACTGCCGGACGGGGCGGCGGTGGGCAACCCGATCGACGCCACCGCCGCCGTCACGGAGGAACAACTCACGGACTGCGTGGACCGGATCATGCGGTACGGCGGCGTCGACGCCGTCCTCGTCGCTCTGGTCCCCACGGCGGTCGCCGCGGCGACCGGTGACGACCTCGTCCGTGCCCTCACCCGCGCCCCCGGCCGCAGGGCGAAGCCGATCGCCGCGGTACGGCTCGAACAGGGCCTGCCCGTCGAGCTGTTGCCCGCTGCGGAAGACGGAACCATCCCGTCTTACGCCGAACCCCAGGCCGCGGCACGGGCGTTGGCCCACGCCGCCCACCGCGCGGCCTGGCTCGCCAGGCCCGCCGGGACCGTCCCCGACCTGGACGGCGTCGAGACGGAGCGAGCCCGCACCGTCGTCGAGACCTACCTCGCCGCACACCCCGACGGCGGCTGGCTGGACCCGCGCACCTGCGCCGACCTGCTGGCCTGCTACGGCATCCCGCAGATCCCGTGGGCCTGGGCCGAGACCGAGGACGACGCGGTCCTCGCCGCCGACCGGCTGCGCGGCGCCGACGGCCGGGTCGTGATGAAGGGTCACTGGGCGGGCCTGGTCCACAAGACCGCCGAGCACGCCGTCCATCTCGACCTCAGGGGCGACCACCAGGTCCGCGCCGCCTTCCGGGACCTGGAGACCCGGTTCGCCGGCCTGCTGGAGGGAGTGGTGATCCAGCCACTCGCCGACCGTGGCACCGAGCTGTTCGCCGGCGTCGTCCAGGACCAGGTCTTCGGACCCCTCGTCCTGTTCGGGCTCGGCGGCACGGCCACCGAGGTTCTCGCCGATCACGCGGCCCGCCTCGCCCCGCTCACCGACCACGACGTGCACGACCTCATCACCTCCCCGCGCTGCGCCCCGCTCCTGTTCGGCGCGCACAGCAACGGACCCGTCGACATCGAGGAGCTGGAACAGCTGCTGCTGCGGCTGTCCCGCATGGCGGCGGACCTGCCGCAGCTCGCTGAGAGCGACTTCAACCCGGTCCTCGCGACACCGGGCGGCGTCACCGTGCTGGACGCGCGGATCCGCCTGCTGCCGTGCAGGCCCCAGGACCCCTATCTGCGCCGGCTCCGCTGAGGAGGGAGGGGACATGAAGAACCAGAAGGTCGGCTCCGTGATGACCACGGAGGTCGTCCGCGCCGCGTACGGCACCCCGTTCAAGGAGGTCGCCCGACTGCTCGCGGCCCACCGGATCAGCGGACTGCCGGTAGTCGACGAGGACGACAAGGTCATCGGCGTCATCTCCGAAACGGACCTGGTGGCACGCCAGGCGGCCACCCCCGAACCGTACGAACCGCGCCGTCGCTTCGCGTTCCTGTCCGGGCTGACGCGCGGTGCCCGACGGCAGGCGGCGAAGGCGCATGCCCGCACCGCCGGCCGGCTCATGACCGTGCCGCCCGTCACCGCGCACGCCGACGACACCATCGTCGAGGCCGCCCGCACCATGGCCCAGCACCAGGTGGAGCGGCTGCCGGTGCTCGACGAGGCGGACCGGCTGGTCGGCATCGTCACCCGCCGCGACCTGCTCCAGGTCTTCCTGCGGCCCGACAAGGAGATCCGCGACGAGGTGATCGAGGACGTACTGGGGCGCACCCTGTGGCTGCCGCCCCGCAGCATCGACGTGTCCGTGGTGCACGGCGTCGTCACCCTCACCGGCCACATGGAACGCAAGAGCGAGACGGAGATCGCCCTGTCGATGACCGCACGGATCGACGGTGTGGTCGGCGTGGTCGACAGGCTCACGTACCGGCTGGATGACCCGCGCCTGCGCACTCAGGAGCACGCGCTGCACGGCGTGGCCGGCGACTGGCTGCGCAAGATGTGAGAGGAGGCGTACCGCCATAACCGGCACCGTGTTGGTCGCCTATGGAAGCACGAACGGATCGACGGCGCAGATCGCCGAAACCATCGCCGACGTCCTGCGCAAGGACGACCTGACGGTCGAGGTCCTTCCGGCCCGGTCCGTCACGAGGGTGGCGTCGTACGACGCCGTGGTGGTCGGAGGCGGACTGTACGCCGGACGCTGGCAGAAGCACACCCGCCGGTTCCTCCGTCGGCACCGCCACGACTTGGGCGAACGCCCACTGTGGCTGTTCGGCAGCGGCCCGCTCGACGCCTCGGCCAGGGATGGGCCGCACGAATGATCCTCCGTAACGGAAAGGGCGGTGACTTCCGCGACTTCACCGCGATCGAGACGTGGGCGGCACATGTCGCCGACGAGCTGGCACACACATAAGGCGGGCCGGGATGCTCCGCTCCACACAGACCCCGGTGCCCGGCACCGGGCTCGCCCCATGGCCGCACCTACGACGGCACCACGGCTACGGGGCACGTGGCCTCTCGCAACAGGGACCCAATCATGTACCTCCAGCCGACGCCGGGCTTCCTGCCCACGACGACCAGTGCGGCGCCCGCGGAACAGCGGAGCAGGGCCTGCGCCGGCGTGAACAGGACGACGTCCTGGAGCACTGGTACCTCCGGATGTTTCTCACACCACGGCTGTAGCGCATCGGCGAGCTGCTGCACCTCCTGGTCCTCCCAGGCGGCCCGGTCTTCCTCCGGTACGGCGAAAGGCAGTTCGGCGGCACTGGCGGGAAGCGACCAGGCGTGGACAACGTACAGGCGTGAGCTTCGTATCCGGGCGCTGTCGAAGGCGAAGTCGATCGCGGCGGCCGCGGGGTTACGGGCGTCCACGCCGAGCGTGACCCCCTCGGAGCGGCGGGCGTCGGAGAGATCGTCCGGGACGAACACGAGCGGCCGGGCCGCGGCTTCGACGTTTACAGGAAGGGGCAAGCCGGCCGTTTGGGAGTCGGCGACATCCTCCCGGCGCAGGCCGCACACGACGACCTTGGCCTCGCTCACCTACTGCGGTGGGCCGTGGACCACGCGGAGCGGCAGACCGCGCAGCCGTGCCTCGTGCGCGGCCCAATCGACTGCGGTCCGGCTGGGCCCCGATGGGGCGCTGGAGGCAAGAATCACTTGTTCCATGGCAGTCCGCCCTTCCGCCGCAACGGGTTGTGCACCGTGCAGTAGCCGACCCCTGCGCGCTGCAGTCGGCATGGCGGCACTCAACTCCTGAGGCAGCAACGCGGAGCGGCGGCGGTCGCCGCACGGACGGTGCGTGTTGGAAGGTAACGTGCGCAACGCCGCCGTCCTCGCTGCGATGTTCAACGTTCACTCGGGGCGGTTCACGACGGTGAGGCGTTCTCGCTGTGACTCGACGGGGCAGGGGACGTCTCCGAGGAACGGCCGTGCGCGGAGACGTCGAACTCCACGTCCACGACCCCCTCAACGGCCCGGATCAGCCGTGCCGCTACGGGCACCAGGGACGTGTCCCGGACACGGCCGCTGAGTGTCACGACCCCCTCCCACACCGCCACGCGTACGGCTGACGTCGACGCGGGGAAGAGGTACGACGCCACCTCCCGGCGTACTTCCTCCGCGATGTCCTCGTCGTCGCGCAGGAACACCTTCAGCAGGTCGGCGCGACTGACGATGCCCTGCAGCATGCCCAAGTCGTCGACCACGGGCAGCCGCTTGACCTTGGCGCGTGCCATGGTCCGCGCGGCCTGCGCGAGCGTCGCGTCCGCGTGGACGGTGAGGGCCGGAGAGGTCATCAGCTCCCCGGCGGTCACCGCCCCGGCCTTCGCCAGGTCGGACAGACGCCGCAGCTGGGTGTACCGGTCGGGGTCGCTGTCGCGGAACTCTTCCTTGGGCAGCAGGTCGGCCTCGGACACGACCCCGACGACCCGGCCCTCGCCTTCCAGGGCTGGAAGGGCACTGACCTTCCAGTCCTGCATCATCCGCACGATCTCCTTGAAGGAGGCGCCACGGCCGATGGCGGCGACGGTGTGGGTCATCACGTCGCTGACGATGTGCGGGGTGCCGTGCATGATGCCTCCTTCGGTGCTGTCACTTCGCCCCGTCGGCTTGGTCACAGGCGGCTGCCGCTGCCGTAGGGGGCATACAGGTCCAACAGCCGGGTGCGGGGTCGTCCTGGATCATCGAGCGGACCGCGGTGGCGTCGAACTCGTCGGCGCGCACCGGGCTGGTCGCCGTGGCGCCCAGGTGCCAGGTGTGCGGGGCGAACAGCCAGGACCAGCCGATGAGTTCGTTGTGCCGGAGGGTCTCGATGACGGCGGCGCGGCGGCCGGGCACGTGCATGTCGAGGTCGACGCTGCCGGTGCGGATGATCCAGAACCGATCCGCCTTGCCGCCTTCCTCGAAAAGGTGGGTGCCCTGCGGGAACGACACCTCACGGGCGAAGCGCATCAGCCGATGGCGGTGCTCGGCGGGAAGGAGTTGAACCGCCCGCCGAGGCACGTCGGCAGCGCACCGTGTTCGACGATCCCACCAGGGCAGCCGTCGTCGCGCGACTCGGACCGCCGCGGTCACGGCAGACGCGGGTACGGAGGCGGAACCACCCGTGTGCTCGTACGGCTTGGCTGCGCTTCCCGCAGCGAGACGTGGATCACCCGGTCTTGTGGCCCCACTGCGGGCCGACCAGGTCCCACTCCCTGCCCCACTGGTCGATGCGCCGCCGGTCGAGCCTCCACCGTGCGAGGGTTCCGGCGCCGAAAGCGAGGCCGGCGAAGGCCAGCGCGGCCGCGGTGGCCAGGGCGCCGGATTCGACGGCCGCTTCCGTGGGACTCGGCGGTTCGGCGGTGATCTCGCCCCGGCCGTCCGTCCAGACGACGATCCTGGATCCGGCGTTCAGCCCGGTCTCCACCAGGGTCGTGTCCGTGTGGGCGGAGCCGTCGGGGTCTGTCCAGCGGACTCGTGCGGAGGTCTTGTCACTGGTGGCTCCGTCCGCCGGGACGTTCCGGGGGACGTCGTTGAGGAGGACAGCGCGCACGGAATGGCGCTCGGCGCGCTGCCGGGCGAACACCTCGTCGGCTGCGTGGGCCGTCACCAGGCCGGCGACGGTACTGCCCACCGCTGTGACCGCCCACACGGCCAGCATGATCCAGGCCTCGAGGATGTCGTGGCGCCGTCGGAGCGGGTTGTTACGCCATCGCCAGAGCCGCTTCTTCATATGCCTGCTGCGGTCCATCGGTCTGCCCTCCGTCCTCGTTGTGACGTTCACGAAGGTGACAGTCGGGAGCGAGCCCTGACAGGGGCCGACCAGGCAGTGCGGGAGGGGCGATGGGGGGCCAACTCGCAGCTGACGTTGGGCCGTTCAGCCCATACCGGCGTGGAACTGGAGGACGGGACGTCACGACTGCGTTCCCGTACGCTGCCCACGCGGTGAGGTGTGGCCCGACCGGTCCCGGAGGCGGGACCATCGGCCCCTCACCAGGCCGTGGCCGGGCGCCCAGGCTCGGAGAACAGCACCCGCTGTCCTACGCCGACGCGCGAGGAGGGCATCTTGCACAGCACATCCCTGGACGCCGTATTTCCGGAGACCTGCGTGTCGGCCGCGGTCGCCGCGCCCTCGATCCACAACACCCAGCCATGGTGCTTCCGCCTGGATCCCGAGTCGGCCACGTTCCAGGTGCGCGCCGCCCCTGAACGCGGCCTGCGGCACACGGACCCGACCGGTCGCGCCCTGCATCTCTCGGTGGGGGCGTGCCTGTTGAATCTCCGGGTCGCGATCGCGCACTCCGGATGGTCGCCGGTCAGGCGCCTGTTGCCCTCCCCGGAGGACCCCGGACTGCTCGCCATTGTCCGCCTGGCAGGGTCCGTTGCCCGGCGCCCGACGGAGCACCGGGCCGACCTGTACGAGGCGATCTGGCGCAGGCACAGCAGCCGCCTCCCGTTCTCCGGGCGGCCGCTGCCGCCGTATCTGCGCAACGAACTCTGTGAAGCCGCCCGTGTGGAAGGCGCGCGGCTCTGGTTCCCGGACGCCGTCGAGACGGAGCGGCTGCTCCGCCTGACCGCAGAGGCCGAGGGCCGTAACCGCATCGCCACCGACCGCGCTACGGAGAGCAGCCGCTGGGTGCACCGAGACCGGGAGCCGGGTCCCGACGTGGGCATGCCGCGGGAGGCGCTCGGCCCCCAGGACGCGCGCGAACACCTTCCCCTGCGGGACTTCACCGCGCAGCGGCACGCCGAGCGGCTGGTCGCCCGACCGTTTGAGGCGACACCCACCGTTGCTGTGCTGATCACCGAACACGACCACCGCACCGACTGGCTGCGGGCCGGACAAGCGCTCCAGCACGTGTGGCTCCTCGCCACGGCACATGGTCTGCGCGCCTCCCTGTTGCACCAGGCACTGGAATGGCCGGACCTACGCAGTTCCCTCAGCCCGACGCCAGGGCGGACCGATCATGTGCAGATGCTCATCCGTCTCGGATACGGCCCCGAAGGCGCTGCGAGCCCACGGCGCACCCCGCGCATGGCGCTCGACGATGTGCTGGCGAGTCGCTAGCCCATCCGCCTGGTCATCAACCCGCCGCGGCAGGCGCGGTCACGGCCTGCGGTGCACGGGCCAGGGCCGTGCCCAGGCTGGGGTGCAGCTCGAAGACACCTGCCAGGCCGACGGCGCGAAGGATCCGCCGGAAGCGCACGCTGTCGGTGACCAGCCGCACGTCGGCGCAGGTGCCCCGGTCGCTCGTGCGTCGGTGGCCAGGTAATGCCGGGTTCGGCCTGACCGGGCCCAATCGGCCCGGCAGGCGAGGGACCGATGGCGCGCCCCAGGTACGCCGACAGGCCCTCCCCGCAGGCATCACGAGCGACGAGCATCGAAAGCGCAGAGATCCTGCGTGCGGAGTGAGGGAGAGACCGGCGATGACGGTAACGGTGACAGCTGGACCCCGGGCGACGACCGAGGCATGGCGGGGCTTCGCCGGTACGCACTGGCGGGACCAGGTCGACGTGCGCGACTTCATCCAGGCCAACTACACGCCGTACGACGGCGATTCGACGTTCCTGGCCAGGCCGACCGAGCGTACGCTCGCCGTCTGGGACAAGGTCGCTCGTCTGTTCCCCGAGGAGCGGCGCAAGGGAATCCTGGACGTCGACCCGGGCACCCCATCCACCATCACCTCGCACCGGCCGGGCTTCATCGACCGCGACCGCGAACTGATCGTCGGCCTGCAGACCGACGCCCCACTGCGGCGGGCGATCATGCCCAACGGTGGGCTGCGGATGGTGGAGAACGGGCTGAAGGCGTACGGCTACCAGGCCGACCCCTTCGTCACGCGCGTCTTCGGGACCTACCGCAAGACCCACAACGACGGTGTGTTCGACGCCTACACTCCCGAGATGCGGGCCGCCCGCAAGGCGGGGATCATCACGGGTCTGCCGGACGCCTACGGCCGCGGCCGGATCATCGGCGACTACCGGCGCGTCGCGCTGTACGGGACCGCCCGGCTGGTCGAGGCCAAGCGGGCCGAGCGGGCCCTGCTGGACGCGCAGCCCTCCGGCCCGGACGTCATCCGCGACCGTGAGGAACTGGCCGAGCAGATCCGGGCGCTCGACGAGCTGGTCGAGATGGCGGCCTCGTACGGCTGCGATATCACCCGCCCCGCCGCGACGGCTCACGAGGCCGTGCAGTGGCTCTACCTCGGCTTCCTGGCGGCGGTGAAGGAGCAAAACGGCGCCGCGATGTCGCTCGGCCGCACCTCCACCTTCCTCGACGTCTACCTCCAGCGCGACCTGCAGGACGAGACGATCGACGAGACGCGGGCGCAGGAGCTGATCGACGACTTCGTGATCAAGCTGCGGATCGTACGGTTCCTGCGCACCCCCGAGTACGACGCGCTTTTCTCCGGCGATCCGACCTGGGTGACGGAGTCCATCGGCGGCATCGGCACCGACGGCCGCCCACTGGTCACCCGTACCTCCTTCCGGTTCCTGCAGACCCTGTACAACCTGGGCCCGGCCCCCGAGCCCAACCTGACGGTGCTGTGGTCGCCTCAACTTCCCTCCGGGTTCAAGGAGTTCTGCGCGCAGGTCTCCATCGACACCAGCGCGATCCAGTACGAGTCGGATGACCTGATGCGTCCGCGCACCGGCGACGACACGGCGATCGCCTGCTGCGTCTCCGCGATGGCGGTGGGGAAGCAGATGCAGTTCTTCGGGGCGCGCGTCAATCTCGCCAAGGCGCTGCTGTACGCCATCAACGGCGGCCGGGACGAGATGACCGGCGAGCAGATCGCCCCCGAGGCGCCCGCGCTGACCGGCGAGTACCTGGAGTACGAGGGGCTGTCGGCAGCGTACGACCGCATGCTGGACTGGCTGGCGGCCACGTACGTCAACGCGCTCAACGTCATCCACTACATGCACGACAAGTACGCCTACGAGCGGATCGAGATGGCCCTGCACGACCACCCCGTGCACCGCTTCATGGCCTGCGGCATCGCCGGACTCTCGGTGGCGGCCGACAGCCTCTCGGCCGTCAAGTTCGCCCGTGTGAAGGTCATCCGGGACGCGACCGGACTGGCCGTCGACTACCAGGTCGAGGGCGAGTACCCGGCGTACGGCAACAACGACGACCGCGCGGACGCGCTGGCCGCCGACCTGGTCCAGTCGTTCATGGCGAAGGTGCGCCGCCACCCCACGTACCGCAACGCCGAGCACACCCAGTCGGTGCTGACCATCACATCGAACGTCGTCTACGGCAAGCACACCGGCAACACCCCCGACGGCCGGCGTGCCGGGGCGCCCTTCGCACCGGGGGCCAACCCGATGAACGGCCGGGACCGGCACGGAGTGGCGGCCTCGGCCCTCTCGGTGGCCAAGCTGCCGTACGAGCAGGCGCGGGACGGCATCTCGCTCACGACGACGATCACGCCCGAGGGCCTGGGCCATGACCCGGACGAGCGCGCGGGCAACTTGGCCGGGATCCTCGACGCGTACATGGCCTCCGGCGGCTTCCACATGAACGTCAATGTCCTGGACCGGGCGACGCTCGAGGACGCCATGGAACACCCGGAGAAATACCCCGAGTTGACGATCAGGGTCTCCGGCTACGCCGTCAACTTCGTCCGCCTGACCCGTGAGCAGCAGCTCGACGTGATCAGCCGCACCTTCCACGGATCGCTGTGAGCACCACGGTCGAGCCGGTGACGGGCCGGGTCCACTCCTGGGACCTGTCCACGGGAGTGGACGGTCCCGGGACCCGGTTCGTGCTGTTCCTCAGCGGCTGCCCACTGCGCTGCCTGTACTGCGCCAACCCGGACACCTGGCACATGCGCGACGGGAAGCACACCACCGTCGACGAGGTGATGGCCGAGATCGGAAAGTACCGGGCCTTCATCACGACCGCCGGCGGGGGAGTGACGCTCACCGGCGGCGAGGCCCTGCTGCAGCCCGCCTTCACGGCCGCGATCTTCCGCCGCTGCAAGGAACTCGGCCTGCGCACCGCCCTGGACACCTCCGGCTTCCTCGGCGCCCGCGCCACCGACGAACTCCTCGCCGACACCGACCTGGTCCTGCTGGACATCAAGTCATTCGACGTTCGCACCTACCGGAAGCTGACCGGAGGCGAACTCTCCCCGACGCTCAACTTCGCCACCCGCCTGGACCGGCTCGGCGTCCCGGTGTGGATCCGCTACGTGCTCGTGCCCGGCTGGACCGACGACCCGGCAGCCATCGACAGCCTCGGCGTGTTCCTCGCCGGCCTGTCCAACGTCGACCGGGTGGACGTCCTGCCGTTCCACAAGCTCGGCGCCCACAAGTACGACTCACTGGGCATCCTCTTCCCCCTACGCGACACGCCCACCCCGGACCCGGAGCTGACGGAGCGGGTGCGCGAGCAGTTCCGGGAGCACGGGCTGCGGGCGCTGTGAACGAGTGCCTGTCACGGTTGAGCGAGATGCACAAGCCCGACGGAAGAGCCCCGGCCGGGGTGATCCGGCCGAGGTTCTGGGCTGCTGCTGCGCTGAGAGCTTCTCCCCAGGACGCTTTGGGCGAGGCAGGGCTGGGAGTCGCTGGCCGTACGAGTCGTCACAGGGTGAATCGAAGGGCCTGCTCGTCCTCAGTAGACGGAGGCGGGCCAAGTGCAGGCCACGGCCACGATGACGCCCACGTCGAGCAGCACGCCGACGCTGAGCCACGGGTCGAACCAGATCGCCTTGAGGGCAAGCCCGCCGGCGGCGGCCACGAGAGCTGCGGTGGGCCACCAGCCGCTGCCCGCGAGCACCCCGGCGCCGGCAACGACGTACACGAGGGCTGTGTACCAGGCGAGCGCCAGCGCCACGGCCCTGGCCGGCGCGGGCGAGACGTGGGCGGCGGCCAGGGCCCACGAGTGCCCGCGATCGAACGGGGCCGGCCTGTCGGGCTGCTCCGGCGTCGTCCAGACGCCCAGGTGGAGCAGTCCATGCACGATCAGGAACGCCCTCACCAGCGCGGTGATGACGACTGGTCCTCCGCATCGCTCGGTTCGGTGCCGCCCATGTCGAGTCGGAACGGCGGATAGGTGTCGGTCATCAGGGCGGCGTAGGCGGCGACCCGCAGCACCCACCGGTTGAGGCCGAGGATCAGGTCGAACAGGCTCTTCGGGTACTTCTCGGTGAAGGCCAGGGTCACGGCGGCGATCACCGTCAGGACGGCGACGAGCCCGCCGTCCCACCAGCCGACGTGCCAGCCGCCGAGGAAGAAGCCGACGACGATGTAGTGCGGGATGGCCAGCAGCCACCACTTCACCAGCACCAGGCCGCGGGAGAGGCGCTCGAGGTAGGCGATGTCCAGCCGCGCCGGGTAGTCGGGCTCCTCACCCAGGCTGAACGGCGGATACCGGTCGGTGCCCAGGGCGCCGTACGAGTAGTACGCGACCCGCCAACTCCAGCGCAGCACACCCAGGTTGAAGTCGAACAGCGCGCGTGGGTAGCGCTCGGTGAACAGGATGCTGAAGAACGTGATCACGCTCACCACCGTGAAGGCGATCCACAGGAAGAACAGAACCACGTAGTGGGGAATGACCAGGATCCACTTCACCAGCCACAGCCACCGGGATAGAGGCGCATCCAGCACCGCGTTCACCCGGACCGGACGGTCCGGGGTTCCGGCCAGGGTTGTCATGGCGATCAACTCCTTCGGGCCCAGAGCGACAGCTGCTAGTCGGGCCCATGACCAGCGTGGCCACTGAGAGAGCACCGCGGGGAGGGCCGTCCGGAGTCGTTCCGGGGGCCATCCGTCCCGGCTTCCCTCGACTGGCACGCAGCGGATCGGCACCCGCCCAGTGCGCACGCCGAACTCATCTCTCTCGGCCATGAGGCTGCCAATCGGCACCCGCGACCCGAAGGCCACCCTCGCCCGCACCGAGCCCGACGGCTACGGCAACCCGCCGTACTCGCAGTGGCAGGCCGAGCATCCGCAGGCCCGGCTGGAGACCTTCGCCGACGCCGCGGCCCACTGCGAGGTGGTGGTCAACACCACCGCGGGCCTCAGCAGCCTGGAGGCCCTCCACTCCGCCGGTGCCGCGAACCTGGCCGGCAAAGTGGTCATCGACATCGCCAACCCCCTGGACTTCTCCCAGGGCATGCCCCCGTTGCTGGACCCGGTCAACACCGACAGCCTCGGCGAGCAGATTCAGAGTGCCTTCCCCGACGCGAAGGTCGTCAAGACCCTCAACACCATGAACGCCCAGATCATGGTGGCCCCGGCGCGTGTGCCGGGCGCGCACACCGTGTTCGTCTCCGGCGATGACGCCGAGGCCAAGGCGGCCGTCACCGAACTGCTCGTGTCCTTCGGCTGGCCGGCCAGCGACATCATCGACCTGGGCGACATCACCACTGCCCGTGGCGCCGAGATGCTGCTGCCCATCTGGCTGCGCCTGTATGGCGCCTTCGGCAATGCCGACTTCAACTTCCACATCCAGGGCGCCCACCACAGCGCCTGATTCCTGGACTGGACAGGCCTCCCACCGGGGAGGCGCTATTGGCAGCCTTCGTCGCCTCGGCCCCGGAGCACCGCCTGGTCTGCGTGTCTGCGGTCGGAGTTCTTTCGTCTGTGGACGACGTGTGCGTCCCGCTGCTGTCGGAGACGGTGGCGCCACGATGAGCTGTGACTCACGCCGTATGCGCGAAAACACCGAGGTGAGCCGCCGCGTGTAGACCGGGGTGGCTCGCCTGGTGTGGTCAGGCTGCTGCCTGGAAGGTGTCGTGCTGCTTGTCCGGGTATGGCGTGTCCTCGCCTGTAGCTGGCCGGTTCCGTGCGTTCCGGTTCCGAGTGGCGGCGGATGCGACAGGGCGCGAGGGGCGGTCAGCGGCGTCCGGCAGCCGCACGGACCCGTTCGTCCGTGCCGGAAATGGCGGTGCGGGCCGCGGCGCGTGCCTCCTCGGCGGTGTCCGTGGCGCGGGCCGCGGCGGCTGCTCGCCGGCACTGGGCGAGGGTGTGCCGGGCCAGTTCGGCGCGGACGTACGGCAGTGATGCGGCGCCCATGGACAGGCTGGTGACGCCGAGTCCGGTGAGGACGCAGGCGAGCAGTGGGTCGGCGGCGGCCTCGCCGCACACGCCGCACCTCTTGCCCTCGGCGTTCGCGGCGCCGGCGGCAGCGGCGACGAGGTCGAGGAGGGCGGGCTGCCACGGGTCTTGCAGATGGGCGAGCGCGCCCACCTGTCGGTCGGCGGCGAAGGTGTACTGCGCGAGGTCGTTGGTGCCCAGCGACAGGAACCCGACCTCCTGGAGAATGGACCGGGCGCGCAACGCGGCGGAGGGAATCTCGACCATCGCGCCGGTCTTCGCCCGCAGGCCCGCCTGGCGGCAGGCGTCGACGAAAGCCTTGGCGTCCGCGCGGTCCGCGACCATCGGCGCCATCACCTCCAGCTGTACCGGCAGGCCCGCGGCCGCGGTGGCCAGTGCCCGCAGCTGCGAGTGCAGTACATCGGGGTGATCGAGCAGCGTGCGCAGTCCGCGCACGCCCAGTGCCGGGTTCGGCTCGTCGGCCGGGGTCAGGAAGTCCAGCGGCTTGTCCGCGCCCGCGTCCAGCACCCGCACCACCACTCGGCCCTGGGGAAATGCCTGGAACACCTGGCGGTACGCCTCCACTTGGCGTTCCGCGGACGGCGCCCGCTTGCTGTCGTCGAGGAAGAGGAACTCGGTGCGGAACAGGCCGACGCCCTCGGCGCCCGCCGCGAGGGCGGCCGGTACGTCCGCGGGGCCGCCGATGTTCGCCAGCAGCGGCACCCGGTGTCCGTCCGCGGTGCCCCCGGGACCGGAGGCGGAGGCCAGGGCCGCCTCGTGGGCGGCGGCCAGACGCTCAAGCTCCGCCCGCTTGCGGGCATTCGGCTCCAGGAACACCTCGCCGGTACTGCCGTCCACCGCGACGACGGTGCCCTCGGCCACCCCGGTGGCGCCGGGCAACGCCACGACAGCCGGTACACCCAGGGCGCGGGCGAGGATGGCGCTGTGACTCGTCGGCCCGCCCTGCTCGGTCACGAAGCCCAGCACCAGGGCTGGGTCCAGCAGCGCGGTGTCCGCTGGGGCAAGATCGCGGGCGAGCAGCACGTAGGGTTCCTTGCTGTCCGGCAGGATCGGCATGGGCACTCCGAGCAGCCGGGCGATGATGCGGTCGCGTACGTCGTCCAGATCGGCGACCCGGCCCGCGAGGTACTCGCCAGCCTTTGCCAGCAACGCTCGGTATGCGGCGAAGGCGTCGAAGACCGCGCGCTCGGCGCAGCTGCCCCCGCCGATACGCCGCTCGACCTCCGCCATCAGTTCGGGGTCCTGTGCCATCAGGGCCTGGGCCTCAAGGACCGCTTGTGCCTCACCGCCGGCAGGGCACCGCGCGCCGTGAGATCCGCGGCAACCACGTCGGCCGCCCGGCGGGCGCGGCCCTGTTCACCCCGCACGGCCTCGGACGGGATCCGCCGGTCGGGCGGCTGCAGGACCGCGGTCCCCATGTGGCGTACCGTGCCGATCACCACACCCTGGCTGACACCGACGCCTCGAAACGTTGTCTCCATCGTGCCTGTTCTCCGAATAGGTGCGGTGGCGCACCGCCGCACATCGTCGTCGTCTCACATGGCGGCCGGCGGCTCACAGGACCGACGCCGGACCTTCATCCCCGGCTCGTGTGTCACCGGCTGTCGCTGGCCTCGGTCCCGGGTAGTGCGGCCCGTCCGGCCTCCAGACGGGCGACCGGGACACGGAACGGCGAGCAGGAGACGTAGTCGAGCCCCACGGCGTGGAAGTAGTGCACCGAGTCCGGGTCTCCTCCATGCTCGCCGCAGACGCCGATCTTCAGCCCGGGGCGTGCGGCGCGGCCTTCGGCGACGGCGATCTGGACCAGTCGGCCCACGCCGTCGCGGTCGATCGTCTCGAACGGAGAGACCTTGAAGATGCCCTTGTCGAGGTACGCGGAGAAGAATGCCGCCTCGACGTCATCGCGGGAGAAGCCCCACGTGGTCTGGGTCAGGTCGTTCGTGCCGAAGGAGAAGAACTGCGCCTCCTCGGCGATCCGGCCCGCGGTGAGGGCGGCCCGCGGTAGTTCGATCATCGTGCCGATCGGGCACTCCACGGGGACGCCGGAATGGGTGCTGACCTCGGCCAGTACCTGTTCCACCTCCTCGCGCACGAGTCGCAGTTCCTCCACCGTGTCGATCAGGGGCACCATGATCTCCGCCCGCGGGTCGCCACCTGCTCGCTTGCGCTCGACGACCGCCTCGGCGATGGCCCGAACCTGCATGGCGACCAGGCCCGGTGCCACCAGTCCCAGGCGTACGCCGCGCAGGCCGAGCATCGGGTTCTCCTCATGCATACGGTTCACGGCGTCGAGCAGTTCGGCGTCATGCGTGCTCGGCGGGCTGCCGTGCGCCTCGGCGGCGGCGAGGCGCACGGCGAGTTCGGTGCGGTCCGGCAGGAACTCGTGCAGCGGCGGGTCCAGGAGCCGGATGGTGACCGGCAGGCCGTCCATCGCCTCCAGGATGCCGATGAAGTCCTGCCGCTGCAGCGGCAACAGCGCCTTCAGCGACCGCTCGCGTTCGGCATCGGTGCGGGCGAGGATCATCGCCTCGACCAGCTGCCGCCGGTCGCCGAGGAACATGTGCTCGGTGCGGCACAGGCCGATGCCCTCAGCTCCGAACCGGCGGGCGCGGGCCGCGTCCTCGGGCGTGTCCGCGTTGGCCCGGACCCCCAGCCGTCGTACGCCGTCGGCCTGTCGCATGGCGCCGTCCACAGCCTCGACCAGCCCGGCCGAGGCTTCGCCGGTCTCGAAGTACCGCATCACCGCCGAGTCCACCAGCGGAGCCGCGTCGGCGTACACGGCGCCTTCCGAGCCATCGACGGAGATGACTGTGCCCTCCTCGACGGTGGTGCCGCCCACGGTGAAGCGGCGCTCCTGTGGGTCGACGGCGATCTCTTCGGCACCGCACACGCACACCTTGCCCATACCACGGGCGACCACCGCCGCATGGCTGGTCTTGCCGCCCCGGCTGGTCAGCACCGCCTGGGCCGCGACCATGCCGGGCAGGTCGTCGGGGGTGGTCTCCTGCCGTACGAGAACGACCTTCTCCCCGGCGGCGGCGCGCCGGACCGCCTCGGCGGAGTCGAACACCGCAGCGCCCACGGCGGCACCCGGCGAGGCCGGGATGCCGTGCGCGAGCGCCTCACCGACAGCGGAGGTGTCGAAGCGGGGGAACATCAGGCGGGCGAGACCGTCGCCACTGACGCGGGCCAGACCCTCGTCGGAGGTAATGAGTCCCTCGTCGACCAGCTCGGCGGCGATGGCGAACGCGGCTTCGGCGGTGCGCTTGCCGACCCGGGTCTGCAGCATCCACAGTCGGCCGCGCTCGATGGTGAACTCGATGTCGCACAGGTCCCGGTAGTGGGTCTCCAACGTCCGCATGTGGTCGCGGAGTTGGGCGAACGCCTCGGGGTTCAGGCGGCCCAGTTCGTCCAGGGGGACGGTGTTGCGGATGCCCGCGACGACGTCCTCGCCCTGGGCGTTGGGCAGATAGTCGCCGTACAGGCCGCTGCGCCCGGTGGCCGGGTCGCGGGTGAAAGCGACGCCGCTGCCGGACTCGGGACCGAGATTGCCGAAGACCATGGTCTGCACGTTGACCGCGGTGCCCAGGTCGTCGGGGATGTGCTCGCGGCGGCGGTAGAGGCGGGCGCGTTCGCCGTTCCAGGATTCGAAGACGGCCAGGACGGCCTGGCGCAGTTGCTCGGCGGGGGACTGCGGGAAATATTCGCCCGTCTCCTGACGGATCAGCTCCTTGTACGCCTCGACGAGCCCGGCCAGATCGGCCGTGTCCAGGCCCAGATCGTCCACCGCGCCGCGGGCCTCCTTGAGGCGGGCCATCACGGTCTCGAACAGTGCACTGTCGACGCCCATGACGGTGCTGCCGAACATCTGCAGAAGGCGCCGGTAGGAGTCCCAGGCGAAGCGTTCGTTCCCGGAGGTCTTCGCCAGGCCGAGAACCGATTCGTCGTTGAGGCCGATGTCGAGGATCGTCTCCATCATGCCGGGCATGGAGAAGCGGGCCCCGGAGCGGACGGACAGCAGCAGCGGGTCGTCCGGCTGCCCGAGCCGCCGCCCGGCGGCCTCCTCCAGTGCCGTCAGATGGTCGGAGATCTCACGGGCCAGGCTGTCCGGCTCGGTGCCGGTGGCCAGGAAGGCGCGGCAGGCTTCGGTGGTGACGGTGAAGCCGGGCGGGACGGGCAGGCCCATGCGGGTCATCTCGGCCAGGTTGGCGCCCTTGCCGCCGAGCAGGTCGGCCATGTCACGGCCGCCCTCGGTGAACGCGTACACGTAACGGTCCATGACGGTGTTCTTCCTTCCTGCTTCCCAGAGGGAGAGTGCGCCTCGGCCACTCGCGGAGCTGCACCTCGGTCGGTGCGCGAGGTGCAGCAGCCAGGCGTGGACGGGTCACATCTCGAAGACGATGCGTGCCTTGATCTGCCCGTTGAGGACTTCGGCGATGGAGTCGTTGACGGTGTCCAGCGGCCGGGTCTCGTAGATCACCTTGGTGCGTCCGGCGGCGTGGAGCTGGAACACCTCGTCCAGGTCCTGGCGGGTACCCACGATGGAACCGATCACGGAGGTGCCGTTCAGGACGGTGTCGAAGATCGGCACGCTGATGGTTCCGCCGGCGGGCAGGGCGACCATGACCAGCTTGCCGCCGCGCCGCAGACCGCCGTACACGGAGGCGAACGCCTGCTCGTTGACAGCCAGCGCGATCGCGGCATGGGCGCCCCCGTGCTGCTTGAGGACCTCGGCCGGATCCTCCTTGCGGGCGTCGATGAGGATGTCCGCTCCCAGCTCCCGGGCGAGTTCGAGCTTCTCGTCGGTGACGTCGATCGCGGCGACGGTGGCTCCGGCGATCTTCGCGTACTGCACGGCGAGGTGGCCGAGGCCGCCGACGCCGGAGATCGCCACCAGCTGGGTCGGGCGGACTCCGGCGACCTTCAGCGCCTTGTACGTCGTCACGCCGGCGCAGGTCAGCGGGGCCGCGTCATGAGGGTCGATGCCGTCGGGGACCACAGCGGCGAAGTCCGCGGGGGCGAGCATCTTCTCGGCGTAGCCGCCGTCCACGCTGTAGCCGGTGTTCTGCTGCTGCTCGCACAGTGTCTCCCAGCCGGACAGGCAGTGCTCGCACCGCCCGCAGGCCCAGCCCAGCCAGGGCACGACCACCCGCTGACCGACGGCGAGCGCAGCGATGGGGGTCCCCCTGGCCGAAGGCTGGGGGAGGGTCACCCCGTCGCCGAGCGCCTCGACGATGCCGACGCCCTCGTGGCCGGGGACGAACGGCGGGGTGGGCTTGACCGGCCAGTCACCGTGCGCCGCGTGGATGTCGGTGTGGCACAGCCCGGACGCCTCCAGGCGAATGCGGACCTGGCCAAATCCGGGCTCCGGGTCCGGGCGCTCCTCGATCACCAGCGGCTCGCCGAAGGACCGGACGACTGCTGCCTTCATGTGATGCTCCTCAGGTCTGTCTGGTCGGTGCGGTTCCAGGGTCGAACGGGCCGCGCTGCGGCGGCAGGTACTGGACGTCCCCGGCGGTGGGGCCACCCGGCCAAGCCGAGCGGAATCCGGCCCTCAGTCGTGAGGCACTACGGCGACCGGGGCTGCGGCATGGTGCAGCACAGCGTGGGCCACAGGCCCAATGCGCATACCGAGCGCCGGCCGGTGCACCCGGCGGCCGACCACCACGAGTCCGGCCTGCGCGGCGGCCCGCAGTACGACTCCGGACGGGCGGGCGAGATCGACCGTGTGGGCGACCGGGACTTGCGGGTACTTCTCCTGCCACGGCTTGAGAGCGTCGGACAGTGCCTTCTCCGCTTGCCCCGTGATGCCGCCTTCCTGGCTGGCCAGCTGTCCCACAACCGGGCCATGTCCGTACAGCGGCGGCAGGCTCGGCGCGTGCACGGCGCGCAGCGCGGTCCTGCGAGCGGCGGCCGCGTCGAAGGCGAATTCCAGCAGCGGCGCGGCCGGGTCGCCCAGGTCGTCGAGCCCGACCACGACCTGCCCACCGTCGTGCTTGGCGGCCGAGCGGGCGTTCGCCCGCACCATGACCACCGGACTGTTTGCCCGGGCCAGCACCTGCTGCCCCACGGAGCCGAGCAGGAACCCTGCAATGGCGCCGTGACCGGTGGAGCCCAGCACCAGCATCTCGGCCTTCTCCGCCTGGCCCAGCAGCACCTCGGCCGCGGTGTCGGAGATCTGCTCGGTGCTGACCGTCAGCTCCGGATGCCGCCCGCGCAGCTCCTCCTCGGCCTCCCGCAGCATGCGCAGGGCCCACTGCTTCTGCGCGTCCAGGTCCTGCGCGCCGGACGCGGAGTGAACGCGGGCAACCAGAACGCCCAACAACGTCCGGGGCGTTCGGCTGAGCATGAGACCTGGCAACAGGACTCACTCCCGCTCAGTCTCCAGGAACGGTGGACGAACTACCGCAGGACGGCGGTGGGATGGGCGCAGAGGGCATAGCCGTGTCGCAGTACGTGCTCCCGCCGTCGGTGGTGTCGCACAACCGGTTCGACACGCGAACGCCGCTGCAGCAGGTCTTCTACTGGGAGGCGGACCAGTGGGAGCAGTTCACCTGCGAGTGGGTCCGCATGCGAAAGGACGAGTTCGGCTATCTCGGCGTCGAAATCATCGGTGGGACCAACGACCGCGGCGCCGATGTAGTGGCCTTCATGAGCGAACAGAGGCTGAACGGTGAGTGGCACTGCTACCAGTGCAAGCACTACTCCGATGGCCTGACGCTCGACGACGCGCTGCCGGAGATGATCAAACCGTTCGCGGCGGCTGTGGAGACGACCAGGACCCTTCCCACCAGGTACATCTTCGTGGCACCCAGGATCCACCCGCGCCTGAAGGACACCGTGCTGACGCCGGCCGAGTTGAAGAGACGGTTCCTCTCCTACATGGACGGACGTACGCGGCCGGTCACCGCGCTGACACCCGAGACCCTGCGCGTCCCAGCGGTGCCCACTCCGTGTCCTGACAGTGCGCCGTTCCGGCAGCCCCTGGCGTCGCGGACCATGCTGCATTTGGCCGGGCCGCAGCGCCACCGTGAGCATCATCCCCACCAGCACGGGCGCCGCTCGAGCCGTCGGGCTGCTCCTGGCGGAGCTGGCCGGCACCTTGGACGGCGTCGCCGTGCGTGTGCCGGTGAAGGACGGCTTGCTGACCGACCTGAGTGTCGTCTCGGACCGTCAGGTGACCGCATGCAGGAGGGCCGATCGGACCCATCTGGGGGACGATGGGGACCTTGCGTGTCCCCTCGTGCCCATGGTGTCTGGAGTAGGGCGCACGTAGGAAGCGCGGAGGGCCGCGGGACCAAGCGGTTCCGGCGGGTGGAATCCGGCCGTCGTGCGCGGACCGACCGCCGCGGTCGCAGTGGTGCCCGCAACCGCTCTCCGGGTACCCGGTGGTTCGGATCTGCGTCGCCTGGGCGACGTGGGAGGAGGAGGTCATGGCTTCGCGACCACTCGATGAGAAGACGGTGACCACACTGGTGGCCGAAGCCACCGCGGCCCCGTCCATGCACAACGCGCAGCCATGGCGCTTCCACTACCGGACCGACGAGCGTTCTGTGCTGCTGCATGCCGACGCCAGGCGGGCCATGCCCCGGTCCGATCCCGACAACCGGGCACTGCACATCGGCTGCGGGGCAGCGCTGCTCAACCTGCGCGTCGCCGCGGCACACGCGGACCTCGTCTCGAAGACGACTCTGCTGCCCGAGCCTGACGACCCACTGCTGCTTGCCGCCGTCCATCTGACTGACGCGGTCGGCGGTGCGCGGGACGAGGGCCTGGCGCGGCTGCACCCGGCGATCCGGCAGCGGCACACAAGCCGCCATCCCTTCGCGGAGAAGGACATTCCCGAGGACGTGCGGGCCGCCTTGCAGGACGCGGCAGCACAGGAGGGAGCCGCCCTGCTCTTCCCTGGCCCCTGGCATGCCGAGACCGTGCTCGACCTGGTCCACGACGCCGAGAGCCGCGACCTCATGGACCCCGGTGCCAACGAGGACCTGGTTCGCTGGACCCGGCTCGGAGCGGAGGCGGACACCGCCGTCGACGGCGTGCCCGAGTACGCCTTTGGGCCGCGGAAACGCAACGGCAAGGCCCCTGTACGGGACTTCGCCGGACGGCGTCCGGTGGCCGACCGTGGTACCACCGCCTTCGAGCACACGCCGCATCTGGCCCTGCTGAGCACCCGCGGCGAGGGCCCTGCCGAGTGGCTGCGCGCCGGGCAGGCACTGGAACGCGTCCTGCTGGAGGCCACCCTGGCCGACCTGGCAACCTCCCTGACCTCTCACGCCCTGGAAGAGCCCGAGCTGCGCCTGCTGGCCCGTGACCCGGCGTCGGGCACCGGGCAGGTGCAGATGGTGCTGCGTCTGGGCTACGGCCCGCGAGGCCCCGGGACGCCTCGCCGCCCCGTACGGGACGTTCTCGAGATCACCTGACTGCGTCACGGGCCGGTAGGCGAGGGGCGCGACGGGCACGGAACTTCAAGTGGGGTGTCTGCCTCTGCGGTCGCTGGTGACACGTTCGAAAACGAGGCCGACATGCCGATGCAGCTGGGCCGGTGGAGGCGTCCGGGCTGGTGACACGCGGCGACCGGGCCGACCATCGGGCCCGGCAGGGTGTCCGGCCCCGGTTCTGAGCCGACAGGGCCACTGTGAAGGCTGATGCGCCAAGCTGTGCGACAGGCGCGCCCCGGCCACGGTCGTGAGCTCGGTCCTCCTTGCCCACCTCCGCTGCCGAGGAGATCCATGCTTTCACCCGAGTCGGCCACGGTCGTGCGGACCACCCTGCCCGCCGTTTGTGGAGCTCTGACCGAGATCACAGCGCGGTTCTACGACACCGTGTTCGCCGAGTAGCCCGAACAGGGGTCGGCTGGGCCCGGCTGGCTGCCGAAGCGCCGCAGGGCACAATGCCGTTCATGACAGACGAAGCGGGCGATGGCATGGGTGCTCCTCAACTGGGCGACGCTGTGGCGCTGTTGGCGGACTTCCTGGGCGCCGAGCCGTTGACCGCGGCCATCGCCTCACTGGAGCGGGACCTGACGGGCAGACCCGCCAGGGAGGTCGGTGACATGGCCGCCGCCCGGGGTATCGGTCCTGAACTGATGGTGGCGGCCCTGACCGTGCGCGAGAGCCTCGGCCGGCTGAACGATCTCATCCACGCGGCCGGGATCGTGCTGGCACTGCCCCATGTCCTGGAGGGCGGGGAGGAGATCGCCGTACGTCCTTCGCTTGCCGCCGGCAACGACCCGCACCGGCCGTTCGATCTGGAGACGGACCGGCGGGTGGCGGAGTTCAAACTCGCGCGGTGGCGCGGCGCGGACGCCATGCGCAAGCGGCAGACGTTCAAGGACCTGGTCATGCTTGCGGCCGACCGCACGGGCCGTCGCGCCGAGCTGTTCGTCGTGGGGCCCGAGCCCGGCCGGTTCCTGCGTACCTCCACGGCGACGGCGGCCTGGGCGCTGGACCGCACCCCGCACGCGCGCCGCGTGTTCGAGGAGTCCTTCGGCTCCTTGGACGTCTCCGTCGCGCAGTTCACCGGGCGGCACGCCGGCCACGTTCAGGTCACCGACCTGTGCGACGTGCTGCCGCCCAGGGTGGCAGCGGCGCTGGTGCGCTGATCAGGGCAGCGCGCACGGCCGGGCGTCGGTCATGCCGCAGAAGGCACCCCGGATCCGGACGACTCCGGGACGGGCAGCATGGTCAGCAGCATGACGCTGGGCTCGGTGGCGCGCACGGTGTGCGGTAGCCGCGCGGGCAAGTGGATCCAACTCCCAGGCGTTGCCTCCGTCTTCTCCTCGCCCAGGACGAGGTCGAGACGGCCCTGGACGACCTGGATGACGACGGGCAGGGCGGAGGTGTGCTCGGTCAGTTCCTGGCCGGCGGCGAAGGCGAAGCCGACCACGCGCAGGCGGTCGTCGCGGTACAGGACCCGGCTGAGCGTGCCGTCCTCGGGCACGGTCAGTTCGGCGGCCAGGTCGGTGATCACGGTGGCGGTCATGAGGGGTTCCTCCTCAGGGCTGGGACGGTGTGGGGACGGCGAGCAGACTGATCGCGCCCAGATGGCCGCTGTGGCGTTGGAAGACGCGGCGCATGTGCAGCACACGGCGCAGGGCAGTTGGGTTGCGCAGTGCCCTGCCGGCGATGCGCAGCGCGGGGACCAGCCCCTCGTCGGCGACGAGCCGGCGTGGTTCGAGCAGTGCCATCGGTGCCGTCTTGTGGGCGGTGACCGTGAAGCCCTCGGCGGCGAGCAGCTCACTCCAGGCGGTGGGGGTCAGGGGGCGGGCACCGACGTGGATGGCCTCGTGCAGGTCATGAGTGATCCGCTCGGCGAGTGCCGGGTCGAGATCGTCGGGCAGCAGGCACAGTTCGTGGATGGCGTACCGGCCGGTGGAGCCGTCGAGCAGCCGGCGGGCCTCGCGTACAATGCGCCGCTTGGCGGGTTCGGGCTGCATGGTCAACATCGCCTCGCCGTACACGACGGTGGCGTCACCTTCCGGCAACCTGGTGTCCGCGGCGTCCGACCGTACGGCGCGCACCTGGGTCGGGCCCGGGGCGGTGAGGGCGCTGAGTGCGGCCACGGCGGTGGCGTCGCGGTCGACTGCGGTGTAGGAGGCCGGGCGGCGGGCGAGGGTCAGCCGGGCGGTGGCTCCCAGGCCGGCGGCCAGCTCCACCACCCGGTCCTCCGGATCCACGCCCAGGGCGTCCAGCATCCACCGGGTCAGCTCCACACCGCCGGGGCGCAGCACCCGCTTGCCCAGGCGGGCCAGCAGCCAGTGGCCGGGCATGCGGGCGGCGTCCAGTCCGTCGCCGGGAACGGGGATGTTCTTCTGCAGGGCCGAATGGTCCGTCGATGCCATGGTCGTGCCTCGCTCTCTGCCTGCATCGGTACTACTTAGGTGAACCTAACTCGGAGTGATGGTGGGCTGCGGGGGCCGAACGTCCCGATTGAAGGGGCCAGTGGACCCGTCCCGGCAGGCGGCGTCAGCAGGCCGGAAGCACGTCTGCACGAGCAAGCGGGATCAGCCCGCTACCAGGCGGCGACAGTGGGCGCGCCCGTGAACCGTGCGGTTCATGGCTTTCCTCTGTGTTCCGGCTCCGTGGTGCCGCTATTCGTCGTGGAACAGGTCCGTGCTGAGGTAACGCTCCCCGCTGTCGGGCAGGACGACGACGATCAGGGCGCCCTTGTGCTGTGGGTAGTGGGCGACGGTGGTGGCCGCGTGAAGAGCGGCTCCGCCGGAGACTCCGGTGAGGATGCCCTCGGTGCGTGCCAGGCGCCTGGCCGCGGCACGGGCCTCGGGTGCGGAGACGCGCTGCACGGTGTCGTAGACCTCGGTGTCGAGGACATCGGGGACGAAGCCGGCGCCGAGGCCCTGGATGCGGTGCGGGCCGGGGGAGCCGCCGGACAGGACGGCCGACTCCGCCGGTTCCACGGCCACCACGGTGATGTCGGGGTTCTTCTCCTTGAGGACCTGGCCGACGCCCGTGACGGTGCCGCCGGTGCCGACGCCGGCCACCAGGATGTCGACCTGTCCGGCGGTGTCCTGCCAGATCTCCTGGGCAGTGGTGCGGCGGTGAGCGTCGGGGTTGGCCGGGTTGCGGAACTGCTGCGGCATGAACCAGCCGTGGCGCTCGGCCAGTTCGGTGGCGCGGGCGACCGCGCCGGTCATGCCCTCGGCGGCCGGGGTCAGGATGAGCTCGGCGCCGTAGGCGCGCAGCAGGGCGCGCCGCTCGGTGCTCATGCTCTCGGGCATGGTGAACGTGACCGGGTAGCCCTTGGCGGCGGCCACCATGGCCAGGCCGATGCCGGTGTTGCCGCTGGTCGGTTCGACGATGCCCTGCCCGGGCCGGAGCGCGCCGGTGGTTTCGGCGTCCTCGATCATCGCCAGGGCGATGCGGTCCTTGACGCTGCCGCCGGGGTTGGCGGACTCCAGCTTCACGACCAGGCGCACGGGCAGGTCCGCGCCGTAGCGGCGCAGCGCCACCAGGGGGGTGCGGCCTATCAGCGCCGTGATCGAGGGAATGAACGAGGGGCGTGTCGCCGTCATGGTCGTCCTTCTTTCTCGTCCGAGGGGGTGAGGACCCCGGCGTGGGGTGTCGTTGCTGTGTCAGGAAGATGGGTGACGGAGGCGGTATGTGCGGTCCGGACGTGGGAGTGGGCGGGGACGTCGCGCAGAACCAGGGCGTGCGCGCCGACGATCGCGTCGTGGCCGACGTGCACGGGGCCGAGGACGGTGGCGCCGACGCCTAGGACCACCCGGTCGCCGATGGTGGGATGCCGCTTGGCGGCCTTCGCGTCGGTCCACCAGCCGGTGCCGCCCAGGGTGACGCGGTGATACAGCATCACGTCGTCGCCCAGGACCGCAGTCTCACCGATCACCACGCCCATGCCGTGGTCGATGAAGCAGCGGCGGCCGACGACCGCGCCCGGGTGGATCTCGATGCCGGTCAGCGCGCGGGTGAGCTGGGACAGCAGACGGGGCAGCAGTGGCACACCGAGCCGGTACAGCTTGTGGGCGAGCCGGTGGGCCCAGATCGCCCACAGGCCGGGGTACAGCAGGACTTCGACCACATGGACACCGTGCAGGGCCGGGTCCTTGCGGCAGGCCGTTCGGAGATCTTCGAGGATCATGCGCGTCTTTCTGTGGGCCGGGCGCGGCATGGAGCCGGTGGGCGTGGTGTCGGGGTGGCACGCCATGCTCGACGGGCCGCGCCGGCAGCGGGGCGGAGGGGTGTTGGGCTGGGGCCGACGGAGGTCGGTCACTGCCGTGACGGCTGCACAGGCGCCCCTGCCAACGGTGCGCGCGGCCCACCGCGGGCCGGTGCAGCCTCACGTCGAAGAGGCAGAGGAGGGGAAGCCCTCCGCACCTGCGGCACAGGGCAGGTGTCGGAGCGCGGGGAATTGACATCGCGCCAGTCCCTGCCGTGCGACGAGTCGACGTGCCCCCTCGTCGTGGGTTCCGAAGCCACCGCGGTCGTGCCGTTGTCCATGTCAGGGAACGCTACGGCCCGGTCCCGATGCGGCGCCCGGTCCGAAGCGCCTGGTGTGGATGGGCCGGACGGTCCCGATCGTCGCTCGCGGTACGGGACCTACAGCCCGCGGCAATGGGGCCGTTCGGCCCGAGCACCCCCTTGCCTCGTCAAGCGATGCTGCCTCCCGGAACCGAACGGGAAGAGGGCCACGGACCGCCGCCTCCAACTGCTGGCTGCGCGTTCTCCTATCCAGAGGCCGCAGTTGGAAGCGGTGTCCCTCCCCGCTCGGTCACCGTCCGGCCGCCACACCCGTCCCGGGCGGGGCGGCCGGACGCGCCCCGACACGCTGGGCGCCGATGCGGAGTGCTGTGCCCGCCTGCGGCAAGTCTGCCCTTGGCCGCTGCGACGAGGCGCTGTGCGTCGCGGCCCGGCCGCCGCCCAGAAGCCCCGCTTCGGGCTGGTCGCCTGCTGCAACAGCCTTCTGCTGCCCCAACTCGGCGCCGCCGAGATCGTTCTGTATCCCGTCGCGTACCGCAACCTGACGTGCGCCTGCCCGTTTGAGAGTCGGCTCGCTGTTGTGGTCCGCGTGGTCCGCGTGGTCCGCGTGGTCCGGGTTGATGGGGCCAAGGGGCCCATGCCTGAGGGCCACAAGCCCCAGGTCTCCCGCACACAGGTAAGGCTAACTTCACCATGTTGGTGATCTTTTGCTGGGCGGATCTGCCCGGCACGATGTGGTGGAGACGCACATGAGTGGCACTGATGGGGTGTTCGAGGAAGCAGGCGGCCGGGGGACCACCGTCATCGATGCCGTACCGCTCTCTCTGGCGGATCTGGCACCCGGTGCCCGAGCCGCCGTGCTAGGCGTCGTCGCTGAAGGGGAGCCCACTGTCGCCCGCCGGTTGCACGACCTCGGCTTCACCCCTGGAGCGGTCGTGGAGGTGGTACGCCGGGCGCCCTTGCGTGAACCCGTCCTCTACCGGGTCAGCGACTACGAGGTGTGCCTGCGCCGCGCGCAGGCGGAGCGCGTGCACGTGACCGAGGCGGAGCGGTGAGCGTGAGCTGCCACGACGAGGGCGGCGCGGACGCCACCCTGACCGAGGCGCCACGGATCGCCCTGGTCGGCGCCCCCAACTCGGGCAAGACCAGCGTCTTCAACGGCCTCACAGGCCTGCATGCCAAGACCGGCAACTACCCCGGGGTGACCGTGTCCCGCTACGTCGGGACCACCCGGACAGGCCACCACCGGCACTTGGTCGAGGACCTGCCGGGCACCTACGGCCTGGAGCCGATCAGCCCCGACGAGCAGATCACGGTCGACGTGCTGGACGGACGACTCGAGGGCGCCGACCGGCCTGACGCGCTGCTGGTCGTGGCGGACGCCACCACGCTGCGGCGCTCCCTCGGGTTCGTCGCCCAGGTCCTGGCCCGCGGGCTGCCGACCTGTGTCGTGGTGACCTTCACCGACGAACTGTCCCGCCGTCAGGGCCACCTGGACGTCGACGCGTTGAGGCAGGCGCTCGGCGTGCCGGTGTTGCCCGTGGTCGGCCACCGTGGGCTGGGCATCGGGCAGTTGCGCGAGCAGCTCACCACGTGGCGCGCCTGGCCCACTCCGGCCTTGGCACCGCCCACCGAGCCGGGCGAGCGGGACGCCTGGGCGGAGTCGGTCCTCGCCTTCGCCGGCTACCGGCCCCGGAGCGCCACCGGATCACCCAGCGCATCGATGCGGTGCTGCTGCATCCGCTGTGGGGGACAGCGGTCTTCTTCGCGGTGATGATGCTGTTCTTCCAGACCGTCTTCACCCTGGCAGCCCCGTTGCAGGACGGGGTGGAGTCGCTGTTCGCGTGGTTGTCGGTCCAGGTGGACGCCCAGGTCGGCAGTCCGTGGCTGTCCGGTTTGCTGGGCGATGCCCTCATCGGCGGTGTCGGCGGCGTGCTGGTGTTCGTCCCGCAGATCGTGCTGCTGTTCCTGCTCCTGGCCCTGCTGGAGGGCGTGGGATACATGGCGCGAGCGGCCTTCCTGATGGATCGGGTGATGGCCCGCTTCGGTCTGGAGGGCCGGGCCTTCGTGGCGCTGCTGTCGTCGTTTGCCTGCGCGATCCCCGGCATCATGGCCACCCGCACCCTGCCCTCGGCCCGGGACCGCCTGGCCACGATGATGGCCGCCCCGCTGATGACCTGCTCGGCGCGGCTGCCGGTCTACGTTCTGCTCATCGGCCTGCTGGTCGACCCCTCTGTCACGGTCGGTCCGTTCGGCGCGCAGGGCCTGGTCATGTTCGGCCTGTATCTGCTGGGCGCGGTCTCGGCGATGCTGGCCGCCTGGGTGTTCAAGACGATCGGGGACCGCCGCGGCCAGGCGATGCCGTTCTCCATGGAGCTGCCGCCCTACCGGCTGCCCGCCCCGCGCGCGGTGCTGGTGGCGATGTGGTCCTCCGCGCGCGCCTTCCTGCACAAGTGCACGACCGTCATCGTCGCCACCAGCGTCGTGCTGTGGCTGCTGCTGAACCTGCCACTGCACACGGACGCGCAGCTGCGCGCGGCCGGCATCGACACCACCGACTCCGTCGCCGTGTCCGCCTACACCGTCGACCACAGCTACGCCGCCGACCTGGGCCGCCTTGTCGCCCCCGTCTTCGACCCGCAGGGCTTCGACTGGCGTATCAACGTCGGCGTTCTGTCCGCCCAGGCCGCCCGGGAGACCTTCGTCGCCAGCCTCGGACAGGTCGCCGCCGCCGAGGACCCCGAACAGCCGGCGCAGGCGCTGGGGAACATGACCTACCCTGACGGGCCGCGCGCCGGCGAGCCGGTGTTCACGGCGCCCACCATCGCCGCACTGCTGGTCTACTTCGTGTACGCGCTGCAGTGCATGGCCACGGTGGCGGTCCTGCGCCGCGAGACCGGCACCTGGAGATGGCCGACGATCGCCTTCACCTACCTGACGGTCCTGGCCTGGCTGATGGCCTACCTGGCCCGAACGGCCACCGTCCTGCTGGGCGGGTGAGCCGACCTGATGATCCCCATATACCCCCAACAAGTCCCCGGCCGACCTGATCGGCTGCGCTGGATCGTCCCCGCTGGAACCCTCACCACCACCGGCCCATTCGCCGAGGTGCCCGCACCTCTTGCTGCCCTGCTGGCCGACGGCACCCTCGCCCGGATCACGTTGGAATCCACGGCCGTCGTCACCTGTCTCGGCGTGGACCGCACCTGGCGAGAGGAGGGCGCCCGGGTCCGCACCGCGCTGCATGCCGCCCTCGACGACCATGCGGGATGGACCCCGGCCGCCGGTCAGGACCACCGGCATGACGACAGGCTGCTGTACGGCGCGGCACGAGAGGTCCTCGCCGGACAGGTGGGTGACTTCGCCCGGTCCCATGGCGGCACGATCGACCTCGTCGGCGTACGCGACGGCGTCGTCACCGTCCGCCTCGGCGGCGCTTGCCGCGGCTGCCCTGCTTCCTGGTTCACGCTGCATCAGCGTCTGGAGCGCCAACTGCGGCGACGCCAGCCCGGTCTGCTGGGAGTCCGGAACATCGCCTCAACGGTGAAACCGGCCGACCAACGAGCGTCCCGGACCGTCCTGGACCCCAGCGATTGATACGGCAGCCACGGAGCGTCCCCCTGACTACGCCGACGTGGCCACTGGGCTGTGCTTCGGCCAATGGGAACGCCGCACCGAACTCCACGACGCATTCGTATCCCTGGCCTGCGACCTCATCTGCTGGCGGCGCCTCAGCAAGCCTGCGTCATGACCGTGGTACGAGCTCTAAAGGACCATCAGTTCGGCGGAGTCGAGCGCGGGGTGGTCAGGCGCAGCCAACCTCCGAACTCAGTGGGGCCGTTGTTCAGGGCGAGTTGCTCGGCTGACGCGAAGGTTCGACAGCTGAACTGGCGCGAGCCCCCCTCGTGGACAGGCCCAACACTCAGGCCTTAAGCGCGCAGTTGGGCCCGGACTCGGGATGCAACGAGGCTCCCGCCACTCAACGTGGCGAAGAACACCCTGTGTTACCAGCTAGTTTACTTACATGTCTTGAGGATCGCGTGCCAAAGTGCGCAAGTGTTGGCCTATGCGATGCATGGTGTAGATGTTCGCTTTTACGTAAAGCGGCAGGCGTGAATTTACGGGGACGTGTCGGTGGGCCAGAGCCAGAGCCAGAGTCAGAGCCAGGAACAGCCGGAAGCCGGCACGTACTTGTCCAAGCTAGGGATAAAGAACTTCCGGTACCTTCATTCACCGCTTCATCGTGACTCCGCTGTACGCCAAGGCCTACCAGCAGGAGCCAAACTATGTGCAGTCTTGGCGGGACGTACCCAGCACGAGCTTCCGCCTTCGCGACATCGGGAGAACGAAAGACCTCGAGTTCAACTGGTTCGACTTTGACTCAGATGGTCGGGCTCACCTCAATCTGTGCCGAGTGCCGCGAGAATTCGGCGATGCGGATGCTCACAGGATGCTTGCGGAGCGTAAGCAAGAGGCGGAGGCCAATGCGGCCTATATCTTTGGGCGCCTTCTCCGTGCAGGTACGGTCAGTTGTGCAGCCGCACGCGTGCTGGCTGAATTCTGGATCGGCAGCTCCGAGGGGCGGGCCATCCTCGCTCCGCTGTTGCGGTCACGCTTCGCTGAGGTGATTGTCGACGAGGCGCAGGACTGCGGTCGCGAGGAGTTGCGCATCCTGGAGTTTCTCCGCGACTGCGGAGTGCACGTTGTGATGGTCGGCGACATCGACCAGTCGATCTACGAGTTCCGGAGCGCCACACCTGCCGCCGTTCAGGAGTTCGCCACCAGCCTGCCCGGCCCGCTGGAGCTGAGAGATAACTGGCGCAGCTCGCCAGCCATTTGTGCGTTCAACAGTGCGTTGAGGTCCGGGCAGTTCGTCGAGACAGCTCGGGGCGACAACTCCATCGTTCAAACTCCGGTGCACTTGATCGAGTTCTCGTCTCTCGACCAGATCGTGCCCGCTGCTCTGGACGTTGCTGAACAGTACAAGCTGACCGCAGACGATTTGATGCTCCTGTCGCACGCCGAGGTCCACGGTATGAAGGCGGCCGGCGTGGTGAGCCCCGAAAGCGTGGGAAGCAGCCGAGTCCTCGCCATCGCCAGCGCCGGGCTGAAGCTCAGGTCGCGGGAGACCGATCCGAAGACTCGTCGGAAAGCAGTGGATCAGGTACAGCGCGCTGTTCTGGCAGCCTTCACAGTGAACCAGAGGACGGAGCACCACAGCTTCGATGCGTTGTGCGAGCAAGCAGGGGTCGAGCAGCGCTGGCTGGAGGCGTTTGCGGTCCGGATGGCGATCAGTCTCGATGCCGAGGGCCGGGCCAAACAGAAGTTCGCCGTCGAGGTTCGCGACTTCATGAAGACCGCGGACTGGGGCGACGTGGCACCTCCCAGTTCCAGCGACCTCGGCAAGCTGTTCAAGGCTCCGTCGGATGGGGCTTGGACAAGCGTCGCCAGCTTCGGCAACAGCCCAATGATCCGCTTCTCCACCGTGCACGGCGTCAAAGGCATGGAGTTCCCCGGCGTGGTGCTCGTCCTGCCGGAGAAGCTACGCGTAGATCGCATCACGGAGTGGACAGTCCTCGACGACTGGGAAGGCGGTCATGACACCGAGGCCCGGCGCGTCCTCTACGTGGCCGGCTCTCGGGCCCAGGAACTGCTGATGTGCGCGGTCCACCGCAGGCATGTCGCCCGAGTGGGGGCACTGCTCGACGCCAAGGGCGTCCCGTATGTCAGAACCTAGTGCGACTTGCCCATCCGCCCGGTGATCGTGCCTGACGGTGGGGGCTGGTCATGCGGCCCCGGAGGCGGGGCCAGGGCTGGCCTCATTCGCCCACCGGGCGGCGAGTTCTCCGGCACGCCCAGCTGCGGCGGCCACCGCGTCCGGACCGCCGCCCGCCTGCCCCGCCGCGTACCCGACCAAGAAGGTCGTCAGCGGGGCGGCCGGTCGGGCGACGCCGTGAGCGGCCTCGCCCGCGAGGGCGAGGAGCAGCGTCCGGTCGACTTCGAGCTCGATGCCCAGCTCGGCCTTGAGGGCGGCCGTCCATTCCTTCAGTACGTCGTCCATGATCGTCATATCTTTCGTCCGGGTGACCTGTCAGCGGGTTGTGCGGCGTGCGGAGGGCGTTGGCCGGTTACAGAAGGCTGCTCCAGTACGGCCAGAAACGGGTGAGGACGAGCAGCACGATCACCCCGTACCAGGCGCCGAGGAGCATCCAGTGCGTGTCGCGGACGATATACAGCACGCCTCGGGGCACGGGGACGATGCCCCGTTCCATGCAGTGCACGGTGACGTACCAGAACAGGGCGATGGTCACGATCCAGACGGCAGCGCAGTAGGGGCAGAGCTTGTTGAGCTCGTAGAGCGACTCCCCGATCAGCCAGTGTGCGAACGCCACCCCCACCAGCGCCCCGGCGTCCAGCGCGAGCCACAGCCGACGGTGCAGGCGCGCCCCGGAGAGCACGGCGATGCCCAGGGCGGTCACGGCGGCGAAGGCGCCCAGGCCGAGCAGCATGTTGGGGAAGCCGAGCAGGCTGCCCTGCGGGCTGGACATGACGCTGCCGCAGCTCACGACGGGGCTGATGTTGCAGGGCGGTTGGTAGGCCGGGTCCTTGAGGAGCCGCCAGTCGTCCACGGTGAGCTGGAAGGAGGCGAGCCAGCCGATGATCCCGGTGAGGACCATCACCCATCCCGTGCGGCGGCTCGCGCCCACCGTGTGCCGGTGCCGGGTGGGCGTGGCGGCCGGTGCGAGCGCGGGTCCGTGACTCACGCCGCTCGCCGGGAGCCGGAGGCCGACCGGGTCCGGCCCGCGGTCTTCGGGGCTGCCGTCGGTGTGGCTCGCCGCCGGTAGACCAGGTAGGGGCGGGCCAGGTATCCGATCGGGGCGCTCCACACGTGGACCAGCCGGGTGAACGGCCAGGCGGCGAAGAGCAGGAAGGCCGTCAGGGCGTGCAACTGGAACAGCAGCGGGGCTCCGGCGATCGCTTCGGGCTGGGGCTGGAGGACGAACAGGCCGCGGAACCATACGGAGACGGTGGAGCGGTAGTCGTAGCCGGCGCCGAAGACGTTGTGGGCGGCGGTGGCGGTGATGCCGAGCAGGACGGTGGCGGAGAGCAGGGGGAAGAGGAGTTTGTCGCTGCGGTCGGTGCCGAGGCGGATCTGGCGGGTGAGCAGCCGGCGGGCGCACAGCATGCCGAGCCCGGCGACCATGGCGACGCCCGCGACCGATCCCGCCCATACGGCTGTGGTGTGGTAGGCGTGCTCGGTGATGCCGACGGCCTCGGTCCACGCGTCGGGAATGGCGAGCCCCACGACATGGCCGGCGATCACCATGAAGGCGCCCAGGTGGAACAGGGGGCTGCCCCAACGCAGCCAGCGGTGTTCGAGGAGCTGGGTGGTGCGGGAGGTCCAGCCGAACTGGTCCTGGCGGTAGCGCCAGACGTGCCCGACCACGAACACGGCGAGGCAGATGTAGGGGACGGCGACCCACAGGAGAAGGTCGGCGCCGCTCGCCGAAGCGGCGGCCACGGGGGAGAGCGCGACGTTCATCGGGGGCCTTCCGTACGGCTGGTCGGGGTGGGCGGGACTCGGGTCGGCGGGGCCTGTACGGGCGGCACGAAGGTGCCCGGAGGTGCGAACTCCCCGTCTCCGTACGTCCCGTAGGGATCGAGGCCGACCTCCTCGTTCGGCGGGCCCTCGGCGACCAGCTGGGCCACCGCCGCGCGGTCCGCCTCGGTGGGCGGCGGCAGGAGGGTGAGCAGCGCGGCCAGGACGTGCCGGTAGGGGGAGTCCGAGTCGGTCAGCGCGCGGTGGATCAGCTCCAGCCCGCGCCGGTGCTGGCGCAGCGGCGCCTCGCCGCCGCCCGGACCCGCCAGGGCGGCGAACTCCAGCACGACCGGCAGGTGGTCGGGCAGCTCACCGCCGTCGGTGTCCCAGCCTGCGGCCCGATAGCGCTGGTTCAGGGTGAGCAGGGCCATGCCCCGGCGGCGGGTGTCGCCGTGCAGGTAGTAGGTGAGGTAGAGGCTGCTCTTGCGGCGCAGGTCGAACATCTCGACGTAGTGCCGCTCCAGCGCCTCCGGGTCCTGGCCGGCGAACCAGGTGGTGAAGGCGGCCAGGTGTTCGGCGGCGGGCGAGGGCGGCAGCGCTTCGGCGGTGGCCGTCAGCACCGGTCGCGCGGTGGTGAGTTCGGCGTCCGGGTACTGCAGCAGCAGCGAGCACAGCCGCAGCAGCAGGGTGCGGGTCTGGGCCTCTTCGGGGCTGAGCCGGGCCGGGCGGCGTACGGCCGCCCGGACGCGGGTGCGGACGAGGGCGGGGATGGTGGCGGGCAGCGGGCTCACGAGTGGCCTCCGGTGGTGTGGCGGCGCAGGGTGGGGATGCCGAGCATCACGCGTCGGCCACCGGCCTCGGCCGGGTCGCCGGACGACTCGACCGGGCAGCGGTTCTCCATCGCGGTGAGCGCGGCGGCGTCCTCCTTGTGCGCGGCGGGGACGACGTACCGGTCGGCGTACTTGGCGACGGCGAGGAGGCGGTGCAGGTCTTCCGCCTCACGTGCGGTGAGACCCACCGCCTTGAGCGTGGCCTCGTCGCCGTCCTCACCGAGGGTGCGTTCGCGCATGTACGAGCGCAGGGCAGTGAGCTTCATGAGCACGCCGGCGACGACGTCGGTGTCTCCGGCCGTGAAGAGTTCCGCCAGGTACTCCAGCGGGATGCGCAGCCGGGTGACGGCGGCGAAGACGTGGTCGGGGTCGTCCTGGTTGCCGCCCGCCGCGTCGACGGCGTCGAGGACGGGGGAGAGCGGGGGCACGTACCAGACCATGGGCAGGGTCCGGTACTCCGGGTGCAGCGGCAGCGCGACCTTGTAGCGCATGACCAGGTCGTACACGGGGGAGCGGCGGGCCGCGTCCAGCCAGTCCTCGGGGATGCCCGACTCCCGTGCGGCCGCGATGACGTCGGGGTCGTACGGGTCGAGGAAGACGCCGCGCTGGGCGTCCAGCAGGTCGTGCTGGTCGGGGGTGGCGGCGGCCTCGCCGACGCGGTCGGCGTCGTAGAGGAGCAGGCCGAGGTAGCGCAGGCGGCCGACGCAGGTCTCGGAGCAGACGGTGGGCTGCCCGGCCTCGATGCGCGGGAAGCAGAAGGTGCACTTCTCGGCCTTGCCGGTGGCGTGGTTGACGTACACCTTCTTGTACGGGCATGCCGTCACGCACATACGCCAGCCACGGCAGCGGTCCTGGTCGACGAGGACGATGCCGTCCTCGACCCGCTTGTACATGGCGCCGGACGGGCAGGCGGAGACGCAGGCCGGGTTGAGGCAGTGTTCGCACAGGCGGGGCAGGTGGAAGAGGAAGGTCTGCTCGAACTCGAACTTGACCTTCTCGGCCCATTCCCCGGTCAGGTTGGGGTCGCCGCCGGCGTTCTCGGGTGCGCCGCCGAGGCCGTCCTCCCAGTTGGCGCCCCAGGTGATGGCGGTGGGCTTTCCGGTGAGGACGGAGCGGGGGCGGGCGACCGGGATGTCCTTGCCGGCCGGGGCGCTGACCAGGTTGTCGTAGTCGTAGGTGACCGGCTCGTAGTAGTCCTCGATGGACGGCAGGTCGGGGTTGGAGAACAGGGACAGGAGCCGCTTGATCCGGCCACCGGAGCGCAGCACCAGCCGTCCGCGCTTGTCGAGCATCCAGCCGCCCTTCCACTGCTCCTGGTCCTCGTAGCGGCGGGGGTAGCCGACTCCCGGCTTGGTCTCGACGTTGTTGAACCAGGCGTACTCGACGCCGGTGCGGTTGGTCCACGTCTGCTTGCAGGTGACCGAGCAGGTGTGGCAGCCGATGCACTTGTCGAGGTTCATCACCATGGCGATCTGAGCCATGACGCGCATGTCAGTACTCCACATCCTGCGAGCGACGGCGAATCACGGTGACCTCGTCGCGCTGGTTGCCGGTCGGGCCGTAGTAGTTGAAGGCGTAGGTGAACTGGGCGTAGCCGCCCGCGAGGTGGGTGGGCTTGAGCAGCAGCCGGGTGAGGGAGTTGTGGATGCCGCCGCGCTTGCCGCTGACCTCGGTTTTCGGCACGTTCACGTTGCGGTCCTGGGCGTGGTACATGTACACGGTGCCCTCGGGCATGCGGTGGGTGACCACGGCGCGGGCGGCGACGACGCCGTTGCGGTTGTAGGCCTCGATCCACTCGTTGTCCTTGACACTGATCTTCTCGGCGTCGGCGGTGGACATCCAGATCACGGGGCCGCCGCGGGACAGGTCGAGCATGTACTTGTTGTCCTGGTAGTTGGAGTGGATGGACCACTTGGAGTGCGGGGTCAGATAGCGGACCGTGACCTCCGCCCGGCCGTTCTCGCGCAGCTGCTCATCGCCGTAGTGCTTGGGCGTGTTCAACGGAGGCCGGTAGACGGGTAGTTGCTCGCCGAGTTCGGCGATCCAGTCGTGCTGGACGAAGAAGTGCTGGCGGCCGGTGAGGGTGTGCCAGGGCTTGCGGTGCTCGACGTTGATCACGAACGGCGAGTAGCGGCGGCCACCGGTCTCGCTGCCCGACCACTCGTACGACGTCATCACCGAACGGGGCTGGGTGCGCGTGTCGGCGAACGTGATCCGCTCCGCCTCGCGCTCGGAGGCCAGTTCCACCAGGCCCTCGCTGCCGGTCCGGCTTTCCAGCACCCGGAACCCCTCCGTGGCCAGACGCCCGTTGGTGGTGCCGGACAGGGCGAGAATCGCCTCGCACATGTCGCTCGCGGTGGCCAGCGAAGGCCGGCCGGCGGCGATCCCTTCTCGTACGGTCCCGTTGCGGCTCTGCAGTTCCTCGATCTCCTGGTTCGGGTGGACGGTGACACCCTTGGTGGTCGTGCCCAATGTGTCCAGCAGCGGACCGACCGCGCGCATCTTCTGCGCGATCGCGGCGTAGTCCCGCTCGATGACGACGAGCTTCGGCATGGTGCGGCCCGGGATCGGCTCGCACTCGCCCGTCTTCCAGTCCCGTACGACGCCCCCCGGCTGGGCGAGTTCGTCGGGGGTGTCGTGCAGCAGCGGTACGGCGAGGACGTCGGTGCGGGTGCCGAGGTGCTCGGCGGCGAGTTCGCTGAACTTGTCGGCGATGGTCAGGAAGGTGTCGTAGTCGGTGCGGGCCTGCCAGGGCGGGGCGATGGCCGGGGTGAAGGCGTGCACGAAGGGGTGCATGTCCGTGCTGGACAGGTCGTCCTTCTCGTACCAGGTGGCGGCGGGGAGGACGACGTCGGCGAGCAGGCCGGTGGAGGTCATCCGGAAGTCCATGGTGACGAGCAGGTCGAGCTTGCCCTCGGGGGCCTCCTCCCGCCACACCACGTCCTTCGGGCGTCCCTCGGGCGGGGTCTCCTCGGAGCGGACGGCCGCGTCCGTGCCCAGCAGGTGGCGCAGGAAGTACTCGTTGCCCTTGCCGGAGGAGCCGAGCAGGTTGGCTCGCCACACGGTCAGTACGCGGGGGAAGTTGGCCGGGTCGTCGGGGTCCTCGGCGGCGAACCGCAGCCGCCCGGACTTCAGCTCGTCGACGATGTGCTCGGCGACCTCACGCCCTTGAGCCTTCGCCTCGTCCGTCAGGTCCAGCGGGTTGCGGTTGAAGCCCGGGTGTCCCGGTGTCCAGCCCAGCCGCACGGCCTGCGCCAGGCAGTCGGCGAACCCCTTGCCCTGGAACCGTCCCTTCCCCAGCGGGGAGGCGAGCTCGTCGGGCCCGAACGCCTCGTAGCGCCACTGGTCGGAGTTCAGGTACCAGTAGGAGGTGCCCGCCATGTGCCGGGTGGGCCGCTGCCAGTCGAAGGCGAACGACAGGTGCTGCTGTCCGGTGACCGGGCGGACCTTCTCCTGGCCGACGTAGTGCGCCCAGCCGCCGCCGTTGACGCCCTGGCAGCCGGTCATGGTGGTCAGCGCCAGGAAGGCGCGGTAGATGGTGTCGGAGTGGAACCAGTGGTTGGTGCCGGCGCCGAGGGCGATCATGGACCGGCCGTTGGTGCGCTCGGCGTTGCGGGCGAACTCGCGGGCGATGCGGGCGGCCTGCTCGGCGGGCACGGAGGTGATGGTTTCCTGCCAGGCCGGGGTGTACGGCTCGGAAGCGTCCTTGTACGACGACGGCCAGCTGCCCGGCAGCCCGGGACGCCGCACACCGTACTGGGCGAGCATCAGGTCGAAGACGGTGGTGACGAGCCGTCCGCCGATCCGGCGGACCGGAACGCCCCGGACCATGACCGAACCGCCCTCGGTGCCGCCCTCGTCGAACCGGGGCAGCGCGATCTCGACGGTCTCGTCGGCCCGCTCCAGCAGGCTCAACTCCGGCATGACATCGCCCAGTTCGAGATTCCAGCGGCCTCGCCCGGCCTCCCCCCACCGGAAGCCGAGCGAGCCGCCCGGGACCACCGGATCGCCGGTGGCCCGGTCCAGGAGAACCGTCTTGGACTCGGCGTGTTCTTCTTCACGGCCGAGATCGGCAGCGGTGAGGAACCCGTCGGGGACAAGACCGTGGTCGTGCTCGCGCAGGGTCACCAGGAATGGCGCGTCGGTGAACTTGCGCATGTAGTCCTGGAAGTACGGCACTTCGCGGTCGACCAGGAACTCGCGCAGGATCACATGCCCCATGGCCATCGCCAGCGCGCCGTCCGTGCCGGGGTGCGGGGCCAGCCACTCGTCGGCGTGCTTGACGTTGTCGGCGTAGTCGGGGCTGACCGCGACGACCTTGGTGCCGTTGTAGCGGGTCTCGGTGAGGAAGTGTGCGTCCGGCGTGCGGGTCACGGGGATGTTGGAGCCCCACATGATCAGATATCCGGCGTTCCACCAGTCCGCCGCCTCCGGTACGTCCGTCTGGTCGCCGAAGACCTGCGGGGAGGCGATCGGCAGGTCGGCGTACCAGTCGTAGAACGACAGCAGGGTGCCGCCGATCAGCGAGTGGAACCGCGCCCCGGCCGCGAACGACGCCATCGACATCGCCGGGATCGGCGAGAAGCCCGCGACGCGGTCGGGGCCGTACGCCTTGACGGTGTGCACCTGGGCGGCGGCGACCAGCTCGCTCACCTCGTCCCAGCCGGCGCGCACCAGCCCGCCCTTGCCGCGGGCCCGCTTGTACGCCCGCGCTTTCGCCGGGTCACCGGTGATCTCGGCCCAGGCAGCCACCGGGTCACCGAGCCGTCGCCGGGTCTCGCGCCACAGCTTCAGCAGCGCACCCCGCACGTACGGGTAGCGGACCCGGCTGGGCGAGTAGGTGTACCAGGAGAACGACGCCCCGCGCGGGCAGCCGCGCGGCTCGTACTCGGGGCAGTCCGCGCCGATCGACGGGTAGTCGGTGGCCTGGTGCTCCCAGGTGATGATCCCGTCCTTGACGTACACCATCCACGAACACGAACCGGTGCAGTTCACCCCGTGCGTGGAGCGCACCACCTTGTCGTGCGACCAGCGGTCCCTGTAGAAGCCCTCCCACTTCGGGTCGCCTGTGCCGAACACGGCGCGTCCGTCGGCGGACACCTCGCGGCGGGTGAGCAGCCTGCGGGCGGCCAGCGGCCAGCTTTCACCGGCGCGCAGCGCCTCACGCCGTACGTTCTGATCGTTCTCCATGGCCGAGAACGCTAGGCGGCGCACCGCGTCCCCCACCTGGGGCTGGCGGTCCCTGACGGCTGGCCTTCCGGCCCAATATGGCTGGTCGTAATAGGGCCCAATGGTCCCTGTGGTGGGGTCCGGTCGGCCGAGGAGTCAGCGCGGCCGGCGTTGCATGCTTGGCAGTGATCGAACCGCAGATGCCCCTCTGTACGACCGCATTCCGTGCCTGCCAGGCGGCCAATTCCTCCGTCCCTGGCCGCCGCAGGTGTAGCGCGTACGGCGCGTGGCGCCCGGGTCGGTCACGCGTCCGGCCGCCACTGGCGGCCGGACGCGGCATCCCTCTTCCCTGGCGTCGACGCCCGGGATGCCATCCCCACTCGCACCGGTCGGCTGAGCCGACCGTGACCTGCTGGAGACACCGTCATGAGCGTGCTCACCCTCGCCTCGGCCCCCGAAGACGCCACGGCCCTCGAAGCCGCTGAGGCGCATCACGCCCGCTTGGCCGGGGAGTTGGCCGGGCGGGTGAGGATGCTGCTGACCGCCGTGGACCGCGACCCCAGCGCCGCCGAGAAGATCCATGCCGGTCTCGTGGCCTTCTGTGACCGTGCACTGCTGCCGCACGCCACCGCCGAGGAGGCCGTGCTCTACCCCGCCGCCCACGGCCTGCCCGAGGCCCGCCTGCTCATCGAGAGTCTCATCGGCGAACACCACTGCCTCACCGCGCTCGTCGACGCCCTACGCTCCGCGCCCAGCCCGGCGGGCGCGGCGGCCGACGCCCGGGCCCTTCAGGTGCTCTTCGAAGAGCACGTGGCCAAGGAGAACGGCCTCGTGCTGCCCCTGCTCGCCATGACGTCGGAGGTCTCCCTGGCGGAGCTGCTCGCGGAGATGCATCACCGGCTCGCGGGCGACACGGGCAACACCAGCGCTCAAGAAGATCAGGACACCGAGGAAGGACTGGCCATGCGAGAAGGGCAGATCGAGGAGACCGGCGGTTGCGGCGGGGTATGCGGCTGCGGTGGTGCGGAGGAGACGGCCGAGCCCGAACTGGACGTGCGGGAGGTTCCGCACGCCCTGCGTCACGCCACGGTCTTCGGCGCCCTGGACGCCGTTCCGGCGGGCACCGCGATGGTGCTCGTCGCACCGCACGACCCGCTGCCGCTGCTCGCGCAGATCGAACAGCGCAGCCCTGGCGTCTTCTCGGTGGAGTACCTGGAACGCGGCCCCGAGACCTGGCGGCTGCGGCTCAGCCACCGCTGATCCGTCGTTACTCGACTTCACGGCGGCGCACAGACGTTGCCCACCTGACGCGCACGCACCGCCGTACCCGCAAGCACACGAGGAACAAGCACACGAGGAAGAAGGACAACACGTCATGGACGGATCGCACCGTCGGGCCGGCACCCTGCTCGGGACAGTCGGCATAGCCCTGGCAGCGGCAGGGCCGGTCATGGTGTGGCGTGGCCGCAGCGGCAGGAAGGAGATCCGTGCCGAACTGGCCGCCCAGAAGATCACCTTCCCCGAGCGCGGGCTGCCCGCCGAACTCGCCGCCCACGCCGGCCGCCGTGTGGAAACCGGACCCGAGGCACACGCCTACGCCGAGTTCATCAAGGGCAATCTCGCCCACGCCACCGGCGGCCGTACCTATGCCGAGATCAGCGCTGAGCTGCACGCCGCCGGAGGCGACGACGACAAGCTCGCCGAGCTGCGCCAGACCGCGTTCATGGGTCAGTCCCTGCGCGCCTCGCTGATGTCCGCCCACCAGGCATGGCACCTCACGACCTTGGTCACGGGCCTGGGCGCCGCACTGACCGGCCTGGGTGTCGCCTTGGTGGCCACCGCTGACGCCCTGACACCCTGCTCTTCGAATCGCCCCTGACAAACGGCGGCGCGCACGGACGGGACCTGCACCCCCGCGTGCGTGGGATGCCCAGAGTGCCGGCAGGCACGCCATCCCCAGTCGCCCTTCCGACGGTCCATCCGGCCCTGGTCCACCTGCCGCGAACAGGGACCGTCGGCCCTGTTCGAGAAGACCATCGGCCGCCGCGCCGACCACCGCCGCCGGTGGATGCTGACGGCGACCGCTCCGGAGGTATCCCGTGCACGACCACATCGACCGCCCTCAAGGCCGATTCCACCGCTGTCGCTCGCGGTGGGTGCCGCGCACGGTCCGGCCCGGTCACCGTCCGGCCGCCCGCCTCGTCTGCCCTGACTCCAGGGCGGCCGGACACAGCCCCCGGGCGCTGGGCAGGGCGGCGCGATGAGGACCGCCACCCATGCCATCCGTCGCCAGCGGCACAACGCGGGGGAACGGCCGTTCATCATCATCTGGGAGTCCACGCGGGCCTGTCCGCTGGCCTGCCTGCACTGCCGCGCCGAAGCCGTGCCCGACCGCGACCCGCGCGAGCTGGACACCACCGCCGCCAAGGACCTGCTGCACCAGGTGGCCGCCTTCGGGCAGCCCGCCCCCCTGTTCGTCATCACCGGAGGCGACCCGTTCCAGCGCCCCGACCTGACCGAGCTCATCGCTTACGGCCAGGAGGTCGGCGTCCGGGTCGCGGTGTCGCCGTCCGGTACGCCGACGCTCACTGCGGAGCGGCTGCGCGAGGTGCACGCGGCGGGTGCGGTGGGGCTCTCGCTGAGCCTGGACGGCTCCACCGCAGAGCTGCACGACGACTTCCGCGGGGTGCCCGGGGTGTTCCGGTGGACTCTGGACGCCTGGGACGCGGCGCGCGCCCTCGGGATGAAGGTGCAGATCAACACCACGGTCGCCCGGCACAACCTGCATGACCTCCCGGACATCGTCCGTCTGGTCGCCGAGCACGGGGCGATGCTGTGGAGCGCCTTCTTCCTGGTGCCCACCGGTCGTGGCCGCAGCCTGGGCGCGTTGACCGCGGGCGAGGTGGAGGACGTCCTCAACTTCGTCTACGACGTGGGCCTGACCGTGCCGGCGAAGACCACCGAGGCCCACCAATTCCGCCGCGTCGCCCTGCAACGCCAAATCCTCGCCGCCACCGGCGACGACCATGTGGCGGTACTCGAACTCGGCCCGCTCTACCGGGAGTTGACCGAGCGGGCCGCCGAGCTGGGCCTGGCGGCCGGAGCGCGCCGGGTGCGGCGCCCGCCGCTGGACGTCAACGCGGGCCGCGGCTTCGTCTTCATCTCCCACACCGGCACCGTGCATCCCAGCGGGTTCCTGCCGCTGGGTGCCGGCAGCGTGCGCGAGACGCCGCTGACGGAGATCTACCGCACCTCGGAGCTGTTCACCGGTCTGCGGGACCCCGACCAGCTCGGGGGCCGGTGCGGAGCGTGCGAGTTCCGCCGGGTCTGCGGCGGCTCGCGGTCCAGGGCGTACGGCGTCACCGGCGACCCGTACGCCGAGGAGCCCTGGTGCGGCTACGTCCCCGGCTCCTTCCCGCACCAGCGGGAACTGGCCGCGCTGCTGTCCGACGGCGCCGCCGCGGAGGACGGGCCGGTCCCCCGGCACAGTGCGTCCCACGAGAACCGGGGCCGGAGTTCGACCAAGCACCAAGGAGTGGCATGACCAGCATCGCCAGTGGGCCCACCGGGACCGGCGACGTGAGCGGGCCCGGCAAGGGCGACGCGAGCGGTCCCGGCAAGTACCCGAACAGGTTCAGGGCGTCCGGCGTGAAGGCCCGGCATCTGCGCGCCCACGTCCTGGTCATGGGGTGGCTGGCGTTGGCCCTGCTGGCGGTCGCGGCGCAGGACTCGCTGCCGGTGGCCCGCTGGCTGGCTGTGCACATGTTCCTGCTCGGTGCCGTCACCACCGCCATCCTCATCTGGAGCGAGCACTTCGCCGTTGCCCTGCTGCACGCGAAGATCCCCGACGCACGAGGGAGCGCCACCCGGCTCGCGACGGCCAACCTCGCCGTGGCCGGGCTGCTCATCGGAGTGTGGACCGCCCAGCCCGTGCTGACCGCAATCTCCGCCGCGCTGCTGGTGGCCGCGGCCACCGCGCACTTGATGATGCTGATCCGCCTGAGGCGGGGCGCGCTCGGCGGGCGGCTCAAGCCGATCGTCTCCTACTACCAGGCGGCCATAGCGGCTCTGATCGCCGGTGCCGTCCTCGGCTGGCTGCTGGCCACCGGCGGCGCTGGAGGCCCCGACCGGTACGCCGGGCTGCGCTTGGCGCACATCCACGTCACGCTGCTCGGCTGGATCGGGCTGCCGGTCCTGGGCACGCTGTTCATGCTGTGGCCGACCGTGCTGGGCGTTCGGATGAAGGACCGCACCACCAAGGTGTCCCGATGGGTGCTGTGGCTCACCGGCAGCGGACTGCTGGTGGCCATCGCCGCGCTGGCCCTCGGCTGGCGCTGGCCGGCCGCGGCGGGCCTCGCCCTCTACGCGGACGGAGCGGCCCTCGCCGTCAACCTGTTCGTCCGTACCGTACGCGGCAACCGGCCCGTCTCCGCGGCGGCGGCCTGGATGCTCGCCGCGGCCACCTGCTGGCTGCTGATCGCGGTGGCGGCGGACCTCGCATGGCTGGCCGCCCGGCCGCTCGCGGCGGCACAGACCGGGATCGACACACTGCTCCCGGTGCTGCTCATCGGCTTCGTCGCCCAGATCCTGATCGGCGCGCTCACCTATCTGCTCCCGGTCGTCCTCAGCACCGGCCCGAAGGACCGTGCGGCCGTACGGGCGCTGCTCGAACGGGGCTGGCTGCCGCGACTGGTGGCGCTCAACACCGGTGTCGCACTGGCGGCACTCCCGCTGCCCGGACCGGCCGCCACGACCGGCATGCTGCTGGCCGCGCTGGCCGGGGCCGCGTTCCTCACCCTCGCGGTGCCCGTGCTCGTCCACAGCGGCCGGAGGCTGTCGCCGGATGCAGGCGCGGACGGCGTGTCACGGCGCCCGGCCCTGTGGGGCACCGCTGCGGGCGCCGTACTGACCGTTCTGGCCGTGCTCGTGGCCAACAGCGGCGGGGGCGCGATTGGCGAGACGGCCGCTGCCGGGACGGCGGGTGCGGGCTCCGGGACCACCCGCACGGTTGCCGTCACGCTGGCGGACATGCGCATCCGCCCGGCCCGCATCGAGGTCGCGGCAGGCACCGCGCTGCGGCTGAAGGTCACCAACACCGATGCCCAGCGCCACGACCTCAAGGTGGAGGACGGCCCCGCCACCCCGATGCTCGCCCAGGGCGACACCCGTGTACTCGACCTCGGGCAGGTCACCGAGAACCGCGAGGCGTGGTGCACCCTGCCGGGACACAAGGCGGCCGGAATGACCATGAACATCGTCGTGAAAGACGAGAAGGACGACACGGCGACGGACAGCAGCGGACACGACGGGCACACGCCCGCCGCCGACGACGCCGGCCTGGACCTCTCCGCCGACTTCTCCACCGGCTGGCAGTCACGCGACGCCGACCTCGCCCCCGCACCCGGCGGAACGGTCCACAGGGTCGAGCTGCACGCCGCCCACACCACGGTCGAAGTGGCCCCGGGCGTGAAGCAGCAGATGTGGACCTTCGGCGGCATTGCACCCGGCCCCACCCTGCGCGGCAAGGTCGGCGACGTCTTCGAGGTCACCCTCGTCAACGACGACCACGGCATGGGCCACGGCATCGACTTCCACGTCGGCTCCCTCGCCCCCGACCAGCCCATGCGCACCCTCGACCCGGGCGAACGCCTGGTCTACCGCTTCCGCGCCGAGAAGGCCGGAGCCTGGCTGTACCACTGCAGCACCAAACCGATGCTCCAGCACATGGGCAACGGCATGTACGGCGCCATCGTCATCGACCCGCCCGGCCTCGCGAAGGTGGACCACGAATACGTGCTGGTCTCCTCCGAGCTCTACCTCGGCAAGCCCGGCAGCACAGCCCAGGTGACGAAGATGCGTCAGAACACCCCGGACGCCTGGGCGTTCAACGGCATCGCCAACCAGTACGCCCAGCAGCCCCTGAAGATGAAGCCCGGTGAGCGGGCCCGCTTCTGGGTGGTCGCCGCCGGACCCAGCGACGGCATCGCCTTCCACGTCGTCGGCACCGTCTTCGACACCGTGTACAAGGAGGGCGCCTACCTGCTCAAACCGAACCAACCGGGCGGAGCCCAGGTACTGGACCTGGCCCCAGCACAGGGCGGTTTCGTCGAGACGACGTTCCCCGAGGCCGGCCACTACCCGTTCGTCGACCACGACATGCGCCACGCCGAAGCCGGCGCCCACGGCATGGTGGAGGTGAGCAAGTAGTGGACACCGTCGGCTGGTGGTCCCTGGTGCGGTTCGCGCATGTGGCCGGTGCCGCCCTGTGGGTCGGTGGGCAGTTGGCCCTTTCCCTGGTGATCCTGCCGCTGGCCCGCCATCTGCTGGCCCCGGAGGCCAAGGCCAGCTTCACCGCAGCGGCCGGCCGCCGGTTCGGAATGCTGACAGGGGCGGTGTTCCTGCCCGTGCAGCTGGCCACCGGCTGGGCCATGGCCTGGCACAGGGGAGTCACCTGGGCTTCCCTCGCCGAACCCGGCTACGGCCGCACCCTGGCCACCAAACTCGCCCTCTTCGTGGTCGTGATGCTCGCCGCGGCCGGCCACGGCATCGCCCACGCCAAGGGCCGCGCCGACCTGGCCCGGTCCCTGGCGGTCGTCTCCCTCGTCGGCTCACTCGGAGTCGTCCTGCTGGCCACGGCTCTGCCTGCCACCTGACCAGCGGCCACGACGAAGAAAGGAAGAGAAGCCATCATGCGCACCCAAGTCCTGCCGGACACGGCCACCGTGCAGTCGCTCCTGACGGCCGCCGTGGCAGCCCCGTCGATCCACAACACGCAGCCCTGGCGCTTCCGCCTGGACCCCCACCGCCAGGTACTGGAGGTCCACTCGGCGCCGGAGCGAACCCTGCCACTGACCGACCCGATGCACCGCGCCCAGTATCTGTCCGTAGGCGCCGCGGTCTTCAACCTTCGGCTCGCCGCCGTCCACCAGGGCTGGCGACCCGAGGTGAAACTGCTGCCGGATCCACACGAACCCGGACTGCTGGCCGCCGTACGACTGACCGGTCCGCTCGGCGAGGAAGACCAGCCGTCGGACCCTGACCTCTACGAGGCCATCACACGGCGGCACACGAGCCGGATGCCGTTCACCGGCCGCCCGGCGCCCGGCGCCCGAGCCGATCGTGGCGGAGATGGCGTCGGCAGCGCACGCCGCCGGCGCCCGCCTGCACATCCCGGACATCGCCGGAACACGGCGGCTGCTGCGTCTGACCGCCGCAGCCGAGGCACGTAACCACGCCCATCCGGACCGCACCGCCGAAACCCTCACCTGGATCAACGCCCCAGGAACGAGCACCCCCTACGGCATACCCGCCACCGCCCTCGGCCCGCCCGACGCGGCCGGGCGGATGCCGATGCGCAACTTCCCCGGCGCACTGCCCGCCCTCCGCCTGCCCGCCCTGTGGTTCGAACGCCACGTCCAGCTCGCCCTGCTGTGGACACCCCACGACCGGCGGGAGGACTGGCTGCGGGCCGGCCAGGCCCTGCAGTACGTCCTGCTCACGGCGACCGCCCGCGGGCTGCGCACCTCACTCCTGCACCAGGCCATGGAATGGCCCGACCTGCGGTCCGCAACAGCTCTCCCACGACACAAGCGGTGCCATCCGCACGTACTGATCCGATTCGGCTACGGCCCGGATGGCGTCGGCACACCGCGAGAATCCGGGCACTCCGTTGCTCGTCCCGCAGGACCGCCCGCAACCGATACGGAACCGGGCTGAGAGCCGCGGTCTGTCACGGCGCTCCGGCCCGAGGCCCACGGCGGTGTGGCGCGAGCAAATCCCTACCGCGCAGGCTCGTCCGGCTCTTCGGGTCGCCCGATCGGATTCCTGCCCGTGGTGAAGAAGTCGGGGTCGGGCCAGATCCCTCCAGCCGTCCACCTCTTCACGAAGGGCTCCAACCTCTCCGCGAACGGATCGCGTTTGGTGGTGACCAAACTGGTCGCCCACTGCCGGACCGCTCCAGCTGCCCAGTCCGCAATCTGAAGCTGCGGCGCCGCAGTGCTGTCGGAGAACGCGACGCTGGTGACGGGCAGGCGCTCCATCATGAGTCCCGGCCGCGCAGGGTCGGGGAGCCAGTGCAGGTACTGGAGGAAGACAGAGCCACGGGCGACCGCCTTTGACTCGTCGTGAACGAGGGCGAAGTCGCCCACGATCTTCCCCATCTCGCCGCAGACCACCGCCAGGCACGGAATCGCAGGGTCGAGCACATCCCGCATCTCCCCGGATGTGATCCTGCGGATGATGTCGTCCCCCTGCGCGCGCGTGCACTCCAGCAACTCGACCCACTTCGTCAGTGGCGGCTTCGTCGTGGCCCGGTAGGTGGAGATCGCAGCGAACAGATCGGCTGCACTGGCGCGACTACGCCGCCGTACCGCGTCGACAAACGTCTGGAGCATACGGTCGTATGCGCCGGGGTCACCCAACACGGGGCCCGAGAGGTGGTAAAGGTTGGCCAGCCCCAGCGCGGCGTCGCCGTCGTACAGGTTGAAGCCCGTCTCGTGTGCCAGCTCCTCGACCAGGACGTCGACCATCTTGGTCACCACCATGAAGCGTTTGTTCGCGATGAACGCCAGGATGCTCTCGCCGGCCAGCGTGTCGAACGCGGCGATCAGCGCATCCCGGCCCGTGCCGGTCTGCGACAGAGCGGTGTACTTCGGTTCGCCGTGTGTTGAGGGGAGGTGCGCTTTGACGTCCTCGACGGTCTGTTGGGCCAGGCTGTCATCCAGGTGGACGGCCGCGGCGCAGAACACAGGCTGATCCGGGTCGAGAAGGTTCTCCCCTGTGGAACTGGACTCATCTGCGTAGACCGTAGGTGTCGCCATGGGGTGCAGCGTCGTCCAGCAGACCTCTGGTGTCGAGGCGTTTGTTGCAACTCACCGCCCAGGAGCTGTGGATCCGCTCCGCACACTGATCGGCCGACCCCGGCGAGCGATCAGTGCCATGCCCACTGGGACTCCTCACGCCATGACGACCAGAGCGCGTGGGGCGAGCAGCACCCCTGGTCGTGTGCAACACCGCGACGTGGCCGAGAGGGACGCACGGCGCCCCCCGGAACCTGCCGCGCGGATAGCTCATCGGGGGCTGCCGTCGAAGCAGCCCCCGGACTGATGGAACGTCACCGACCCGTGCCCATCTGGCGCACAGGGTGTCGGCGGCCGACGGCAGCCCGACGCGCCCGGTATGGGCGCCCGTCAGAAGAAGCCGAGCTTCTTCGGGGCGTAGCTGACCAGCAGGTTCTTCGTCTGCTGGTAGTGGTCGAGCATCATCTTGTGGGTCTCGCGGCCGATGCCGGAGCCCTTGTAGCCGCCGAAGGCCGCGTGGGCCGGGTAGGCGTGGTAGCAGTTGGTCCACACGCGGCCGGCCCTGATCTCCCGGCCGACGCGGTAGGCGTTGTTGGCGTCCCGGGTCCACTCGCCGGCGCCGAGACCGTACAGGGTGTCGTTGGCGATCTTCAGGGCCTCGTCGAGGGAGTCGTACGTGGTGACGGAGACGACCGGGCCGAAGATCTCCTCCTGGAAGATCCGCATGTCGTTGGTGCCGTGGAAGATGGTGGGCTCGATGTAGTAGCCGTCTTCCAGGCCCGGGACCGTGCGGGGGTTGCCGCCGGTGAGGAGTTCGGCGCCTTCCTTCTTGCCGATGTCGATGTAGGAGAGGATCTTCTCGTACTGGTCGACGCTGGCCTGGGCTCCGATCATGGTGGCCGGGTCCAGGGGGTCGCCGCTGACGATGGCCTTGGTGCGCTCGACACAGCGGGCTATGAACTCGTCGTAGATCGAGCTGTGGATCAGGGCGCGGGACGGGCAGGTGCAGTACTCGCCCTGGTTGAGGGCGAACATCACGAAGCCCTCGACCGCCTTGTCCAGGAAGTCGTCGTCGGCGGCCATGACGTCCGGCAGGAAGACGTTCGGGCTCTTGCCGCCCAGCTCCAGGGTGACCGGGATGATGTTCTCGCTCGCGTACTGCATGATCAGTCGACCGGTGCTGGTCTCACCCGTGAACGCGATCTTGGCGATGCGCGGGCTGGACGCGAGCGGCTTGCCCGCCTCGACGCCGAAGCCGTTGACGATGTTGACCACTCCGGGCGGAAGCAGGTCCGCGATCAGCTCGATCACCAGCAGGAGGCTGACCGGGGTCTGCTCGGCCGGCTTGATGACCACGCAGTTGCCGGCGGCCAGCGCGGGTGCCAGCTTCCACGCGGCCATCAGGATCGGGAAGTTCCACGGGATGATCTGCCCGACCACGCCCAGCGGCTCGTGGTAGTGGTAGGCGACCGTGTCGGCGTCGATCTCGGAGAGGCTCCCCTCCTGCGCGCGGACCACCCCGGCGAAGTAGCGGAAGTGGTCCACGGCCAGGGGGAGGTCGGCGGCCAGCGTCTCGCGCACCGGCTTGCCGTTCTCCCAGGTCTCGGCGACGGCGAGCTTGGGGAGGTTCTCCTCGATCCGGTCGGCGATCTTGTTGAGGATGCCTGCGCGTTCGGCGCTGGAGGTGCGGCCCCACTTGGGCGCCGCGGCGTGCGCGGCGTCCAGGGCCAGCTCGATGTCGGCCGCGGACGAGCGGGCGACCTCGCAGAAGACCTTCCCGTTCACCGGCGAGTGGTTCTTGAAGTACTGACCCTCCACGGGGGCGACCCAGTCGCCGCCGATGAAGTTGTCGTATCGGGGGGGCGAAGCTGACGATGCTGCCGTCCGTTCCCGGCTGTGCGTACACCATGGCGGCTCTCCTCGGTGGCGATGGTGAGTGACAGAGGTACGACGGCCCACGCCGTCGTGGTCTGCCCCACCGTGGCCCCGGGAGGTTGGCGCGAGGTTGGTGCGCGGGTGTCAGTCGCGCAGCGCGGTGGTCAGCCGGCCGGCCGCGATCGCCCGACGTGCGTCGGCCGGACCGAACAGCCGCAGCGCGTGCTCGTGCACCTCCGCGTCGTACGGTGCACGCCCGCCGTAGCGCAGGGCGTGGTCTGGGCGTGTACTTGCCAGGACCGCCTCCCTCACGGCGACCTCCAGGTGGGTGCGCCATTCCTCGATGCCCGGGGCCTCTGAGCGGGCGAGCAGCGGCCCGCGGTAGAGGCGCAGGGCCGTCTCCGTGTCGCCGCTCTCCAGCGCGCGCAGCACGTCGACGGCGTCGCAGGATACGGGTGTGGTCAGCGTGTAGCGGCGGGTGGCGATACCGCCGCCGAGGGCCCGGCGGAGATGCGAGATCTCCGCCTTGAACGTGGAGGCGGTGACGGCACGGTCGCCGTACAGGGCCTCGCGGAGTCGGTCCGGTGTGTATCCGTCCGGTTCCAGCGCGAGAAGCGTGAGGATCTCCAGCTGCCGGGGCCGCAGGAGAAGGGGGACGCCGTCTCGTACGGCCTTCTCGGTGCCCAGGCGGTTCAGCCGCAGCTGGGGCAGCCGGTCTTCGGGAGGCCGAAGGGACAGTTCCGTACGGAGGCCGGCCTCGATGGCGGACGCCAGGCCGCGCACGGTGGATATGGCCAGGGGGTGCGAGCGGTCCCAGGTGGTGGACAGGTCCAGGACGCCTAGGACGTGCCCGTCGCGGCCGTGGATGGGCGCGCAGTAGCAGGCCCAGCCGTGCAGCGCCGTCACCAGGTGTTCGGCGGAGAAGACGGTGTTGGGGCGGCCGGTGCGCAGGGCGAGGGACACGGCGTTGGTGCCCATGGCCTGCTCGTCCCACCGCCCGCCCGGCGCGAAGTTGACCCGCTCGGCGCGTCGCCGCATCGCCTGGCCGCCGTACGTCCAAAGGATCGTCCCGGACTCGTCGGTGACCGCGGTGACGAATCCGGCGTCGTCGGCGACGCTGCGGAGCTCGTCGGCGAGGCCGTCGACCGGCCCGCGCAGCGGCGATCCGGACCAGCGCCGGTGCACTGCACCACCGTCGGCGACGGGAGCGCTGTCCCGGCCGGGATCCACACTGGTCAGCGAGCGCGCCCACGACTCGGTCACCTCCTGGCGCAACGCGCCGCCACCGATCGGGGGCGTACCCGCGACCTTCAACCGTGGCACCCAGCGGGACCACTCGTCTTCCAGACCGGCCCTGCGCCGCCCCATGTGCTTCCCCTCCCGTCGAACGGGGACAATTGCCCTTTGTCCGCGATGACTTCGCCACCCCGCCTGACTGATCGGACGCGAGGACGATGGGACCGGTACGAGGCTCGAGCCGACAGGCTGACTACCGTCGGCCCGCGCCCTGTCCGCGCCGCAGGCGCCAGAAGCCCGGCGGGCCGCGGCGGGCTGCGCCTCACTCAGTGCCGAGCGTTCCCCTGAGTTCGCGTCCGGTGGCCATCTCCGACTCGATCCGTACGAACACCGCGTCCCGCAGGGGCATCCAGGAGATGGGGCCGGCCTGCGACAGCCGTTCCTGCTCGGCGGGATCGGTCACCACGGTGGCCCGCCCGGTGACGACCACGCTCCAGCCGGACCGGGTCGCCGCATCGAACTCGTCCGCCTCGAAGGCGACCACCACGCCGTCGATGGCGCGGACGAGGTCCGAGTCCGGCGAGGTGCACAGCAGGACGGAGGCGTTCGTGTCCAGGGAGAAGTTGATGGGGAGGACCGCGGGCAGCGCCTGCCGGGTGTAGACCACGCGGCCGACCGGCACCTTGGCGAGCAGCCGCAGGCACTCCTGCCGGTCGAGTGAGCGAAAGGCGTCGTTCTGGAACATCAGTCCATCCTCCCCGTGGTCGCGGAGAGGGGGTAGGGCCGACCGGCCCTACCCCCTCTCCGCGCGAGGGACGACCGATCGCAGCCGTTGTTCCGCGGGAGCCACGCGGGCAAGGCGGTTCAGGGGGCTGTTTGGAGGGACGGCCGGGCCCGGACTCAGGGGACCGTCTGTCCACCGGTAGGGACTGATGGCCCATGCCTCCGGTGAGTCCTGATGCGGACAGTGGTGACGTGACGCCGTTCTGCAGGCAAGGGGCCTGCGGTGCGCGTGCGATCCCGGTGGCGCAGTACCACCATGAGGAAAGGGACGGACAACATGGTCCAGCCGTTGAAGTCGAAGAGCGGCAGCTCACCGTCAGGTGCGCCGGTGTCCGGCCGGGCGTGGCTGATGCTGGCCCTGGCCACCGTTGGTTTTGCCGTGAACTTCTGGGCGTGGGCGCTGCTCAGCCCGCTCGGCCCGCGGTTCAAGGACGGGCTCGACCTGTCGTCGTTCGAGCAGTCACTGCTGGTCGCGGTGCCGGTCGTGGTCGGTTCCCTGGGCCGCATCCCGGTAGGCGCGCTGACCGACAGGTTCGGCGGCCGGATCATGTTCCCGATCGTGTCGGCGGCCACCATAGTGCCCGTGCTCTACCTCGGCCTGGCCGGCCACTCCTCCCTCGCCGCCCTGCTGGCCGGCGGGTTCTTCCTCGGCATCGGGGGCACCGCGTTCGCCGTCGGCGTGCCGTTCGTCAACGCCTGGTTCCCGCCCGAGCGGCGCGGGCTCGCCATCGGTGTCTTCGGGGCCGGCATGGGCGGCACCGCCATCAGCGCCCTCACCACGGTGAAGCTGGTCGACGCCAACAGCATGTCCACCCCGTTCCTGATCACCGCCGCGGTCCTGGCCGTGTACGCCGTGGCCGCCGCGCTGCTGCTGCGCGACGCACCCGGCCGCACCGTACCGACCGAGCCGCTGGCCCGCCGCCTGGCCGCCACCGCCCGGCTGCCCATCACCTGGCAAGCGTCCGCGCTGTACGCGGTCGCGTTCGGCGGCTACGTGGCCTTCTCCGTCTACCTGCCGACCTACCTCAAGACCGGCTACGGCCTGGCCCAGGCCGACGCCGCGAACCGCATGGCCGGATTCGTACTCCTCGCCGTGGCGATGCGCCCGATGGGCGGCTGGCTGTCCGACCGGCTGGGCCCGGTCCGGGTGCTGGCCGGCTCGCTGGCGGTGGTCGTGGCCGGGGCGGTCATGCAGTCGTTCACCCCGGGCCTGGCGCCGCTGGGCACGATCGCCTTCCTGGCCATGGCCGCCGCACTCGGCGCGGGCAGCGGGGCGACCTTCGCCCTGGTGGCTCTGCGGACCCCGGCCAACCAGGTCGGCTCGGTCACCGGTGTGGTCGGCGCCGCGGGCGGCCTGGGCGGCTTCCTGCCGCCGCTGGTGATGGGCTCGCTGTATGGCGAGTACGGAACGTACGCGGCCGGCCTCGCCCTGCTCGCGTTCGTGGCCGCCGCGGCGCTGGCCTTCACCCTCACCGGTGTGCGCGCCGCGGCCGAAGGCGGCCGGCGCAAGCAGAGCACCCGCCAGCGCAAGCACCGCACCGCCGACACCACCGCGTAAGGGCGAGCGGACGAGAACGACGGGCCGAGGAACAAGGGAGTAGACCGGTGTGCGAGTACTGCGGCTGCCAGGCCCTGGAGACCATCGACGAACTGACCCAGGAACACGAGAGGGTCGTCAACCTCATCAGCCTCCTACGGGACGCCCGGCGTGACGGCGCTATCGCCCGGATGGCGGAGCTCGCCCGCGAGATCGCGGCCGTGCTGGGCCCGCACACTCAGGTGGAGGAGCACGGCCTGTTCCCGGCCCTGGCCGCCGAGTTCCCCGAGCAGATCGCGGCGCTGGAGGACGAGCATCGCCGCATCGAGGCGGTGCTGGCCGAGGCGGACGGGCCGTACCTGACCGACCCGAGTTGGCCGGACCGGCTGATGGAGGGGATGGCCATGCTGCGCGACCACATCCTCAAGGAACAGGACGGCGTCTTCCCGGCCGCCCTCGCGAACCTCAGCACCGAGGAGTGGGAAGCGGTCGAGGCCGAGCGCCTGAAGGCGGGCGGCGCTCTGTCCCGGCCGACCCCCTGAAAAGTCCGCCCGCCAACGTCGACGGGGCAGCACTCCTGCAAAGCCCCGTACCCCCGCTCACCCCGAGCGGGGGTACGGGGCTTTGCAGGCGAGGGCATGGCCAGGCGGTGCCGGGATACCCCGGCACGCAGGCGATCTCGACCAAACCGCGCGTTGTTCGTGGTGTGGCTGTTGACCCTCCCGGGGACGGCGGTCGTAGAGTCGTGTGCTGGCGGAACCGATCACAATTCGAACGGGTGCCCGTGGTGCCCGGGGCGGAGTGGCACGGTGAGCACGGAGACCAGCCGGGAACAGACGCGGGCGGGCTTGGACGGCGAGTTGGCGGAGGCGCTGGTGCGCAGCCGCCGCTTCTTCACCCGGGCGGAGGTCTCCGACGACCTGCGCACGTTGCACCGAAAGGGCGGCCGGCAGGCGGACGAGTTCTACCGGGACCGCTGGTCGCACGACAAGGTGGTGCGCTCCACGCACGGAGTGAACTGCACCGGCTCGTGCTCGTGGAAGGTGTTCGTCAAGGACGGCATCATCACGTGGGAGGCGCAGCAGACCGACTATCCCTCGGTGGGCCCGGACCGTCCCGAGTACGAGCCGCGCGGCTGCCCGCGCGGCGCGGCCTTCTCCTGGTACACGTACTCGCCGACGCGGGTGCGCTACCCGTACGTGCGCGGCGTGCTGCTGCAGATGTACCGCGAGGCCAAGGACCGGCTGGGCGGTGATCCGGTGGCGGCCTGGGCGGACATCGTCTCCGACCCGGAGCGCGCCCGCCGCTACAAGGCGGTGCGCGGCAAAGGCGGCCTGGTGCGGGCGAGCTGGGACGAGGCAGTGGAGATGGTCGCCGCCGCGCACGTGCACACGATCAAGGAGTACGGGCCGGACCGGCTGGCCGGCTTCTCGCCGATCCCGGCGATGTCGATGGTCTCGCACGCGGCCGGCGCCCGCTTCTACTCGCTGCTCGGCGGGGCGATGCTGTCGTTCTACGACTGGTACGCCGACCTGCCGGTGGCCTCGCCGCAGGTGTTCGGCGACCAGACCGACGTGCCGGAGTCGGGGGACTGGTGGGACGCCGGTTACCTGATCATGTGGGGTTCCAACCTGCCGGTGACCCGTACGCCGGACGCGCACTGGATGGCCGAGGCGCGCTATCGGGGCCAGAAGGTGGTGGCGGTCTCCCCGGACTACGCGGACAACGTGAAGTTCGCTGATGAGTGGCTCGCGGCCCAGCCCGGCACCGACGGGGCGTTGGCGATGGCCATGGGCCACGTGATCCTCAAGGAGTTCTTCGTCGACCGGGCCACGCCGTACTTCACCGACTACGTCAAGAAGTACACGGATCTGCCCTTCCTGGTCGCCCTTGACGAGGCCGAGGGCGAGCCGGGCACCTACCGGCCTGGCAAGTTCCTGACCGCTGCCGACCTCGGCGGCGAGCACGCGGCGGCCGAGCATGCGGAGTTCCGGACGGTTCTGCTGGACGCGGCCACCGGCCGGCCGGTGGTGCCCAACGGCACGCTCGGTGACCGCTACGGCGAGGCTGGCGCCGGGAGGTGGAACCTGGACCTCGGCGACGCCCAGCCCCTGCTGTCCGCTGAGGGCGGTGCCGAGGCGCCGGTCGCCGTCGACCTGCCCCGCTTCGATGCCCTGGACGGCAGTGCGGGGCGGCTGCGGCGCGGGGTGCCGGTGCACCGGGTGGCTGGGCGGCTGGTGACCACGGTGTACGACCTGTTGCTGGCCCAGTACGGGGTGGCCCGCGACGGCCTGCCGGGCGAGTGGCCGTCCTCGTACGAGGACGCGGAGGAGCCGTACACCCCGGCCTGGCAGGCGGCGATCACCGGCGTGGACGCCGGGAAGGCGGCGCGTATCGCCCGCGAGTTCGCGGCCAACGCCGAGGAGTCCGGCGGCCGTTCGATGATCATCATGGGGGCGGGTACCAACCACTGGTTCCACTCCGACACCATCTACCGTTCCTTCCTGACGCTGACCACGTTGACTGGCTGCCAGGGCGTCAACGGCGGCGGCTGGGCGCACTACGTCGGGCAGGAGAAGGTCCGCCCGATCACCGGCCACTCGGCGATCGCGACCGCCGCCGATTGGAACCGGCCGGCCCGGCTGATGATCCAGACCGCGTACTGGTACCTCCACAGCGATCAGTTCCGCTACGACCCGTTCTCGGCCGACACCCTCGCGGCGGCCGGCGCGGGCGGCCCGTTCGCGGGGAAGACCACCGCCGACGTCATCGCTCAGTCCGCGCGGATGGGCTGGATGCCGTCGTATCCCACCTTCGACCGCAACCCGCTGGACCTCGCCGACGAGGCACAGGCCGCGGGCCGCCCGCCCGCCGAGCACATCGTGGACGAACTCAAGTCCGGGCGGCTGAAGTTCGCGGGCGAGGACCCGGACGCCCCAGAGAACTTCCCGCGGGTGCTGACCGTGTGGCGGGCCAACCTGATGGGATCCTCGGCCAAGGGCAACGAGTACTTCCTCAAGCACCTGCTCGGCACCGACGCCTCGGTGCGTGCCACCGAGGCACCGTCGGACGCCCGCCCGCGCGATGTGGTCTGGCGGGAGGAGGCCCCGGTCGGCAAGCTCGACCTGCTGCTGGCCCTGGACTTCCGGATGACCAGCACCACGGTCTTCTCTGACGTCGTACTGCCCGCCGCCACCTGGTACGAGAAGCACGACCTGTCCAGCACGGACATGCACCCCTTCGTGCACGCCTTCAACCCGGCGATCGCCCCGCCCTGGCAGACCCGCACCGACTGGGACGCCTTCCACACGCTCGCCAAGGAGCTCAGCCGTCAGGCCGCCGATCATCTCAGTGTCCGCACGGACGTGATCGCCGCCCCGCTGTTGCACGACACCCCGGACGAACTGGCCAACCCGCACGGACGGGTCCGCGACTGGAAGGCCGGGGAGTGTGAGCCGGTGCCGGGCCGCACCATGCCCAAACTCATCACCGTCGAGCGGGACTACGCGGCCGTGGCCGAGAAGATGGCCGCCCTCGGCCCGTTGCTGGACACCCTGGGCGCCACCACCAAGGGCGTCACCTTCAAGGTCGACCGAGAGCTGGAGTACCTGCGCCACAAGAACGGCACCGTGCGCGGAGGAGCGGCCGACGGACGGCCCTCGATCGCCCGCGACGTACACGCCTGCGAGGCGATCCTCGCACTGTCCGGCACCACCAACGGCCACCTGGCCACCCAGGGCTTCCACACCCTCGAAGCCCGCACCGGTACACAACTCGCGGACCTGGCCGCCGAGCACGAGGGCAAGCAGATCACCTTCGCCGACACCCAGGCCGCCCCCGTCCCGGTCATCACCTCCCCGGAATGGTCCGGCTCGGAGACCGGCGGTCGCCGGTACTCCCCGTTCACCGTCAACGTCGAACGCCTCAAGCCCTGGCACACCCTCACCGGCCGCCAGCACTTCTACCTCGACCACGACTGGATCACCGCCCTCGGCGAACAACTCCCCGTCTACCGGCCACCGTTGAACATGGACGCCCTGTTCGGCGAGCCGCGCCTCGGAGACGTCGGGGAACTGGGCGTGACCGTGCGCTACCTGACCCCGCACAACAAGTGGTCGATCCACTCCGAGTACCAGGACAACCTGTTCATGCTCTCCCTCTCCCGGGGCGGCCCGGCGATCTGGATGAGCACGCAGGACGCGGCGAAGATCGGCGTACACGACAACGACTGGATCGAGGCCGTCAACCGCAACGGCGTGGTCGCCGCCCGAGCGGTCGTCTCGCACCGCATGCCGGAAGGCACCGTCTACATGCACCACGCCCAGGACCGGCTCATCGACGTGCCCCGCACCGAGACAACCGGCCGGCGCGGCGGCATCCACAACTCCCTGACCCGCCTGCTGATCAAACCCAGCCATCTGATCGGCGGCTACGCCCAGCTCTCCTACGCCTTCAACTACCTCGGCCCGACCGGCAACCAGCGCGACGAGGTCACCGTCGTCCGCCGCCGCGCGAACCAGGACGTGGAGTACTGACATGCGCCTGATGGCCCAGATGGCGATGGTGATGAACCTCGACAAGTGCATCGGCTGCCACACCTGCTCGGTCACTTGCAAACAGGCGTGGACCAACCGCACCGGCGTCGAGTACGTCTGGTTCAACAACGTCGAGACCCGCCCTGGCCAGGGCTACCCCCGCCGCTACGAGGACCAGGACACCTGGAAGGGCGGCTGGGAACTCAACAAGCGGGGGCGCCTGGCGCTGAAGGCCGGCGGCCGGTTCAAGAAGCTCATCCAGATCTTCTCCAACCCGGTGCTGCCGACCCTCGACGACTACTACGAGCCCTGGACCTACGACTACGAGACCCTGACCAACGCCCCGCTCCAGGAGCACACCCCGGTCGCCCGCCCCAAGTCCCTGATCTCCGGCAAGGACATGAAGATCTCCTGGTCCGCGAACTGGGACGACGACCTCGGCGGCTCGGCTGCGACCAGCGAGAAGGACGTCCTGCTGAACGAGGTCGCCGAGAAGATCAAGTTCGAGTTCGAGCAGACATTCATGTTCTATCTGCCGCGCATCTGCGAGCACTGCCTCAACCCGTCCTGCGCGGCCTCCTGCCCCTCCGGCGCCATCTACAAGCGGGAGGAGGACGGCATCGTGCTGGTCGACCAGGACCGTTGTCGCGGTTGGCGGATGTGCGTGAGCGGCTGCCCGTACAAGAAGGTCTACTTCAACCACCGCACCGGCAAGGCCGAGAAGTGCACCTTCTGCTTCCCCCGCGTAGAGGTGGGCCTGCCCACCGTCTGCTCCGAGACCTGCGTCGGCCGGCTGCGCTACATCGGCCTGGTCCTCTACGACGCCGACCGCGTCCTCGAGGCCGCCTCCACTCCGGACGAGACCGGCCTGTACGAGGCCCAGCGGAAGGTCTTCCTCGACCCGCACGACCCGGACGTGGTCGTCGCAGCCGAGAAGGCGGGCATCCCCCGGGACTGGATCGAGGCCGCCCAACGCTCCCCGATCCATTCCCTGATCAACACCTACAAGGTGGCCCTGCCGCTGCACCCGGAGTACCGGACGATGCCCATGGTCTGGTACATCCCGCCGCTGTCCCCGGTCGTCGACGCCGTCCGCGACACCGGCCAGGACGCCGAGGACCACCGCAACCTCTTCGCCGCGGTCGACGCCCTGCGTATCCCCGTCGACTACCTCGCCCAGCTGTTCACCGCCGGCGACCCGGCACCTGTGGACGCGGTCCTGCACCGGCTGGCCGCGATGCGCGCGTACATGCGCGACATCAACCTCGGCCGCGAACCCAACGACACCATCCCCAAGTCCGTCGGCATGACCGGCGAGCAGATCTACGACATGTACCGGCTGCTGGCCCTGGCCAAGTACGACGAGCGGTACGTCATTCCGCCCGCCCACGCCGAACAGGCCCACAAACTCGAAGAGCTGGCGACCGAGTGCAGCCTCGACTACGAGGGTGGCCCCGGCATGGGTGGCTCCGGCCCCTTCGGCGAGTCCTCTGGCGGCGCGGCGCCCATCGCGGTGGAGAACTTCCAGGCCCTGCGCGAACGCCAGACCTCCGAGACCTCCGCCGCCCCCACCGACAAGGCCACCCGCGTCAATCTCCTCAACTGGGACGGCAAGGGCTCCCCGCCCGGTCTCTTCCCGCCTGCTTCGGACGACGAGAACGGCTCCGTGTCATGAGGCCCCGCGCCACTGATGCCCACAACGCGCTGGCCTGGCAGGCCCAGTCGCTGCTGCTGGCCTACCCCGACGACCAGCTCGAACAGCGCCTCGCCCTGGCCCTCAAGGTCGCCGCCACCCAGCCGAAGACGGTCGGCAGCCCTCTCGTGCGCTTCGCCGAGCACGTCGACCGCACCCCGCTGCCGGAGCTGGCCGCCGACTACGTCGCCACCTTCGACCACCGCAAACGCTGCTGCCTCTTCCTGACCTACTACGCGCACGGCGACACCAGAAAGCGCGGCCTCGCCCTGCTGCGTCTGAAGCAGACCTACGCCAGAGCCGGATGGCGGGTCACCGACGAGGAACTGCCCGACCACCTGGCCGTCGTCCTCGAATTCGCCGCCACCGAGCCCGCCCTCGGATACCGGCTGCTCAACGATCACCGTGCCGGCCTGGAACTGTTGCGACTCGCCCTGCGCGACGCCGCCTCGCCCTGGGCGAACGTCCTGGACTCCGTGTCCGCCACCCTGCCGGCCCTGGGCGGCGACGAACGCGAAGCCGTCATGCGCCTCGCCGCCGAGGGGCCGCCCGAGGAACAGGTCGGCCTCGACCCGTACGCATCCCCCGTGTTCCTGCCCGATCCCGTCGTAGGAGGTCCCCGATGACCGCACCCGCGCAGCCCGTCACCCTGGCGGTCGAGGCCGGCACCGGCGGCATCCTGCTGTGGGTCGTCCTGCCGTACGTGGCGCTCGCGGTGTTCGTCCTCGGCCACATGTGGCGCTACCGCTACGACAAGTTCGGCTGGACCACCCGCTCCTCCCAGCTGTACGAACACCGCCTGCTGCGCATCGGCAGCCCGCTGTTCCACTTCGGCATCCTCATCGTGCTCCTCGGCCACATCGGTGGCCTGGTCATCCCCGAGAGCTGGACTGAAGCGGTCGGCATCAGCGAGGACGCGTACCACGTCTCCGCCGTCGTCCTCGGCACGATCGCGGGCGTCGCCACCGTAGGCGGGCTGGCCATCCTGATCTACCGGCGCCGCACGGTCGGGCCCGTGTTCTCGGCCACCACCCGCAACGACAAGGCGATGTACGTCTCCCTGTCCCTGACCATCGCCCTGGGCCTGGCCGCCACCGTGGCCGCGAACCTCGTGGGCGGCGGGTACAACTACCGCGAGACGATCTCCCCCTGGTTCCGCTCCATCTTCTACCTCCAGCCCGCCCCGGACCTGATGAGCGAAGCGCCGGTGCTGTTCCAGCTGCACGCGCTGAGCGCCCTGCTGCTGTTCGCGTTCTGGCCCTTCACCCGGCTCGTGCACATGCTCACCGCACCAGTGGGTTATCTGACCCGGCCCTACATCGTCTACCGCGGCCGCGACACCCAACTCGGCGCCAGGGCTCCGCGCCGGGGCTGGGAACGCACTGGGGCATGAGCGCCTCGTGGATGGACCCTCGGCCCACCGGATGGCCTTCGACTGACGGATCAGACGTCTGCAAGGAGCCGGGCCCTGCACTCCTAACGCGTACGCGGTCGGCTCGTCCGGCGGCGCCGGCTTTCAGACCCATTGTTCCCACGCGGACGCCAAGCTGGGGTGCAGTGTGACGTACGGATTCCCCGTGAGCCCCACGCGGATCTCGGCCGGAGCGCCGATCAGGTGGAGCACCACTGCTGGGCCGAGGAAGAACACCTCGAGCACGTCCTCGACAGCGATCCCCTCGACGCAGCGCAGCTCTCGCAGGTCGAGAAAGAATGCGTTGTGTCTGAAGCCGGCGAGGGCTCGGAGCTGCTCGTGCATGCGGCGCTGGGTGGTAGCACGAGGGCGCCGCTGACCGCGATCCACACACATGACGCCGTCTCGGCCAAGACGCGCATCCGCATGATCACGATGTCCAACGGTGCTCCTGCTGTGCCTCTGATCTGCGGACGGTGAGGCACGCAGCCATGAACGGACCCCGCCCTTCCCTCTTGCTACCACCGCGTTCCGGTCTTTACGGATCGGGCGCGGCTCGTGCGTGCGAAGCCTCCCCGAGTCCCGCACACGCGTAACACCCCATTCCGCGAAGACGGTTGACGCGCCGCTGAACCGGCCGGGTCCTATGGCAACGGTGCTGCTCGGCAGCGGACAACGCGCAGGAGCCTGCTCGCGGCGATCAGAAGGACCGCGGAGCAGGCTCCCCCTCCGTACGGCTCACCAGTGCCCGAGGATCTTCAGCCACACGGCGCCGACACCCATCCAGATGGCGATGTTGGCCGCGGCAGCGGCAAGGCCGGTACGCCACCACTCGCCGAGGGTGACGTACCCGCCGCCGAAGAGGACGGGGGCCGGGCCGGAGGCGTAGTGGGTCAGGCCGCCGTACAGGGAGCTGATGAATCCCAGCACCAGCGCGGCCATCACCGGCGGAGCTCCGGTGGCAGTCGCGGCCGCGAGGAAGGCGGCGTACATGGCCGCGACATGAGCGGTGTTGGAGGCGAACAGGTAGTGGGAGAACAGGTAGATGAGGGTCAGGGCGACGAATGCGGCCTGCCAGCCCACGCCGGAGACGGCATCGGTGATCGAATCGCTGAACCAGCCGATCACACCGAGGTCTTGCAGCTGGCCGGCCATCATCACCAGTACCGAGAACCACACCAGCGTGGTCCAGGCCGACTTCTCCGCGACCAGGTCGCCCCAGGTCAACACCCCGCTCACGAGCAGCAGGGTCACGCCGGTGAAGGCCGAGACGGTGGCTGACAGGTCCCAGACCTGGCCGCCGACCGACCAGAGCAGGAGCAGCAGCACGAAGACCGCCGCCATCGTCCACTCGTTGCGGGACATCGACCCGAGCTCGGTGAGCTGGGCGCGGGCCTGTCCCGGCGCCTCGGGGGTCTCTCGCAGCGACGGCGGGAAGATCCGGTACAGCAGCGCGGGGAGCACCAGCAGGGCGACCAGGCCGGGCACGATTGCCGCCAGTGCCCAGGAGGTCCACGTCAGTTGCACGCCGTGGTCGGCGGCGAGCTTCTGCACCAGCGGGTTGGCGGCCATGGAGGTCAGGAACATGGCGCTGGTGACCGTGTTGACCTGCATCGCGGTCACGCTGAGGTACGCGCCCAGCTTGCGGCGGCTCTCATCGCCAGGGTGTGAGCCGGCGTTGGTGCTCAGCGAGCGGATGACCGGGTGGATGACACCACCGGAGCGGGCGGTGTTGCTGGGCGTGGCCGGGGCGAGCACCAGGTCGGTCAGGGTGATCCCGTAGGCCAGACCGAGGCTGCTGCGGCCCAGTTCTCTGACGAACAGCAGCGCGATCCGGCGGCCGAGTCCGGTCTTGGTGAAGCCGAGTGAGATGAAGAACGCGGCCACGATCAGCCAGATCGTCGGCTCGGAGAAGCCGCCCAGGGCGACGTCCGGCTCCAGCGTTCCCGTGATCACGGTGACGGTGAGGCCGACCAGGGCGACCGCGCCCAGCGGCAGAGGTTGGAGGATCAGGCCGAGCACGGTCGCGGTGAAGATGGCCAGGACCGCCCAGCCGCCCTGCTTGATCCCGTCGGGCTGCGGCAGCAGATAGACGATCAGGCCCACGGCGACCGGGGCGATCCACTTCGCTGCCCTCCATACCGCGGTGCTCCTGGGCCTGGCCGGGGTACGGTCCGGTGCCGACCCGGCGAGTGATCCTTCGGTGTCCCGGAAGGGTGTCATCGGTGCCATCCCATGCGTAGAGCCCGGCTCGCCTTGGAATGCTCAGCCGGAGCAGGATCGAGCATTCGCCTCTACGGTGACGGAGGGGGAGGACACCTGGCGTGTGGCGACCGGCCCTCGTTGTGGGGCCGAATGGCACCACTGAGGACGGGCGGCGCCTGCGGCAGCAACGGCCTCGCCAGCCAGACAAACGGTCCGATCACCGGGACCCACCGCGCGGGACGGACAGCGGGTGTCCTACGTCGTACTCCCGTCCGACGGCGTGAGATGGGCAACGGTCCATCGCGAAGCTGGCGCCACGATGAGAACCGAGCGGCTGTGGGTCATCCCAGGGCAGACCGATCCTCCGGATCCGTCTCCCCTCACGGAGAGCACCGCCGGGCGGCGAGGTCAGGCTTGCGCCTGGACGGGCAGAGGGACCGTCCATTCCACGATGGTGCCGGTGGGCTGGTTCGGCGTGAGAGTCAGGCTGCCGCCCAAGTCGGTGGCGCGCTGGCGGAGGTTGTCCAGGCCACTGCGGCGGGTGACGGCGGGGTCGATGCCTCGCCCGTTGTCGGCAACGCGCAGTCCCAGCCGGGTGCCGTCCGTCTCGGCGGTGACCTCCACCGCGGTGGCGTGTGCGTGGCGGGCGGTGTTCGACAGCGTCTCGCGGAGCACCGCCAGCAGGTGCTCGGCGTGGCCGTCGGGTACGTCGGTGTCCAGCAGGCCGGTCATCCGCAGCGCGGGAGAAAAACCGAGCGTGTCGGTGGCCTGGTCGGTCTCGGCCAGCAGCTTCGCGCGCAGGCCGCCGCGCCCGTCCGAGCGGTCGCGCTCACGCAGCGCATAGATCGTGGTCCGGACCGTCTTGATGGTGTCGTCGAGATCGTCGACCACCCGCTGGACGCGCTCGGCCACCTCGGGCCGGTCGGCCACCCGGCCAACCACCGAGTTCAGCGTCAGGCCGGAGGCGAACAGCCGCTGGATGGCCAGATCGTGCAGGTCGCGGGCGATGCGGTCACGGGCGGTCAGGACCATGAGCTGATCGGCCTCGCGCCGGTGCTCGGCGATCTCCAAGGCGAGTGCCGCCTGGTCGGCGAAACCGCTGATCATGACCATGGTGGCGTCGGAGAACTCCTCCCCGCCAGGCAGGTTGGCGACCTGCACGACTCCCCGCGCGTGCTCGTGCCCGCCCAGCGGGAGCAGGAACCCGGCGCCCAGCGGGATCTGTGCCGCGGAGCCGCCCCCTTCCTGCGGCTCGTCGGACAGGGAGCTGCTGGTGCATGGTGGAGCGGCTGCCGGGCTGGCCGACACTGCCTGACCTGTTCGGCTGGGTCGAGTCGGGGTTCCCCGGAGGGCACATGGTTCCGGGAGCGCACGGCATCCGTATCGAAGAGCACCTCGCGGATGAGAAGTACGTGCTGCGGGCCGAACTCCCGGGCATCGACCCCTCCAAGGACGTCGAGATCACCGTCACGGAAGGCGTCCTCACCCTGCGGGCCGAGCGCAGCGAGGAGACCACACAGAAGCAGCGGACCGAATTCCGCTACGGAGTCTTCGCCCGCTCCGTGCGGCTCCCGGCCGGAGCCAAGGGCGACGAAGCGATCGCGGAGTACAAGGACGGCGTCCTGACCATCACGGTCCCGGTGCCGGAGGCGAAGGCGGGCACCAGGACCATTCCTGTGCGGCACGGCTGAGGGCAGGGCTCGACCGAGCCGCACCACGTGTGCGCAGCCGGGAGGGCATGCCGGCTGCGCACACGTCTGTGGTTCTTCACGCGGGTTCTCCATGCGCCGGGATGCGACCGGTGTGCGAGGCGGAGTGAGAGGCTCCGGAGTCCGTCGCGGGGCCTTCGGCCTGATGACGCGGCTGTCGGCCCCGGCTACGGCCGGCGCGGTGCGGACGTACAGGATGCGGAAGGCGGTTGGCGCAGGCGACTCGTCGGGGCTGCCGTAGCGGACCGTCCTGTGTGCTCACCGCTCCAGCTCGATGGCGATTTCGGGTGTTTCGTGGAGCGTGTTGTGGATGGTGCAGTGGGAGGCGACGGCGAGCATGGCCGCGTGGCGTTGCGGGGAGAGCGCGGGCGGCGGTACGAGGACGAGGCGTATGGAGGCGACGCGGGCAGGGCGGTCGGTGGCCATGGTGAACTCCGTACGGACCCGGAGCCCGGTGCTGTGCAGGCCGTGGCGCTGGAGGTAACGACCCGCGTAGAAGGCGACGCAGGTGGCCAGGGACGCGGCGAACAATTCGACCGGGGTGGGCGCGGTGTCCTTGCCACCGGCCTCCACAGGCTGGTCGACCAGGAGTTGGTGACCGCGGACATCGACGGCGTACGCGTCACCGCAGACGTGGGTGACCTCGAGCCGGTGCACGTCCGCTTCCGGTTCCGGTGGCTGCGGGGTGGTGACGATCTCCGGTGCTGTGCGGGTCATGGCGGAGCCCTCCTTCGTATGTCGACAGCTGCCGGACTCCAGTGGAACGCGGGCGGCGCGGGACGGGGAGAGGCCGAGTGGGGTGGCGGGAGGGCCGTTCGGCCCGGCGGGGGCAGCCCCGGCGCTATACCCCCATGGGTAAGTGGCCAGGGACCAGTGGCCCCTGCCTCCACCTCAACTCCCGCACGACAGTGGAGGCATGAGCAAACACATCGTGGTTCTCGGAAGCGGCACCGCCGGCACGCTGACGGCCAACCGGCTGCGGCGGATGTACGACGAGCGCGAGTGCCGGATCACGGTCGTCGACCAGGATGACGACCACGTCTACCAGCCCGGGCTGCTGTTCGTGCCCTTCGGGCTGGCACAGCCCCACGGACTGGTCCGGTCCCGGCCGCGCCAGCTCCACGACGGCATCGACTATCGGCGGGCCCGGATCGACCGGGTGGACCTTGACGCGGACACCGTGCACTTCGCCGTCGGCGGCTGGCTGACCTACGACGTCCTCGTCGTGGCGACCGGAGCCGCGCTCCTCCCAGAGGAGACAGAGGGGCTGACCGGCCCCGGCTGGGGCGAGAAGGTGTTCACCTTCTACGACCTGCCCGGTGCGATCGGCCTTCACCACGCGCTGGAGCGCTTCGAGGGCGGCCGGATCGTCGTCGACGTGGCCGACCTGCCGGTCAAGTGCCCTGTCGCGTCCCTGGAGTTCGCCTTCCTCGCCGACTGGTACTTCCAGCGGTGCGGCATCCGCGACCGGGTCGAGCTGACGTACGTCACGCCTCTGGACGGCGCCTTCACCAAGCCGGTCGCCGCCAAGGCGCTGAGCGGTCTGCTGGAGGAGAAGAGCATCGAGCTGGTCACCGAGTTCACGCTCGGAGAGGTCGACGGCACGGGCGGCCGGTTGGTGTCCTACGACGAGCGCGAGGTGACGTTCGACGTGGCCGTCGTCGTGCCGTTGCACGGCGGCGCCGAGTACGTCAACCGTTCGCTGGGTCTGGGTGACGAACTGGGCTTCGTCCCCGTTGACCAGCACACGCTCCAACACCTCAGCCATCCCAACGTGTTCGCCATCGGTGACGCGGCCGGCCTGCCCGCCTCCAAGGCCGGCTCGGTGGCCCACTTCGAGGGCGAGGTGCTGGTGCACAACATCGGCCGCTTCCTCGCCGGGCAGCCGCTGGACGCCTCCTACGACGGACACACCAACTGCTTCGTCGAGACCGGCTTCCACAAGGCCTTGCTCATCGACTTCAACTACGAGACCGAGCCGTTGCCCGGTCACTTCCCGGCCACGCTCGGCCTGCCGCTGCTGAAGGAATCGCACGCCAACCACCTCGGCAAGCTCGCCTTCGAGTGGCTGTACTGGCACAACCTGCTGCCCGGCCGGGAACTGCCCGGCATCGGCTCGGCGATGCCCGAGCGCGGCAAGAACCATGTCCACGTCTGAAATGAGGAGAACCGTCATGCCCACCGCCACCTACGACGACACCGTCGTCCCGGTCGACGACGAGGGCTTCTTCACCGAGCCCGACCAGTGGACCGAGGCCATGGCCGGGCAACTGGCCCGCGAGCAGGGGGTCGAGGACCTGACCGAGCGGCACTGGACGGTCATTCGCTTCATGCGCGCCGAGTACGCCGCCAAAGGCACCGGTCCCACCGTTCGGGTGCTCGGCAGGACCTCTGGCGTGAGCGTCAAGGAGCTGTACCAGCTCTTCCCCAAGGGCCCGGCGAAGACCGCCGCGAAGATCGCCGGAATCCCCAAGCCCCGCGGCTGCATCTGACCTGCCCGCCGTATTCGGAACGGAGTATCCGTCATGGCCGCCACCGGCACGATCGAGAAGGTGTCGATCATCGTCTCCAAGGGGTCCCTGGAAGGGATCTACCCAGCCCTGATCATGGCCAACGGCGCCCGCGCCGAGGGCATTGAGGCCGACCTGTTCTTCACCTTCTTCGGCCTCGACGCCATCACGAAGAAGCGTTACGAGCACATCAGGCTCGCCACCGTAGGCAACCCGGGGCTGCACCTGCCCACCGTGCTCGGCGGCCTGCCGGGCGTACCGGACCTGATCACCCGGTACATGGAACGGAAGATGGAGAAGCTCGACATCCCGCCCATACCCGAGTTCATCGAGATGATCTCCGACACCGGTGCGGGCATCTACGCCTGCAAGGCGTCGGTGGACCTCTTCGAACTCGACAAGGACGACCTCACCGAGCAGGTCCAGGGCATCATCACGGTCGGCGAGTTCTACGACCTCGCCGCCGGCGGGCAGATCATCTACACATGACGGGCGTGTGACGGGCGACGGCCGCCTGACGCGGTACGCCGCGAGTCGCCGGTGGTCGACCGTTCCGACAAGGAGTCGTGCGAACCGGGCCTCCACCCGCCCTTCCGTGAGGGTGGAGGCCCGCGGGGGCGTGCCGCCGGGGGAACGGCATGCTCACGGGGAGCGGCCGACGACCCACGTACGGTCGCCTTTACCCGCGAGCGGCCCCCGGAGCACGAACGCCCTCTTCCCGAGGACGGCAGCCGGCAGGCCATCCGTAACGCCCGCGCCCAATTACAGATTCAACCTTACGAACTGATGACTGAAGTCCCACGTGGCCTGATACCAGGGCTGGTCGACCCCTACCGCAACGCCGATCGGTGAGGTTCAGTCGACGCAGTGGACGGTGGATCCACCGTGCGAAGAGGAGGAAGGCCGCCAACCGACCGGGCGCGCATGTGCGAACACCTGGGGCAGCGGCGCAGCCGCCCACTCTGCTCACGTCGAGCGTGCCGCATTGCCGACTGCCGCACCAGCTGTGGACCGTTTCGAGGGGCCGCCACGAACCATGGGAGTACCAGGGCCTCTTGGGTTCTCAGCCGTGTGGGACAACCGCGACGGGGCAGGGAAGGTGGTGAAGCGCCGCGTGTGCGACGGGCCCGAGTTTCCAGGTGAGGTGGGACGGGTGCCGACGACGTCCCACGACGGTGAGCCGGCTGCGCGTGGCGGCGGACATGAGCACATGCGCGGCCGGACCGGTGGTGACCTGTTCCACGACGGAGACTTCGGGGAACTTCGTACGCCACGGCTCCAGCGCGGCGACGAGGCGTGCGCGTTCCTCCGCCTCGTGGGAGCCGTCGGCGTGCCCGGCGGACGTCGGATGGGTGATCAGAGCCGCAGAAGCCAGGGCCCGCACCGCGCGTACGCGTGCTCCCTGCGACTCGGCGGTGGTGAAGGCGAACTCCAGCAGAGGGTTGGCGGTGGCTCCAGACTCCCGGAGGCCGACCACGATCTCGTCCCGGTCCGCCGTGCCGGATGCTCTCAGCCGGCCTCGACGGCGGGATCGCCGGCCCGGACGGTGACGGCCGGGCACTGCGCCAGTCCCAGGACGTGCAGGCTGATGGAGCCGAGCAGGAAACCTGCCATCGAGCCGTGTCCACGGGAGCCGAGCACGAGTAGGGACGCGCTCTCGCTGCGGTCGAGAAGAGCCTGCGCGGCGGGTTCCGATATCAGTTCCGTGGTGAGGGACAGATCGGCGTAGCGGTGGAGCAGTTCGGCCTCGGTCCGGCGCAGCACCTGCTCGCCGTACCGCTGTTTACTGCGGGCCTCCTGCGGGATGGGCACGTTGAGCGGCTGGGTGGTCCAGGAGTGGAGCAGCAGGACGGGCAGGTGCCGGTCCCGGGCTTCGCGCGCGGCCCACCACGCGGCCGTAACGCTCGCAGCGGAGCCGTCGAGTCCGACGACGACAGGTCCGGTCATGGCACACCTCCGGTGTCGGCGCGACAGGTGAGACGAAATGGGCTGCGGAAGGAGAATGGGGCTGCCGCGCATGGTCCCCGCCTCCAGACTCGTCGCCGTACGGCCACCAAGGGGAGGGCCGGACGGTGCGCCCTTGGGGCCCGTACGGCCCAGTGCGGGACGCGGGCGTTCGCCAGACGCTGAGAGCCTCGGAAGCAAGGGCGGGCGGCCCGGCCGAGGCTGCCGGGTCCAGCGCCCGGCCGCGTCGTGCTGCCGCCGCTTCAGCGCGGGGCACTCGGGTTGCGCCCCTGACCGCCCGGAGAGGGGAGAGCCGCGATGAGCGGTCTGGTCGTAGTGGGCGTGGATGGCTCGCCGTCGAGCCTCGACGCGGTGGAGGCCGCGGCGTGGGAGGCCGGCCGACGTGGGGTGGCGCTGAGGCTGGCGCACGCCCTCGCATGGCCGTCGGAGCCTGTGCCGCCCGGTGTGCCGCCCTGGGATCCGAACGGGGCAGGGCTGCATCACGGGACGAACGCCGCATTGGCCGAGGCCGAGCGGCGAGCCCGCAGTGTCGCGCCGCAGGTGGAGATCACGTGCGAGGTCCTCATGGGTGAGCCCGGGGCGGTACTGGAGTCGGAGTCGCGCTTGGCAACACTCACCGTGGTGGGCGAGGGCCCGGCGAGTCGGCGGCATGGCTCGGTCGCCGGGCAGCTGACCGCTCGCGGCACCTGCCCGGTGCTGGTGGTGCGCGGTCGGCCGCACCGAACCGGTCCTGTGGTGCTGGCCGGCGGTGCATCGTCGGCGACCCGGGGAACGGTCGAATTCGCCTTCGCCGAAGCTTCTGCGCGCGGTACGGACCTTGTTGTCCTCCACGCGCATGGGGACGACGACCGGTTCGCGCCGACCGGGCTGCGCAAGAAGTACCCCGACGTCACGGTGCGCTTCCGACGGGTCCGGTACCGGGTGCTGCGCCGCGCTCTCGTAGACGCGAGCGCCGACGCTCAGCTCGTCGTGGTCGGCGTACACGGCAGGCGCCGCGTCGCGGACATGCTGCCGGGGTCGGTCGTCAGGGCGGTTCTGCGTGACGGGCAGTGCCCTGTCGCCGTGGTCCCGGCCGGGACGGTGTGACCGTGGACGGACAGACGACCACCGAGCGGGTACGGGCCGTCCCCGCGGACGAGAGCCCCTTCAAGGTGTCGGACGCCCACCGGCTGACCGCTGCTCAGGTGGCGGCCCGCCTCGACGTCGACCCCGGCGTGGGACTGAGCGCACGGCGGGCTACCGAACGCGGCGCAGAGTGTGGGCCGAACCGGCTGGCCGAACCGGCCCGGCGGCCGGAATGGCTGAAGTTCCTGGACCAGTTCCGCAACTGGCTCATCGGTATCCTGCTGATCGCCGCCGTCGTCGCCGGCGCGATCGGAGACGTCAAGGACGCTGTGGTGATCACCGTCGTCCTGCAGATCAACGCTGTCCTCGGCTATCTGCAGGAGCGACGAGCCGAGCGCAGCCTGGAGGCGCTGCGCCGCATGCTGGTGCCGACCGCCAGGGTCCGCCGTGACGGTACGGAGCAGGTGGTGGAGGCGGACAGCCTCGTACCCGGGGACGTGGTGCTGCTGGAAGCCGGCGACCGTGTACCGGCCGACGGGCGGCTGACCGTCGCGGAGTCGGTGGAGGTGGCCGAGGCCGCGCTGACCGGCGAGTCCCAGCCGGTCGCCAAGGACGTGGCGGCGGTCGGGCGGGCCGGAGAGGCCGAGGTACCGGTCGCCGAGCGCGCCGGCATGCTGTTCATGAACACCGCCGTGACCCGGGGCCGCGCCGAGATGATCGTCACGGCCACCGGCATGCGTACCGAACTCGGCGCGATCGCCGAGGCGTTGCGCACCGGCGCGGAGCCACCCAGCCCGCTCCAGATCCAACTGGACAGTCTTGGGCGGCGGCTCGCGCTGCTGAGCGGCGTCGCCGTCGTCGCCTACGCCCTCACCGCACTGGTGCGTGGCGAGGGGTTGGCGGACATCGCGCTACGGGCGGTGGCCCTCGCCGTCGCCGCGATTCCCGAAGGCCTGCCCGCCGTGCTGGCACTGACGCTGGCCCTGGGCGTGTACCGCATGGCGCGGCGCGGTGCCATCGTCAAGCGCCTCGCCTCGGTGGAGTCGCTCGGCTCGGCGACCGTCGTGTGCAGCGACAAGACCGGGACGCTCACGCTCAACGAGATGACCGTGCGTGCCCTGTGGGCCGCGGGCAGGCTCTACGACGTCACCGGCGAGGGCTACGGGACGGCAGGCACCGTCCAGACGTTCCGGTCCCCAGACCCCGGCGTCCCGCTGGAAGCGGTGCTTCCCTTCGCGTTGTGCAATGACGCGCGCCTGACCGAGAACGGCTTCATCGGCGACCCGACGGAGGCGGCGCTGGTGGTCCTCGCGGCGAAGGCCGGTATGGATGCCGACCAGCTGCGCACAGAGCTGCCTCGTATCGGCGAACTGCCCTTCGACGCCGCTACCAAGTACATGGCCACCTTCCACGCCGAACCCGACGGCCGCACCCGCGTTCACGTCAAGGGCGCGGTGGACGTCCTGCTTGGCCTGTGTGCCGACGTCCGCACCGAAGACGGTGTGCGGGGGCTCGACGACCGGCAACGGAGCGAGATTCTCACCGTGACGTCGGAACTGGGCGGAGCCGGGCTGCGCGTCCTGGGCGCGGCCACCGCCGTCATGGACGGCCCGCCGCCGGCGTCCACTCCGGCCGAGTTGCCCGGACTGACCCTGGTGTCGATCGCCGGCATCGCCGACCCGCCCCGCCCGCAGGCACGGGACGCGATAGCGCTGTGCCGCACGGCCGGAGTCGCTGTCAAGATGATCACCGGAGACCACGCCGACACCGCGGCCGCCATCGCAGGCGAGCTGGACATCGCAGGCGACGTCGTGACCGGCGCTGAGCTGGACAGCATGACGGAGGACCAACTCGCCGCCCGCATCGACGACATCGGCGTGTTCGCTCGCGTCGCACCCGACCACAAGGTCGCCATCGTGCGGGCCCTGGCCAGCCGCGGCCACATCGTCGCGATGACCGGAGACGGCGTCAACGATGCCGCCGCGCTGCGGGCCGCGCACATCGGCGTGGCCATGGGCGTCACCGGCACGGACGTGGCCAAGGAAGCCGCCGACATGGTCCTCACCGACGACGACTTCTCCACCATCGTGCGAGCCGTCCGCGAAGGGCGCGCCATCTACGACAACATCGTCAAGTTCGTCCGCTTCCAACTGGCCACCAACATCGGTGCGATCCTGACCCTGCTGGGCGCCTCCCTGGCCGGGCTGCCCGCGCCGCTCACGGCGGCGCAACTGTTGTGGATAAACATCATCATGGACGGGCCGCCCGCGATGGCGCTGGCCGTCGACCCGGCTCGCGACGACGTGATGCGACACGCCCCGCGTGACCCGGCGGAGCGGATCCTGGACGCCCGCCGGGTCTTCGCGATCGTCCGGGCCGGTGCGGTGATGGCCGCGGGCACCGTGACCCTGCTGGCCCTCGCCCGTGCGCAGCTGGGCCCGGACACCGCCCTGACCATGGCGTTCACCACGTTCGTCCTGTTCCAGTTGTTCAACTCCCTCAACGCCCGCGCGGACGACGGACCCCTGCTCGGCCGCCACCAGTTCCGCAACCGCACCCTGTGGCTGTGCCTGGCCGGCGTCCTCGCCATACAGGTCATCGCCGTCCACCTGCCCTGGGCACGTACGGTCTTCGGCACCGTGCCGCTGAACGCGGCCCAGTGGGCCGTCTGCGTGGGTACCGCATCCACCGTCCTTCTCGCCGAACTGGCCGTGCGGGCCGCGCTGTCGGCAATGCGCAGGACCGGTGCGCCTGCCTGACGCGCAGTCCGTCACCGGCCCCTGTGCCGAGCAGGCCAGCTGTTCAAGAGCGTCCGGATCAGCATTCGGATCGGGTATCCCGATCTGAGGGAGCTGCCGGGTTCGCACGCGGCCCGGCGGCTCGCCCTGCGGGCGGCCCATCGGCCCTCGTCAGGGCCGATGGGCCCCCTGTAAGGACCTGATCGGCCTCTCCGCTCCACGCGTCCCAAGCAGGACGCTGGAATCGCCCCCGATCTGGTACTCGACCCCAGGAGGTACGACCATGTCCCGCACCGTCACCGTGGGCCTCGACGGCTCGCCGGAGAGCCGGTCCGCCGCCGAATGGGCGGCTCGCGAGGCGAAGCTGCGCGGGCTGCCGCTGAAGCTGGTCAACGTCTGGGCGCCGGTGCCGGACCCCATCGCCCAGGCCCCGCTTCTCGGTGGCGAGACCCACCAGCACTGGACCGAGCGGATCCCGCGGGAAGCCGCCGCGGGCCTCCGTCTGCGCCACCCCGGTGTCGAGGTCGCCATGGAGCAGCTCCATGGCCAGGCCATGGAGGTGTTGCCCGGTGTGGCGAAGGAGTCCGAGCTGCTCGTTCTCGGCTCTCGCGGGCTGAGCGGAATCGGCGGTTTCATGGTTGGCTCGGTCGGCATGGCCGTCGTGGCGCACAGCGAGCGGCCCGTCGTCCTCGTACGGGCCGGCGAGCAGGCCGCCGACGAGCACACCCTGGACCCGTCCGGGATCCCGTCCGCCGCCACGCCCTATCGGCCCGTCGTGCTGGGCCTCGACATCGACAGCCCCGACGACGCGGTGATCGAGTTCGCCTTCGACGCCGCGACCCGACGGAAGACCGCCCTTCGCGTGGTCCACGCCTGGAATCCGCCGCCCTACCTCGCCTACGGACTGCCTGCCGACGCCGTGCTGAACACCCTGCTGGCTACGCAGGATGCCGCCGTCCTCACCCAACTGCTGCGTCCCTGGCGGCAGAAGTTCCCGGACATCGAGGTAGTGGAGGAGGCCCGTACCGGCAAGGCCGCCAACCACCTGGTCGACGCCGCGCGTGACGCCTCCCTGGTCGTCGTCGGCCGCCGTGTTCGTCGCTCGCCGTTCGGCGCCCACATCGGACCCATCACGCACGCCGTCCTGCATCACGCCACCGCCCCCGTCGCCGTCGTCCCGCACGACTGACAGTGATGCCCTGGGCGGCTCAAGTCTCGTTGCGCGCGATGTCCGGGGCAGAACGAGACACCTCTCTCGCGTGAGGCCGGTGGATCATCTCCAGGCGGGTTGGCGGATGGCAACACGCACACGAGCGGGCACCGCCGCATCGCTGCGACGGTACCCGTCCTGGGAGCTGGTCCGGCCGGCCGAGCCGGTGAGAGCAGTCAGCGGTTGCGGCTGACGAACGGCAGGCGTGCCCACGCCCTGGCCAGCCCTCGGGTGGCGCCGGCCCCCGCAGCGGCGAGGGTGCTTGATCTGGCGGGGATCAGCCCGCGCCACAAGGGGCTTCGCCCTTCTCCGCTTCGGCCAGTGAGTCGAATGGGCGCAACCGCTACTCGTGGCACTGTCGTTGATGGACGCGCTGAAGGCTCCGTCGGTCACCTCAACAGGAGCACCAGTGCCCACCCGGTGACGGCAGCGACCGTGCCCGCCATCAGCAACCCGGCGAGTACGCCGATGCCCGCGATCAGCAAGGGAGACTGGCCCGGGTGCCACAACGGCATGGTCACTGCGAAGAAGACGGCCAGTCCGGCCAGCCAGGCTGCCGCGGTGGCCGGAATCCATTTCCAGGCGTCGGTGACGTGTCGCTGCAGCACCCACCACTGCGCGGTGCCCAGGCTGAGCAGCACAAGTACCCCGCCGACCGCTGCCAGGCCGGCGACAGCGGGCGAGAAGCCGACCCGCGGAGCCACAAGAGAGGGCAGCAGCCCCAGCATCCAGGCGAAGCCGGCGGCCACCGCCGTTGCGGCCACCCAGCGGCGAGGCCGCAGATCGGGCATCACCCGGGCGAGCACATGGGCCTGAGCCGCGCCCAGCAGTGCTCCCTCTGCCGTCCCCGCTGCCACCAGCATCGGCCAGGCAATCGCCGTGGATGCCTCGCTGGACATGGCCCCGGCGGCCGCCGGGACGCAGAAGCCCGCAGCCTCTCCCAGTGTTGTCCATCGCCACCACTGCCCCCAGAGCCGCAGCCCAGCCGGCGCTGACGGCTCGCCGACAGGGCCTGAGCGCACGGGCTCCGGACTTGGGACACGGTCGGACGACAAGGTGACCACGATCAGGGGATCATCCTTGCTGATCCGGACGTGTGGATGTCGCCGACCGTAAGCCCTTTCCGCTGCGATACGGCCGGCATGACCAGCTGGCATCAGGCGGCCGATGCCTTCGTAGGTCACTCCGCCGACCAGAACACCGACGTGATGGGGCTGGGTGAAGTTCCGCCACCACTGTTTGTCGGCAGCGCGACCTGCGAGCACGACGAGTTGATCGACCTCGCGCGCGTACTGCACAGGCAGTGTCACAGGGCGCCCGGTGCGGCGCCCCAGGAAAGCCAGTGCACACAGGCCGGGCACTGCCGCCTGCCACCGCGATCGGAGCAACGTCAGGACGATGCGGTTCACCCACCGGGTCCGGCGCACCGCTATGGCTGAGACAGCCGCCGGTCTGTTCCCTGCATCCATACCTCAAGGCTCTCTGCGGTCGGAGTTACGTACGCCAGGGCCGAACGGCCCTGGCGTACGTACGGTCGGCCCTACGTGCCGGGCGTGTTCACGCGGCCGTAGTAGGCGGTGCGCATGATCTCTTGCATGTCGTCGAGCATGGGCATCCGCGGGTTGGCGGGTGCGCACTGGTCCTCGTAGGCGTTGAGGGCCTGCCGGGGCAGGGCGTCCAGGAAGGTCTTCTCGTCGATGCCGAGGGACTCGAAGGTGGGCTCGATGCCGACCGCGTCGCGGAGGCGTTCCACAGCGGTGGCCAGGGATTCGACACCCTCCGCAGGGGTGGCGGCGGGCAGGCCCAGGGTGCGGGCGATGCCCTGGAAACGTTCGGGGGCGCGGTAGTTCTCGTACTTCGGCCAACCCGTCAGCTTGGTCGGGACGGTGCCGTTGTATCGGATGACGTGCGGCAGCAGGACTGCGTTGGTGCGGCCGTGGGCGATGTGGAAGGTGGCGCCGAGGGTGTGGGACATGGCGTGGACTATGCCGAGGAAGGCGTTGCCGAAGGCCATGCCTGCGATGGTGCCGGCGTTGTGCATCTTCTCCCGGGCCTCCGACGAAGCCTCGCGGTGGTTCACCGCCGACTCGATGTTGTCGAAGATCAGGCGGATCGCGTGCAGGGCGAGGCCGTCGGTGAAGTCGTTGGCGTACACGGACACGTACGCCTCGATGGCGTGGGTGAGGGCGTCGAAGCCGCTGTCGGCGGCCAGAGCCGGGGGCAGCTCGGTGGTGAGCAGCGGGTCGATGATGGCCACGCTGGGGGTGAGCGCGTAGTCGGCGAGTGGGTACTTCTTGCCTGTCGCGGGGTCGGAGATGACGGCGAAGGGGGTGACCTCGGCGCCGGTGCCTGAGGTGGTGGGGACGCACACCAGGCGGGCGAGCTTGCCCAGGACGGGGAAGCGGAAGGCGCGCTTGCGGATGTCGGAGAACTTCTGCCGCATGTCGGCGAAGTCGACGTCCTCGCCGTCGGCCTGCTGCTCGTACAGCAGCCACATCACCTTGGCGGCGTCCATGGGCGAGCCGCCGCCCAGCGCGATGATGGTGTCCGGGCGGAAGTCGCCCATGAGGCGGGCGCCGCGTCGGACGGAGTCGATGCTCGGCTCGGGCTCGACGTTGTCGATGATCTGCAGGGTCACCGGCTGGGGCCGACGCTGGAGGACGCGGCTCACCCGGTCGACGAAGCCGAGGCGGGTCATGGTCGCGTCGGTGACGATCGTGACGCGGTGGACGTCCGGCATGGAGGCCAGGTACCGGATGGACTGCGGCTCGAAGTAGATCTTCGGCGGGACCTTGAACCACTGCAGGTTGTTGTGGCGGCTGCCGACCCGCTTGATGTTCAACAGGTTCGCAGCGGACACGTTGTTGGACACCGAGGTGCTGCCCCAGGAGCCGCAGCCCAAAGTGAGGGACGGCAGCAGGCTGTTGTAGATGCCGCCGATGGCGCCCTGTGAAGAGGGCGAGTTGACGATGACGCGTACGGTCTTCATGCGCTTCCCGTATGCCTCCGCGAGCGCCGGGTCGCCGGTGTGGATGACCGCGCTGTGGCCCTGGCCGTGGAAGGCGACCATGTCGGCGGCCAGGTCGAAGCCCTGGTCCTCGGAGCCGGCGCGCAGCACGGTGAGCACCGGGCAGAGCTTCTCGCGGGTCAACGGCTCGTCCGGGCCGACCCGTTCGGCCTCGACGAGGATGAGGGAGGTGTCTTCGGGCACGCTGAACCCGGCCTGCTGCGCGATCCACGCCGGGCTCTGTCCGACGGCCGCCGCGTTGACCTTCGGCTCGCAGCCTCCCCCAGCCTCCGGCCGGGGGTGCCCCCAGCTCGACGCGTTGACGGGGAACAGATACGTCTCCAACTTCCGCTTTTCCTCGGCGGTCGCCAGGTGGGCGTGCAGCGTGCGGAACTCGGCGAGTGCCGCGTCGTAGATCTCGGTGTCCAGGATGACGGCCTGCTCGGAGGCGCAGATCATGCCGTTGTCGAACGCCTTCGACAGCACCAGGTCGTTGACGGCCCGGCGCAGCTTGGCGCTCTTGTGTACGTACGCGGGGACGTTGCCGGCGCCCACGCCCAGGGCGGGTTTGCCGGCCGAGTAGGCGGCCTTGACCATGGCGTTGCCGCCGGTGGCGAGGATCAGAGCGACGCCCGGGTGGTGCATGAGCGTGCCTGTCGCCTCGATGGACGGGGTCTCGATCCACTGCACGCAGTGCTCGGGCGCACCCGCGGCGAGGGCCGCGTCGCGCACGGTGCGGGCCGCCTCCGCGCTGCACCGCTGGGCTGAGGGGTGGAAGGCGAAGACGATCGGATTGCGGGTCTTCAGCGCCATGAGCGCCTTGAAGATCGTGGTGGAGGTCGGGTTCGTGACGGGAGTGATCGCGCACACCACACCGACGGGCTCGGCCACCTCGATCACGTCGTCGATGTCGTCGCGGGCGACGACCCCGACGGTCTTCATCTTCCCCATGCTGTGCGTGACGTGCTCGCACGCGAACATGTTCTTCGCGGCCTTGTCCTCGAAGACGCCGCGGCCGGTCTCCTCCACGGCGAGCAGGGCGAGCTCGGTGTGCCGGTCCAGGGCGGCGACGGAGGCCTTCTTGACGATGTGGTCGACCTGTTCCTGGTCGAGGGCCTCGTAGTCGGCGAGCGCCTTCAGCCCGTTCGTGACCAGCCGGTCCACGGCGATCGCGGTGTCGGAGGGCCCGCCCTCGGAGTCCTTCGGGGCAGCGGTCCGGTTGCGGTCGTCCTTACGGGACATGGAACTACGCCTCCTTGGTCGGAATTGCCGAAGCCGGGGCTTCGGCCCTCGTACCGGGAGCGGCACCGCGAGGGTTCGGTACCGCTCCCGGTACCACTGTGGCTCCTGGCATGCCCGCCACTGCGGTGCCGAAGGTCCCCGCTGAGGTCCCGGTCGGCCCTCATTTCGCCACCGGTACGGCGCGGTCACCGGCGCCTGTCCGATCGCGAAGCCGAGGGCGATCAGCAGACCGCCCGCGGCGACGAACGGGACCATGTAACTCACGCCGGACATCAGCCACTTGCGGAGCTTGGTTCCGTAGCCGTCGCCGGGTTCACCGGCCCGCTGCACCGGGGTCCCGCCCTTCGCGGCCGCTGTGACCTCGCCGCGTGCGGCCTTCGCCCTGACCTCGGAGTGCCGAGCCCTGCGTCTCGACGACGATCTCGACGTCACCAGCGTCCCGGCCCGCGTTCTCCAGCGACTCGGCAGCCATCTAGGTGTGCGCGATGCCGGTGGGGCAGGAGGTGACGGCGACGATACGGAAGGGTTCCGCTGCGCCGGGCTCCTCGGAGGAGGCCGTTCCAGCCGACGCCGCCGCGGAGTCTTCGGTGCTTACGGGGCTCGTGCTGCTCTCGGGCTCTGGGTGTCCTCGCCGCGGATCAAGGCTGCGGCGGCGGCCGCGTCGTCCACGGACCGCAGCGTGGTCGTGAACTCGGGGTTCATCAACTGCCGGGCCAGCGACGACAGGATCGTCAGATGGGCGTCGTCCGCGCCCGCCGGGGCGGCGATCAGGAAGATCAGATCGGCCGGGCCGTCCGTGGCGCCGAAGTCCACGCCGCGCGGGCTGCGCCCGAAGGCCAGGCTCGGGTGGGTGACGTAGGTGGAGCGGGCGTGTGGGATGCCAATACCTCCCTCCAAGCCGGTGGGCATCTGCTGCTCGCGAGCGGCGAAGTCGGCGAGGAACCCGTCGAGGTCGGTGACCCGGCCCTGGTCGGCCAGGCGCTCGGCGAGCGCGCGGACGGCCTCGTCCTTGCTTCCGGCCTCGAGGTGAAGGTCGATCAGTTGGGGATTGATGAGGGGGACTGCGGACGCGGTCATGTGCTCTGCCCCTTGCAGGCTGGCCCGGCTGTCCGGGATGGGGCGGGAAAATTGGGAGGTGGCGGTGGTGCGGGCGTCGCCGGGCTCAGGGGCCGGGATGGCCGTGGCCGTCCCGGCGGCACGCCGCCGAAGCGACGTCGGGATCACCGCTCCGGGAGCCAGTGATGGGCGATCCGGCGCGAGGGGTGTGTCTCGGGCAGGCGGGTGTCATCGATGCGGAAGGTGAGGCTGCTCATCACGCCCACGACGCCGTCCACCTTCCAGACCAGCTGGACCACCAGAGGGATGTCGCTGCGGTGCTCCAGGCGACCTTCCAGCGTGGCCACGCCGTCACGGACGGACACGATCACGGTGTGCGGCGGCAAGCACATGGCGCGAGTCAGGACCTCGTCGATGATCTCCTGGCGGATCTCCTCGTCGGTCCGCAGGAAGACCCGCAGCAGGTCGCGGCGGGTGGCGATGCCGATGAGGCGGTCCTCCTCGTCGACCACGGGCAGCCGTTCGATGTGGTGACGCTCCATCACCCGGGCCGCGTCCGCGACGCGTTGCTCCGGGTGCACCGTGATCGCGGGCGTCGACATCAGCTGCCCCGCAGTCGTGGCGCGGGCTTCGGCGGCCCTGCGCCGTACCTTCCGGCGCAGGGCGGAGAGCGGGAAGCGGCGTCCCGGGTCCCGTTCGGCCCGAGCCGCCTGTCGGCGTACCAGGTCGGTCTCGGAGATCACGCCCACGACCTTGTCGTCGGCGTCCACCACCGGCAGGCCGCTGATCCGATGCTGGTCCAGCAGCCGCGCCACATCCTTGAACGGCGTCTCCCGGCGGGCGCCGATGACCTCGCTGGTCATCACCTCGCCGACCTTGCAGGTCTTCATGGCTGTCTCCCCCTCTCCTTCACCACTTCAAGCGGAGCGCGACCGGTCTGTGGTGCGTACGGCGCCCGCGGGCCTGCCCGGACACCGCCGGGGGTCGTGCCCCGGCGGTCTGCATCGGCGGGCCGGAACTCGCGGGTTCGAGCGGCCGGTTCGGCCGTTGCCGTCCCTTCGGACTGTCCCGGGTAGCCGGCCCTCCGATGCCACTTCAGCCTCGCTTTCCACGGTGTGCAGGGGGAGGGGTCGACCGGCCCGGGCTCCCGGGCCGAACCGTCCGCTCATCGGCCGGTCCGGGTGGGACTGGTGGGCCGACAACGCCGAAGATCCGAAGAGCGGGCGGCCCGGCTCGCCGTGGCCCCCGGGGCGGCGGTGAGGGTGCAGTCGAAGGCCGGCGCAGGACGGAAGGGCCGCTGCGACCACGCTCATGACGGAAGCACCTGCAGACGCGTGGCGCCGCAGCCGTGCGAACGCCGCGCCGAGGCCCGCGACTGGCCCAATCGGGCCAGGGAGCCCAAGGGCAGGGCCCGTCCGGCCCCTGCCCACAGCCCGGTGTTCGGCACAGGCTTGATGGTGGACATATGGATCCGAGGAGGCACAGGTCATGGAGAGATACGTTGTCGCGGGGATCGACGCTTCTCCCGAGAGCCGCGCCGCCGCTCACTGGGCGGCCCGGGAAGCCCTGCGCCGAGGCGTGAGGCTGCGGCTCCTGCACGCATGGCAACTGCACCCGCGTCCCGCCGCCAACGTGCCCATGGACATGACCGAGCGAAGCTGGGCACGGCAGATCCTCAAGGAGGGATCGGACAGCGTCCGCGCCGCGCACCCCGGGCTCGAAGTCGTCGAGCAGCAGGTGCAGGCGTCACCGGCCGCTGCCCTGCTGGAGGCGGGGGAGCGGGCTGAGCTGCTGGTGCTCGGGTCCCGCGGGCTCAGCGGAGTCGCCGGCTTCCTGCTCGGCTCGGTGTCCGCGCGGGTCGTCGCCAGGTCGCCGCGCCCCGTCGTGCTGGTCCGCGCGGGTGAGAGCGTCGCTGACGAACACTTCCCCGTCCCCGGCGGTGTCTCTCCGGACGAGATCCCCGAGATTCCGTACCGCGATGTCGTCCTCGGCCTCGACACCGGCCAACCCTGCGACGAGCTCATCGAGTTCGCCTTCGAGACCGCCCGGCGCTGCTGCGCCGCGCTGCGCGTGATCCACACCTTCACGGTTCCGCCGGGATACGCCACCGCCGACCGGGTCGTCCCGCCGCCCGGCCCGGAGCTCCTCGCGGAGCACGAACATGCCGTGGTCGCGACGCTGCGCCCGTGGTGCGAGAAGTTCCCCGAGGTCGCCGTCACCAAGACAGTCGTCGAAGGCCGGGCGGCCGCCGAACTGACCCGCGCCGCTTCTGGATCGGCCCTTGTCGTCGTGGGACGCCGGATCCGGGACAGCCGCCTCGGCCCCCGTACCGGCCCGGTCACCCACGCGGTGCTGCACCATGCCGGCTGCCCCGTCGCTGTCGTCCCGCACGTCTGAACCAGTGCCCGAAACCGGCAGTCGTCCGGCCGACGTGCACAGGAGCACCGCGCCGTCGCCGTCCAGGCAGAAGTTGACCGGCAGGACTGCGGGCAGGGCCTTACGCGTGTGGACGACGCGGCCGACGGGCACCTTTGCCAGCAGGCGCGAAGCTCTTCGGCGCCGGGACTGGGAGAGGGCACGCGCCCGCAGGACCCATTGTCGACACGGTCACGAGTACACGCCGGAGAACACCTACCTGGACCCTCGAGGCTTTCGGCAGTGCCGGGCCTGTCGTAGCGAGAGGGACAAGGGCCGTTGGGTTGGGACCGTCCATGTGAGATCCCGTGAGAGATGAGAGCGTCTGACGGGTGAGCGAGACACCGACGAACACCCTGCAATACCGCTTTGACGGGCCAGGATAGGCACCCGTGCTGATCTTGGGTCCCTCCCTGGGTACCACACGGCGCATGTGCTGGCGCAACAACCCCACCTCGGGTCTTGTCCTGTCACATGTCACCTACCAGCCCAAGCACGCCGCCCGGCCGATCGAGGTCCTCGGCAGAGCCGCCCTCGCCCAGATCCTTGTTCCGTACGACAACGGCGAGCACGAGTACAACGACGTGACCGAGCAGTTCTTCGGCGACAACGCCCTGCCGGTCAAACCGAAGGACTGCCCGAACGGCACGATCAAGAGCTTCCCGGCCGCCAACCCGGACGGGGAGGGGCGCCGGACCGTCAAGGGGCTGTGCGTGACGACGCAGCCGCGCGGCTTCGCCTACCACGGGAACAGCGACCACGTCGGGGAGACCCGCGCCCACACCGACTCCGCGCAGGGCAGCGACCTGGTCGTGTACACCATCAACGCCATCGGCTGGTACCACTACATCACCCAGTGGAACTTCTCCGACGACGGCACCATCACCGCCAAGGAGGGAGCCACCGGCAACCTCGCCGACGACGAGTTCGACGCCTCCGACAGCACCGGCTGGCCGGTCGGCAAGAACGGCAACGCCAGGGCCCTCAGTCACCAGCACAACGTTCTGTGGAAGCTGGACTTCAAACCGGACGGTTCGTGGAAGTCCAGGGTCGAGCGCTACGACACCAAACCCAATGGCACCGACGCCTCCACGCGCATCGGGCGGCTGAAGACCACGCGCACACCGATCACCAAGGAGTTCAAGGGCGACAACAGCAACGCCCGCTGGTGGCGCGTCGTCAGCACGGCCAGGAACGGGGAGAACCACCCGCGTTCATGGGAGATCGTCCAGCAGCACACCGACAAGTACACCTCGCGCCCGTACACCCGGCACGACCTGTACGTCACCCAGTTCAACCGCTGCGAGACCTACTCGAACGACAACAACAGCAACGGCGAGACCGGCTGCAAGGACCATGTGGGTCAGTTCGTGAACGGACAGATCCTCACCCGTCCCGTGCTGTGGGTGAACGTCGGCTTCCACCACATCGCCCGCGACGAGGATCAGACGCCGATGCCGGTGCACTGGCAGGGCTTCCAGATCGTCCCGCGTGACGTGACCGACATGAGCCCGCTGACACCCGACCGTCTGCACAAGCCGAAGTACAACGGAGAAGTCCACGCCCACTCATGACGGCCGGGCGGGGAAAGCGATCTTCGCAGACCGGCTCTTGCACGGCGGCACGGTGCCGGGCGGTGGGTTCGTTACTGCGGCGTGAGCGCCCACTCGGTGGGACGTCCATCCCTGCGCTTGAAGTTTCAAATGAATTCCGTCAGACTCTCGTTTGACGCTTCAAACGTTCCCTTGTGGAGCTCTCCCGCAGTCGCCTCCCTGGAGTTGCCATGTCCCTTCCTTCTGGTGCAGTCGCCGTCCGCCGTGGTCCGCTCGTGGTGCTGGGAGGTGTGCTCGCCGCGATCGTGGTGGCCTCTGTGGCGGACGCGGTGCTCGCTCTCCTCGCGCTGGCCGCCGGCGCGCCCGACGATTTCGAGCCGCTGAAGGCGTCCTCGTACATCTTCCTGACGGCGGTCGGGGTGGTGGCGGGTGCCGTGGGCTGGGCGATCGTGCGCAAGGTGTCGAAGGACCCCGAGGCGCTGGTGCGCTGGCTGGTGCCGACCCTCGTCGTGGTGTCCTTCGTTCCCGACTTCCTGCTCTTCGGTGACGGCGGTGCGATCGGCGTGGGGGCGCTGCTCCTGATGCACGTGGTGGTCGCGGCGGCCGCGGTGTTCGCGTATCGCAAGGTCATGCCCCTGTCGTAGGGGCACGGACAACAGACGGAAAACGTCGGGCGGGCAGGGGCTGTAGTGCCTGCCCGCCCGACGCGTTCACGGCTTATGGCCTCCGGATCAGAGGCGCGTCGGTGCGGGCGGCGATGTCCTCGGCGCTCACATCCGGACCGCACTGGCACGAGAGTGAGGCCATGGGGCGTGATGGCGCCGTGGACGAGGTCCATCGCACCGCCCATGCCCTTGATCATCTTGCCGGGGATCATCCAGTTGGCCAGGTCGCCGGCTGCACAGGCCTGCAGGGCGCCGAGCGCGGCGGTGTCGATGTGGCCGCCCCGGATCATGCCGAACGACAGTGCTGAGTCGAAGAAGGAGGCCCCCGGCAGTACGGTGACGGTCTCCTTGCCCGCGTTGATCAGGTCGGGGTCGACGTCGTCCTCGATGGGGTACGGGCCGGTGGGAGGTGGCCGGGGATGAGGGTGGGCAGGCCGATGCCCGGGTTGACGTAGGAGCCGTCGCTGAGTTCGGCGGCGGCGCGGGCGGCCATGTGGTCGCGGGTCCACCCCGGTTGCGTACGGACGGTGGTGCTCATGTGCGTACGGCCCTCTTCTCCGGGCTCAGCGCGCCCGGCTCGACGAGTTCCTCCACCTCGGCGACGGTGATGCTGCCCGCCATCGCGGCCAGCGGGTTGAAGTGGGCGGCGGACTTGCGGAAGACCAGGTTCCCGTGGCGGTCGCAGGGCCAGGCCCGTACGAGGGTGAAGTCGGTGGTGATGCCGTGTTCGAGGACGCACGTGCGGTCGGTGAAGTCGCGGGTCTCCTTGGGCTGGGAGGCCGCGGCGACCGTGCCCCGTATCCGGCTCATCCATGCCATGGATGGGATTCGCCCGGCGCACTCGGGTACGGCGCCCGTGGCGTCGGCGGGGTCGGCGCCCTCGACCTGGCCGGTGGTGATCAGATGCGGGGCGGTTTGAAGATTCAAACGATGCTGCCTAGAATGTGACCATGCCCACGACGCCACGCTGGCTGGACACCGAGGAACGACGAGCCTGGCTCGCCTACGTCGAGTTCTCCACTCACCTGTCCGACCACCTGAACCGCCAGCTACGACGGGACGCGGGGCTGACGCATGCCGACTACACCCTGCTCGCCCACCTCTCCTCCGTCCCCGACCAGACCCTGACGATGTCCGAGCTGGCCGAGCGCCTGAAGATCACCCGCAGTCGACTCACTCATGCCGTGACCCGCCTTCAGCAGGCCGGTTACGTGGACCGCTGCGACGACCCGGCAAACCGGCGCAACCAGCTTGCCGTGCTCACCGCGCAGGGGAGCCGGCTTCTGGAGCGGGCGGCCCCCGGCCACGTCGAGGCCGTACGTCGCGCCGTCTTCGACGCACTGACCCCCGAACAGGTGCTCCAGTTCGCGGAGATCGGTGAGGCCATCAACGCCGCACTGCAACGCGTGGACGCCGCACAAGACGATCAGGAGGTACTGCCCTGGCGTCGGAGGTAGGGCGGTCTGATCTCGGTGGCACGCCAGGCGTCCTGGCCGTGATCCGCAGCGGTGAGCGGTCGGCATGACACGTGCCGGCGGGCCACGGGGGCGACTCCGGCGTGAATCTCGCCCGCGTGTCCTCCCCGAGGCCGGGAACCGGTGCGCGGACGCCGGTCGGGTTGGCGCGTTTGGTCAGGCGGTGCGGGTGCCGGAGTCGGGGCGACCGCGCAGCGGTGCGTCCCCGGTGTCCGGGGGCCGCACCAGCTGCTGGAGGCCAGGGCCGTAGCGGGCGCGCAGTTCGTCGGGGAAGCGCTTGCCGGGCCAGCAGGCCTCGCAGCGGCGGCCCGACGACGCCGGCGGCGTAGTTCGAGGCGGTGATGACGAACCTGCGGTCGCTCACCGCGGCGTCGAAACGCCGAGCTGGCGGCCGGTATCGGCTGGTAGCGCAGCCGTCTCCCGCATCAGCTCGGCCGTATGGAACGGCGGGGCCCGATCCGGCCGAGGAGTGCGCCACCGACAGCCGGCGCGCTGAGGTGGTGCTCACGGCCGACGGCGCGCAAGCCTTCCGGAACGCTTCCCTGCCGCACCTGCGCGCCGTCCGTGGGCTGTTCGTCCATCCCCTCACACCGGACGACGTTGCCGCGGCCGATCGGATCGCGACGGCACTGCGCGGTCGTCTGACGGCGCTGCGCACCTCCTGAGCACTGCCCCGGCCGTTGCGGGTGTGCGGCACACGGCCTGTGACAGTATCGGCTGTGGACGCAGGGCCGCATGCTGGTGTTGAGGGCAGAGGAACGAGTGACATGAACCGGCCACCAGGAATGATGGATGTGGCACGGGAGGCCGGCGTCTCGCACATCACCGTCTCCAGGGTCATCAACGGTCATCCGTCGGTACGGCCGGAGACCCGCGCCCGGGTCGAGGCTGCGATCCAGAAGCTCGGCTACCGCCGCAACAGCGTGGCCAGGGCCCTCAAGAGCCGCCGTTCGTCGACGATCGGCGTGGTGATCGTCGGGTCGGACCTCTTCGAGCTGCCCCGCATCCTCCTGGGTGTGGAGACGGCCGCCAAGCAGGCCGGTTACTGGGTGAGTCTGGCGAGCCGGCAGGGCGAGAGCACCACCGGTGACCTCGTGGAGACACTGCAGCGGCTCACCGATCAGTCGGTGGAGGCGATCGCGGTCGTCGCCGACCGTCCCCTCGCCGTGGAGGCGCTGTCCGGCCTCGTCTTCGAGGTGCCGGTGGCGGTGGTGATGTCCGGCAGCGTGCCCAACCCCGATCTGAGCTTCGTCGAGGTCGACCAGGAACTCGGCGCCCGTCTCGCGGTGCGGCACCTCCTCGATCTCGGACACAGGCACATCGCCCACCTGACGGGCGCCCTGCGCACCTTTGACGCCCGGGCCCGCGTCGACGGCTGGCAGGCCGAGCTCGCCACCGCGGGCGCGGAGGGGATCATGCTCGAAGGGGACTTCAGCGCGGAGAGCGGCTTCCGCCTCGCCCACCAGCTCTGCGCGGACGGCACCGACCTGCCGACCGCGGTCTTCGCGGGCAACGACCAGATGGCGATGGGAGCGCTGGCGGCGTTCGCGGAGCGGGGTGTGATGGTGCCACAGGACGTGTCGCTCGTCGGGTTCGACGACATGAAGGGCTCGGGCTACCTCGTGCCCGCCCTGACCACGGTCCGACAGGACTTCGCCCACCTGGGCATGAGCGCCATCGAACTGCTGGTCAGGATGCTGGGCGGGGAACCAGCGGAACGACAGAAGATCACCCCGGAACTCGTCGTACGGCGCAGCACCGCCGCTCCCCGCGCCGATTCCTGAAGCGTGGCGCCGAAGCACGGCACCGAAGCGTGACGCCGAAGCATGGCGCCGATTCGAAAGTTTCGCTGTTCTGTCGCGCTGTTGCCGGAGTGCCGCCGTCAGTAGCGTCGTGCGGGCAAGCCGTGGTGCCGTTGAAGCAGCACAGGGAAGTGGCCCTCGCCAGGGGGCGTCACCCGAGGAGTACGAACAGCACATGCGTTATCGGGAACTCGGCCGCACCGGGCTGACCGTGTCCGAGATCGGCTACGGAGCCTGGGGGCTGGGCCAGGGGGCCTGGGTCGGCGCCGACGACGACTCCGGCGTACGTGCCTTGCACCGCGCCCTCGACCTGGGCGTCACCTTCATCGACACCGCCCGGGCGTACGACCGCAGCGAACGCGTCGTCGGCCGTGCGCTCAGGGAGCTTCCAGGCGGCGGGGACGGCGTGCACGTGGCGACGAAGGTCGGGCCGAAAGTGCCGGTCTCCCTCTCGCCGAGCGGACTGGACCCCATGGAGGCGTTCCCCGGCTCGCACCTGCGCGAGAGCCTGGAGACCAGCCTGCGCGAACTGGGCCGCGATCACGTCGACCTCCTCCAGCTGCACACCTGGGAGGACGAATGGACCGGCCGCGGCGACTGGCTGGAGACGGTGGACGCCCTCAAGCAGGAGGGCAAGATCAGGTCCTTCGGGATCTCCGTCAAGGACCACCAGCCCGAGAACGTGCTCGCGGTGCTGCGCACCGGGGTTCTGGACACGGTCCAGGTCATCTACAACGTCTTCGAGCAGGCACCGTCCGATGCGCTGCTGCCGGCCTGCGCGGAGTACGGCGTGGGTGTGATCGGGCGGGTCGCACTCGACGAAGGCGCCCTCACCGGCTCGATCCGGACGGGCGTCACCTTCCCGGAGGGCGACTGGCGTAACTGGTACTTCAGGGACGACCGGCCCGCCCAGGTCGAGAAGCGCGTGGACGGGATCCTCGCCGACCTGGGGATCGATGTCGAGGAACTCCCGTCCACCGCCCTGCGGTTCGCCCTCGCCGGGCAGGCGGTCTCCACCGTCATCGTCGGGATGCGCTCCCTGAGGAACGTGGAACGCAACGCGGCGATCGCCGACGCACCGCCGCTCACCCCGCAGCAACTCTCGCTGCTGGCCAAGCACCGCTGGGTGAAGAACTTCTACGGCTGATCCGTGCCCGCGCTCGCTTGTAGGCGCGCCGTCAACTGCAGCTGCCCACCCGTGTCGCCGTTCTCGGCCGGCCCGGGTGGGGCGCGTACTCGAACCAGCGCACATGCGCGTCGCCCGCGCCGGCTTCAGCCTCGCCGACGCCGTACAGGCCGATATGGACACCGACGAACCCGCCGGCCCGTTCCGTGCTGAAGAAAGGGCGGTCGATGCTGCCGAGGGTCGTCCAGGTGCGGTCCTCGACGTGGAACGTGTAGCCGGATTCGTCGCTGTCGACCACGAGGACGACGTCGCCGTCCGTCACGGCGACCGACGCGAGGCGGGTGTCGGTACCTGCTTCGTGGGCGGTGAGTACGACGTGAGGGGTTCCGAAGGCGTCGACGGTCAGCGCGAGGGTGGCGTGGTGGTTGTGCTGGAAGACGACCAGCCCGGCTGCCTGCGTCGGCGCGGCGGCAGCGAAGCGGATTCGGGCCCTGGCGCGCATGCGGAGATGCTGCTGACGGCGCGCGACGAACGCGGGAGTGCCCGTCGAGGTCAGGGGCTCGGGGGACAGGCGGATGGTCAGGCCGCCTTCCCCGGGGCTGGGCGAGACGAGATGGTCGACCGGTCCGCGCAGGCTGTTCCATTCCGGGCCGAGCACCGTGCCGGTGAAGTCGTCCCGCACCGGCCCGCCCGGGCCCACGGCCGCCGCGGTGACTCCCGCGGGCAGCCGCTCCGACAGCCTCACCCGCCCGGTGTCCGGTGCGAAGACGGGGCCTCTGGCGGTCCATTCGACCGGGACCAGGAACACCTCGCGGCCGAGCGTATGCGTGCCGTCGATCGGTCGTACTCCCAGAGCGACGGCCCAGGTCTCTCCGGCGGGGGTGTCGACGAGGTCGACGTGTCCGACGTTGTGTATCGGTTCCGCCGCCCCGCGGTGGCGGTGGGTGAGCAGGGGGCTCCTGGGATCCGTGGTGTACGGGCCGGTGACGACGTCGGAACGGGCCGCGGTCACGGCGTGATGGTGTTCGGTGCCGCCCTCCGCGCCGATCAGGTAGTAGACGCCGTCCCGTTTGTACACGTGCGGCGCCTCCACCCAGGCACCGCGCATCGCCCCGTACCAAAGGATGTGGGTCGGGCCGGTCAACGCCAGTGTCTCCAGGTCGAGTTCGCGCATCCACAGTTCCCCGGGGCCGGTCTCCTCCGGGCGGGCGGCGTCGCGGCATGCGGTGAACCAGCAGCGGCCGTCGTCGTCGAAGAACAGCGAGGGATCGATGCCCTCCGCCTCCAGCACGATCGGGTCCGACCACGGACCGGCGGGGTCGGAGGCGGTGCAGAGGAACGTGGTGCTGCCCTGACGGCCTCTCGCCAGCGTCACGACCACGTAGAAGGTGCCCTCGTGATGGCGGATGGTGGCTGCCCAGAGGCCGTCCGAGACATCGAGCCCGGTCAGCGACACCTGGGACGGCCGGTGCACCACGTGGCCCAGCGGTCTCCAGTTCACCAGGTCGCGGCTGTGGAAGACCGGGAGCCCGGGATAGTACGCGAACGATGACGTGACCAGGTAGAAGTTCTCCCCGACCCGGCAGATCGAGGGGTCCGGATGACTGCCGGCGAGAACGGGGTTGGCGAAGGTCGGCACGGGCGCACTCCGAGGCGGGTGGGGGCGGGGGAGAGGGATTCGTCGGGGTGGAGGCCTTGACAGCTTGTTAACGTTAACATCACCTTGGTTTCTGGCAAGAGGACCGGCAGCCGACCGGAACGCACCATGTCGAAGGAGACGTGAATGAGCCGTTCGTCATGTTCTCCGACCAGGGCAAATACCCGATCACGCCGGGTCTGGACACGTCCCCGTCCAAGGGCGTGGGCGACACCGACCTCTTCCCCCTGGTCGGCCTGGGCTCGGCCGTCTCCGTCCTCCCCCTGATCGCCCTGGTCCTGAGCCTGCGGCGGCTCTGGCGCGCGGTTCCGGCGCGCGGTTCTGGCGCGCGGGGGCCGGCCAGGGGCCTGAAGGGGTGACCCGATCCTTACCGATACTCATCAGAAAGAGGCGTGCATGCCGACAGCCTGGCAGGAACCCGCCGAGCCCCTGTCCTTCCCCGCCCACTTCATCCTCGGCTCCGCGACCGCCGCCTACCAGATCGAAGGCGCCGCCACCGAGGACGGCCGCGGTCCCTCCATCTGGGACACCTACTCCCACACCCCGGGCAAGACATGGAACGGCGACACCGGTGACGTCGCCGCCGACCACTACCACCGCCTCGAGGACGACCTCGATCTCATGGCGTCCCTGGGCCTGCAGGCCTACCGGTTCTCCCTCGCCTGGCCGCGTATCCAGCCCACCGGCCGGGGCCCGGCCAACCCCAAGGGGCTGGACTTCTACAGCCGTCTGGTCGACGGCCTTCTCGCCCGGGGCATCACCCCGGTCGCCACCCTCTACCACTGGGACCTGCCCCAGGCCCTCGAAGACACCGGCGGCTGGACGAACCGCGCCACCGCCCACGCCTTCGCCGACTACGCCCGTATCGTCGGCGAAGCCCTCGGCGACCGCGTCGCGATCTGGACCACCCTGAACGAACCGTGGTGCTCCGCCTACCTCGGCTACGGATCCGGAGCCCACGCCCCCGGCCGCACCGACGGCGCCGCGGCACTGAAGGCGGTGCATCACCTCAACCTCGCCCACGGCCTGGCGGTTCAGCAGCTCAGGGCGGTCACCACCAATGATCCGCAGTACTCCGTCACCCTGAACTTCCACGTCCTGAGGGGCAAGGGCGACGGCGGCGAAGAGGCCGTGCGCCGCATCGACGCGCTGGCCAACCGCTCCTTCACCGAACCCCTGCTGCGCGGCCACTACCCGGAGGACCTCATCGAGGACACCGCCGCCGTCACCGACTGGGCGTTCGTCGAGGACGGTGACCTCACCCAGATCCACCAGCCCTTGGACCTGCTCGGCGTCAACTACTACGCCACCACCACGGTCCGCCTGTGGGACGGCGTGACACCACGTCAGAACCACGACGGCCACAAGGACATGGGCGGCTCGGCGTGGCCCGGATCGCCGCACGTCGAGTTCGTCGAACAGGACGGCCCGCACACCGCGATGGGCTGGAACATCGACCCCGACGGCCTCGAAGAACTCCTCCTCGACCTGCACACCCGGTTCCCGAACCAGCCCCTGGTCATCACGGAGAACGGAGCGGCCTTCGACGACCATCTCACCACCCGCCCCGACGGCACCCACGCCGTCCACGACCCCGAGCGTGTCGACTACCTACGTCGCCACCTCACCGCCGCCCACCGGGCACTTGCCGCCGGTGTCGATCTGCGCGGGTACTTCGTGTGGTCGCTGATGGACAACTTCGAGTGGGGTTACGGGTACTCCAAGCGCTTCGGCATCGTCCATGTCGACTACGACTCCCAGCGTCGTACGCTCAAGGACAGCGCCCTGTGGTACCGGGAGCTGGCACGCACGGGGGCCGGCCGGACGCCCGGTGAGACCCGCCCGCTACCCACCTGAGACCGTGACCGCACCCGTGCAACGGCATGGACGGGTGCGGTCGTCACGGTTGCGCGTCGTCGGTCATGGCCTCACGGACCTTGGCGGTGTCCACGAACTGCTCGAAGCGGACGATCAGTCCGCCGCGTACGACGAAGTGGTGCGCGACGCGGACGTCGATCCGCTTGCCGGTCGCCTTGTTGGCCGCCGTGTAGCGGGCCAGGACGACGACGTCCTCGCCGTCGACGACGTAGGTGTCGTCGTGGGCGATCCAGTTGTCCCACTCCTTGCCCAGCTGCTCCATGACGTTGGAGGTCACGCCCTGGGGGGTGCGGTAGGTGCCGGCCAGCGGGAAGCCGGCCATCTCCTTCCACTCCACGTCGGGGGCGAGGGTCGCACGCAGGGCTTCCAGGTCCCCGTTGGCGGACGCCAGGTACTGGCGGCGTACGACGTCGGCGGGGGCGGTGGACGTGGCGAAGTCGGTCACGGTCAGCCCCACTTCATCTCGCCCTTGGCGACCTTGGCGCCGATCCGGGCGGCGATCAGCATGCCGTTGTCCGGGTAGCGGGCGACGAGGGCCTCGGTCAGCGCGGCGCCGTCGGCGGCCTTGGCCAGCTCCTCCTCGAACGCCACCAGGTAGTCGCGGGTGGCGGTGATGGCGGAGACGTCGGCGGCGGTGTCGGGCAGGCGGTGGCCGGGGACGACCAGCTGCGGGTCGAGGGCGGCCATCTCGTCGAGCAGCTTGACCCAAGTGGCGCGCTGCTCGGGGGTCTGGGTGTCGGCGACCCAGACGTGCTCCTTCTGGAACAGCAGGACGCCGCCGAGGATGGCGCGCTGCTCGGCCTGCCACAGGTAGTGGCGGTCGGACAGCTCGGCTGGGCCGCCCTTGAGCTCGAAACGGTGGCCTTCCAGGGAGAGGTCGCCGGTGAGCGGTTCGATGTCCACGAGGCGGGTGGGCAGGTTGGTGCCGAGCGCCGCCCACGCCTTGAGCTTGCCCTCGTAGGAGTGCTGGATGTGTTCGATGACGTGCTCGGTGGCGACGAACTTCGCGTCGGGGAAGGCGTCGGCGAGGACTTCGGCGCCGAAGTAGAAGTCGGGGTCGCCGTGGCTGATGAAGACGGTGGTGAGCTTCTTGCCGGAGTCGAGGATCTCGGCGGCCAGGCGGTGGCCGTCGGCCAGGGTGAAGCCGGCGTCCACCAGCAGAGCCTCGCTCTCACCGGTGACGAGCGTGGCGGTCTTGTTCTTGCTGCCGGCGGGGAAGTCGAGGTCGAGGACCTTGAAGTCGAGCGTGCCCATGGAAAGGCTCCTAGCTCTCGGAGAGGGGAGAAACGGAGAGGGGAAGACGGAGAGGGGAAAGGGGGTCAGGAGGAGGTGCGGGCGGACAGCCGCTGGTCGACTTCGTCGGCGGTGGCGTGTCCGCGGGCCAGGGTGGTGACGCGGCCGCCGTCGAGGGCGAGGAGCGTGGGGAAGCCGGTGACGCCGAGCTCGGCGGCGCGGCGGAAGTCGGCTTCGGCGTCCGCCCGCGTCGCCGGTGCTTCGTACGCGGCGACGACCGCCTCGGCGTCCAACCCCGCGTCCTCGGCGAGCTGTCGGTAGGTCGCCGGGTCGGACAGGCTCTGCCCGTCGATGTAGAAGGCGCCTTGGAGGGCGGCGGCCAGTTCGGCCGTACGGTCGGGAGCCGCCCGGCGTAGCGCGGCCACACCGCGGGCGGCGGCCTCGGAGTCCATCACGAACGAGCCGTCGGCGATCAGCCGCTCGTATGCCTCGCCGAACTCGGCGCCGGTCAGCTCGGCGATCTGTTCGTTCGCGCCCTGGACGTACCCGAACTCGCGGATCGGCACCCGGCGCGGCCCGGTGAACAGGCCGCCGGAGACGACCTCAACCGGCACTTCGGGATGCCTGGAGGTGATCTCGCCCAGTGTCGCGGAGAAACCGTGCGACCAGCCGCAGTAGGCATCGAAGACGTAGATGAGCTGCATCGAGGACCTCGAGAGGATGTGGCACCCGCCTTGTGCGGACGCTCACCTGGGCAACATTATCTGACGTGTCAGATATTTCAATGCGGGGGAATCCGCTCGGAGCAACTCGAGTCTCGCCGTAGGAACGGCAGGGAACGGCAGGCCGCACGTCCGTGGTGCGGCGGCCCGCTCAGGGCAGCAGGGGGAGGGAGGCGCGGGCCGAGTGGCTGAGAATCCGCAGGTCCTCCGCGAAGCGCTCCCGGTGGGAAGGGGGTAGCGGCTCCAGGAAGTACCGCTGGATGTTCTTCACGTGGAGCCGGGAGGCGCGTACGGCGGTCTCCTCGCCCAGCGGTGTCAGGCGCACCAGACGCCCTCGCCCGTCGGCCGGATCCGTCACGCGCTGTACCAGCCCGGCCGCCTGCATCCGGTCCACCAGTCGTGTCACCCCACCCGTGGTGAGCACCTGCTCCTGGCTGATCGCCCGCATCGACAACCCGGGGTCGCCGGCTCGTCCCAGGATCAGCAGCACCTCGTACATCAGGTGGCTGATCCCGCACTCCTCCTCTATCTGCCGGCCCAGGATGTACTCCAGCCGGTTCGCGGCACCCTGCAACCGCCCGAACGCCAGGACCAGGTCGTTGTCGGCCGCCTCCTTCGCGGTCGTGATCTCCCGCTGCCCGTCCTGCCTGTCCTGCCGGCCCTGCTCGCCCACGACACCTCCGCATGTTCGTCCAGGTGGGAACCTACCGCGCCGGATCACACGGCGGCCCGGTGCCTGCCAGGGGACCTGCCGCGGGTAGCCGTGATGCTGTGCGAAGTCTTGACACGTCCTGTTCGACTGCGTAGATATGACACCGCAGTCATGACAGCGCAGTCATAAAGGTGGTCGACGGGACATCGGCTCCTGGCGACTGGCTGTGACTCGCTAGGATCTGAGCCGCCGGAAACAGGGGAGACACCAATGACGCGAGTGGGAAGCCAGGGCGGGAGCCCTGCCGCGCCGCGTGCCGTGGACGTGGCCCGGCAGGCCGGCGTCTCCCAGAAGACTGTCTCCCGGGTCTTCAACGGTGAGCGGTACGTCTCCGACGACGTGCGCCGGCGTGTCCTCGAAGCCGCCGAGGAGCTCGGCTACCGGATGAACAGCGCGGCCCGGGCACTGGCCTCGGGGCGTACCCGCTCCATCGGCGTGGTCACGCTGGGGACCGCCCTGTACGGGCCGGCCTCGCTGCTCATCGGCATCGAGCGGGCCGCCCGGGACGCGGGCTATGCGCTCCGGGTGTACAACACGCTGGAGGGTGACCCGGGAGGCGTCGCCGGGGCCGTGGAGTCGCTGCTCGAACAGGGCGTGGACGGCATCGTCGTATCGGAACCGATCGACGAGGGAGACGAGGGATCGGACTCCCTCAGCGTCGACGTGCCGGTCCTCGTCTTCGGTGCACCCGCGACATTCGGCGGCCCCAGGGCCGTGAGCGCGGGGGTCGGTGCCGAGTCACTGGCGCGGGCGGCCACCGAACACCTCCTGGACCTCGGCCATGTGACGGTCCATCACCTTGCCGGTCCGCAACGGTGGTTCGCCGCCCGGGACCGCCTCGACGGCTGGCGGGCGGCGCTGTCGGCGCGCGGTAGGGAGCAGCCGCCCGTCATCGAGGGCGACTGGTCGGCAGCCTCCGGCTACGCCGCGGGCCGCGAACTGGCCGCCGCCGGGGATGCCACCGCGGTGTTCGCCGCCAATGACGACATGGCCATCGGTCTGATCCGTGCCCTGACGGAAGCCGGCCTGAGCGTACCGGGCGACGTCAGTGTCGTCGGCTTCGACGACATCCCCGTCTCCGCCTATGTCACGCCTCCGCTGACCACGATGCGCCAGCCGTTCGACGCCGTCGCGCACGAGGGGCTCCGGCTCCTGGTGCAGGCCATCGAGAAACCGGACGCGGAGCCGGCGCCGGCGAGCGATCCGCCGGTCGAACTGGTCGTCCGTGCCTCGACCGCACCCCCGGCGGCCCGGAAGGCCTTGGCGCGCGGGCGGCGTTCGGCCTCCCGCTCGAATGACTCGCCACACGCACCACCGGGCGGGAACGGACCGCAGGCCGGCAATGAACCGCAGGCCGGCAACGGGCCGTCCGTCGGCGACTGATCAGCACCCCCGGCCAGAGCAGCATCCGCTCAGGACCGGGCGGTGAGCCCGCCTGCGGCCGGCCCCACCCCACCCCGCCCCGCCCGGCGAAACCCTTCCACCACCGTGGACTTCCGCTGCACGGCACGTGACGCGCGTGCCGGTCACAGCCCGCGCGACGCGCACCCGAACATGGCGACCCCGATGCCCTGGTAGCGACGTCCGCGCCTCACCCCTCCTCACACCTCTCCACCCTTCCTCCCCTCCACCTTTCCTCCTCTCCCTTCCCACCCGTGCGACGCGCCCTCGCCAGGCGTGCCGTCCCTCTGCCCATCGGCGGGAGTTCACCATGCCCAGATCCTTCGTTCCCACGTCCTCCATGAGCCGCCGGCGGTTCCTCGCCGCGACCGGAGCGGTGTCCCTCGGTGCCGCGCTTGCCGCGTGCAGCGGCGACAGCGACTCCGGCGGCTCCTCCACCTCCACCGAGCCGGTCAGCCAGGCCGACATCGACAAGGCGATGAAGACGCCGACCCAACTGACGTTCTGGACCTGGGTCCCGGACATCCAGCAGGAGATCGCGCTCTTCGAGAAGAAGTACCCCGCGATCAAGGTCAAGGTCGTCAACGCCGGTCAGGGCGTCGAGCACTACACCAAGCTGCGCACCGCCCTCAAGGCGGGCACCGGCGCGCCGGACCTCGCGCAGATCGAATACCAGGCGGTCCCCACCTTCACGATCACGGACAGCCTGCTGAACCTGACCCCGTACGGCGCCGCGGCGCTGAAGGACCAGTTCGTCGACTGGACGTGGGGTCAGGTCAGCGGACCCGGCGGCGAGGTCTGGGCGATCCCGCAGGACACCGGCCCGATGGGCATGCTGTACCGCAAGGACATCTTCGACAAGCACGGCATCCAAGTGCCGGAGACCTGGGAGGAGTTCGCGGCCGCGGCCCGCAAGCTCCACAAGGCCGACCCGGACGTCTACCTCACCAACCTCGCGGCGAACGAACCCGCCGCCTGGCACGGTCTGCTGTGGCAGGCGGGCGCGAAGCCGTACGCCACCTCCGGCAAGAGCGACCTCTCCCTCAGTGTCGACGACGCGGTCTCCAAGAAGCTCGCCGAGTACTGGGGCGGGCTCGCGAAGGAAAGTGTCATCAGCACCGACCCGGACTTCACCGACGGGTGGTACGCCGGGTTCAACAAGGGCAAGTACGCCACCTGGCTCACCGCGGCCTGGGGTCCGGCGTTCCTGTCGGGTTCGGCCAAGTCCACCTCGGGCAAGTGGCGGGCCGCGCCGCTGCCGCAGTGGGACGCGGCCAAGCCGGTCTCGGGCAACTGGGGCGGCTCCACGACCGCGGTCATCCGCGCCACGAAGAACCCGATCGCGGCGGCCCAGTTCGCCCAGTTCCTCAACAGCGACCCGGCGAGCGCCAAGATGTTCGCCACCAAGCAGTTCTTCTTCCCGGCGACCAAGTCCCTGCTTGCGGACCCGAGTTTCACCGGCGACGCACCCGCCTTCTACGGCGGCCAGAAGGTCAACCAGGTCTTCGCCGACATCAGCGACACGGTCCCGACCGCGTTCCAGTGGCCGCCGTTCCTGGACCAGGCGGCGAAGGACTGGACCGAGACCGTCGGCAAGTCCCTCGCCGACCAGGCCGACACCGTCGCCGCCCTCGGCACCTGGCAGTCGCGGCTGACGACGTACGCCAAGAACCAGGGCTTCACGGTCAAGGGGGCCTGAGATGGCAGCCACCACCGCCGCCTACGCCAGGCCGCGCCGAGCCGGCCCGCCGCGCCGCCGGCTCGGCGGGCCGGGCCCCCTGTTCGTGGCCCCGTTCCTGATCCTCTTCCTCCTGCTGTTCCTCGCCCCGCTCGGCTACGCCGCCTACCTCAGCCTCTTCCAGCAACGCCTCATCGGCGGCACGGTCTTCGTCGGCCTGGACAACTACGTCACCGCCCTCAAGGACCCGCTCCTCCTGCACGGCGTCGGCCGCGTGGCCCTGTTCTTCGTGATCCAGGTCCCGCTGATGCTGCTGCTGGCCCTGGTGTTCGCCCTCGCCCTCGACAGCGGCCTGCTGCGGCTGGCGCGCGTGATCCGGCTGGGCATCTTCGTGCCGTACGCGGTCCCGAGTGTGGTCGCCGCGCTCATGTGGGGCTATCTGTACGGCCCCGACTTCGGCCCGTTCGCCCAGCTGAGCCGGGAGCTGGACCTCCCGGCTCCGCACTTCCTCAGCGAGAGCTGGATGCTGGGCAGTCTGGCGAACATCGTGACCTGGGAGTTCGTCGGCTACAACATGATCATCCTGTACGCGGCGCTGCGGACCATCCCGCAGGACCTGTACGAGGCCGCCGCGATGGACGGGGCGGGCGCCTGGCGGATCGCCTGGTCGATCAAGCTGCCCGCGCTGCGGCCGGCGCTCCTGCTGACCCTGCTCTTCTCGGTGATCGGCAGCTTCCAGCTCTTCAACGAACCGAACCTGCTGATGAAGATCGCCCCGGACGTCATCAGCAGCTCCTACACCGCCAACCTCTACTCCTACTCCCTCGCCTTCACCGGAAACCAGCTCAACTACGCGGCCACGGTCTCCTTCCTCCTCGGACTGGTCATCGTCATCGCCTCCTACGTCGTACTGCTCACCGCGAACCGCAGGAGGGCCGCGTGACGACCACCTTGCAGCCGCCGGCGACCGCAGCGGCCCCCACCGCACCCAGGCGGCACCGGCCCGCACCCCGCCGCCGCAGCACCCCGCTGACGATCGTCATGCTGGCGGCGCTGGCCTACTTCCTCCTCCCGCTGTTCTGGCTGCTGGTCGCCTCGACCAAGGGCACCCAGGACCTGATCAACAGCTTCGGCCTGTGGTTCTCCGACGCCCCGCAGCTCCTGGCGAACATCAAGGCCACCTTCACCCAGGACGACGGCGTCTTCGTCGACTGGCTGCTCAACACCGCCGTGTACGCCGTCGTCAGCGCGGTCGGCGCCGCCCTGCTCGCGGCCGCCGCCGGGTACGGGTTCGCCAAGTTCCGCTTCCGCGGTGACCGCGCCGCCTTCAACCTGGTCCTCGGCGCCATCATGGTCCCCGCCACCGCGCTGGCGATCCCGACCTATCTGCTGTTCGCCAAGGTCGGCCTGGTCAACACCCCCTGGGCGATCATCCTGCCCTCGCTCGTCAACCCCTTCGGCCTCTACCTCATGCGTATCTACGCGGCCGACGCGGTCCCGGACAGCCTTCTGGAGGCCGCCCGCATCGACGGGGCGGGGGAGGCACGCATCTTCTTCCGGATCGCGCTCAGGCTGCTTGCTCCCGGCCTGGTCACCGTCCTGTTGTTCACGCTCGTGGCGACCTGGAACAACTACTTCCTGCCGCTGATCATGCTCAACGACCCGCAGCTGTACCCCATCACGGTCGGCCTCTCCTCCTGGGCCGCGCAGGCGCAGAACGGGGGAGGCGGCGCCAGCAGCGACATGCTGCCGCTCGTCGTGACCGGCTCCCTGATCTCCATCGTGCCGCTCGTCATCGCCTTCCTCCTGCTCCAGCGCTACTGGCAGAGCGGCTTGGCCACCGGCGGCGTCAAGCAGTAACTCCCCTTAACTTTCCGGAGGTTCCTTCATGGCGGATCTGCCCGCCCGCGTCCTGTTCGGCGCCGCGTACTACCACGAGTACACGCCCGCGTACGACCCCGAACTGCGGCCCGACGAACGGCTCAAGACCGACCTCGACCTGATGGCCGAGGCGAACTTCACCGTGATCCGGGTGGGCGAGTCGGTCTGGTCGACCTGGGAGCCTACGAGCGGACGCTTCGAACTCGACTGGCTGGAGCCCGTCCTCGACGGCGCCCACGAGCGCGGCATCTCCGTCATCCTCGGTACGCCGACCTACGCCGTACCGCCTTGGCTGGCTCGCCAGTACCCGGAGATCACCGGTGAGTACGCCACCGGGAAGCGCATCGGCTGGGGCGGCCGTCAGGAGGTCGACTTCACCCACCCCGCCTTCCGCTTCCACGCCGAGCGGATCATCCGCAAGATCGTCGCGCGATACGCCGACCATCCAGCGATCATCGGCTGGCAGGTGGACAACGAACCCGGCCTGCACCTCTTCCACAACCAGGGCGTCTTCCAGCGCTTCGTGGACCACCTGCGCGACAAGTACGGGGACGTCGAGACCCTCAACCGAGAATGGGGCCTGGTGTACTGGTCCCACCGACTCTCCGACTGGGCCGACTTGTGGACGCCGGACGGCAACGTCCAGCCCCAGTACGACGTCGCCTGGCGGGAGTTCCAGGCCCGCCAGGTCACCGAGTTCATCGGCTGGCAGGCGGACATCGTCCGCGAGTACGCGCGCCCCGAGCACTTCGTCACGACTTGCATCTCCTACACCCGCCAGGGCGTCGCGGACGACGAGCTGTCCGCCCGGCTCGACATCGCCTCCGGCAACCCGTACTACGACATGCAGGACGGCCTCCTGCTCCCGGACCCCACCCCCGACGACCACGAGCAGGTCTGGAAGACCACCGGCGTCTGGTCGATGTACCAGACCGCCGACTGGATGTTCTCCTCCCGTCAGGAGCCGTTCCTCGTCACCGAGACCAACGCGAGTTCCATCGGCTTCGCCTGGGACAACCGCCCCGCCTACGACGGCCAGTGGCGGCAGGCCGCCTGGGCGCACGTGGCGCGTGGCGCGCGGATGATCGAGTACTGGCAGTGGCAGACCCTGCGCTTCGGCGCCGAGACCTACTGGGGCGGCGTCCTGCCGCACAGCGGACAGCCCGGCCGCGCCTACGGCGAACTCGCCCGCCTGGGCGCCGAGTTCGAGGCGGCCGGCCCGCTCGTCGCGGGGCTCGAGCCGGACGCCGACATCACGGTGGTCTACTCGACGCCCAGCAAGTGGCTGATGCAGAAGCACCCCCCGCTCGCGACCGCCGACGGCGAGCCCGATCCCGCCGCCTACCACCGCATCCTCGATCCCTTCTACCGCGGCGCGTTCGAAGCGGGGCGCCAGGTGCGGATCGTGCACGCCCGCCAATTGCACGACCCGAGCGGCACACGGGAGGGCATGGCACCGGAGGAGGCCGCCCGCCGTCACCCGGTGCTGGTCGTACCGGCGTTGTACATCGCCGCCGACACGACCCTCGACTGGCTCACCGCCTACGCCGACGCGGGCGGCCACCTGGTCCTCGGCCCGCGCACCGGCTACGCCGACCACGAGGCAAGGACCCGGATCGAACCGCAACCCGGACGCCTCGCCGAGGCCGCGGGCGTCACGTACGACGAGTTCAGCAACCTCGCCGACGACCTCCCGGTCCACTCCGTACCCGGCGGTCCGCTCCGACTGTCGCACGACGCGACGGCGACCCGCTGGGCCGACGGCCTGACTGTCACCGACGCCGAGGTCCTCGCCGCGTACGACCACCCGCACTTCGGCCGCTGGCCCGCGATCGCCAGCCGGCGCCACGGCGCGGGCCGCGTCACCTACGTCGGCACGATCCCCGGCCGCTCCCTCGCCCGCGCGCTGGCGGAATGGCTCACGCCCTCCGCCATCAGCGGCTGGCGCGACCTGCCGGAGACCGTCACCGCGACGACCGGGACGTCCCCCGACGGACGCCGGATCCATGTGATCCACAACTGGAGCTGGGAGCCGACCCGCGTGGCGGCTCCGGTGGAGCTGTCCGACCTCCTGGGCGGCAGCCGTATCCCCGCAGGCACGGCGGTGGAGCTTCAGGCGTGGGACGTACGGGTGTTCGTCACCGCAGACGGAACTGCAGCCGGAACCGCAGCCGGAACCGCAGACGGACCGGCGGCCTAGGACGAAGCCGCCGGTACGGCATCACCGTGGTCATCCCCATGGCCATCCCCAAAGGAGGGGCAATGCACAGAAGAAGGCTGAGAAGGGCGCTGGGCACCGTCGTCGCGGCATCCGCGATGGTGGCGATACCCATGAGCAGCGCACACGCGTACAACCCGACGGGCGGGACCCTGTACCAGCTCGGGAACGAGCCGTGCCTGAAAGGGCGGGGCAACTGCGCGGTCTACCCGAAGTCGGCACAGCTGCCGAGCGGGCGCCTGGTCGCGTCGTTCGAGAAGTCCACGGTCGTCCCGGAGACGGGAAGCGCGGACAAGCAGACCCTCCCGGTGTACAAGAGCGACGACCACGGGACGACCTGGCAGCCGCTGGCCGAGGTCAAGGCCCCGGCGTATCTCTCCAGCGACCCCCAGTACGCGAAGTACACGAGCAACTGGACCAACCCGTACCTCTACGTCCTGCCGCAGGACGTCGGGAACCTGAAGCAGGGCACCCTGCTCCTCGCGAGTGTCGTGTCGGGCGACGACTACTACTACAAGGAGCACAAGGCGGCCGACCCCAACTGGACGCCGTTCAACGACGGCGACCGCAAGGACATGGCGATCGCCCTGTACTCCAGCACCGACGACGGCGCCACGTGGAAGGTCGTCAACGTCGTCGCCACCGGCGGCTGGCAGGGCGGCAGCGCGGGCGCGACCGGCCAGAACATCGCCGCCGCGAACACGAACAAGCAGGTGGATCCCCTCTGGGAGCCGTACCTGATGGTCTACAAGGGCCAACTCGTCTGCTACTACTCCGACGAGAACGACTACACCGGCTTCAACGCGACCACCGGCGTCCCTACCCTGGATCCCGCCAACGACACCGCCACGGACTCCAAGGGCCAGATCCTCGTCCACAAGACCTGGGACGGCCGCAGCGTGGCGTGGAGCGCGCCCGTCGTCGACATCGCCGGACTGACCCAGGACATGGGCGGCGGCAAGACGGAGATCGGCGACGGACGCCCGGGCATGACGAACGTCGTCCGGACGACGGACGGCAAGTGGCTGCTGACCTTCGAGTACTGGGGCGGCGGAGCCAACACCAGATACGTGCTCGCCGACGACCCGCTGAAGTTCTACCGCGGCTCCGCCACGGGTACCGGCGTCACCTCCCTGCCGCTCGACGCCGGTTCCCGCGCTCTCGCGACGAGCGGCAGCCCGGTCCTCATCAGGGTCCCCGGCGGTCGCCTGGTCTACAACGCCGCCGGCAGCGGCAACGTCTGGGTCAACGAGAGCGGACGCAGCGACGGCGCCTGGAAGGAGTACCAGACGACCTCGCAGGCCGGGTACAGCCGCAACCTGCAGTACGTCGAGGGCACCGGCCGCGTCTCCATACTCAACAACCAGGGCACCTCGACCCTCCGCTTCGCCGAGGTCGACCTCGGCCACTCGGACGGCGCCTACTACCAACTGGTGAACCGCAAGACGGACCAGGTGATCGGCACCGGAAACAAGACCAACGACGCGAACATCGGCAACGGAGACGTTCCCGACGTCCGCCTGGAGGCCCCCGGTTCGGCGGCGAACGGGGACACCCAGTACTGGCACGTGGTGAGCGAACCCAACGGTGGCGTGACCCTGCTCAACAAGTCGGGCGGCCGCGCGGCGGCCATCTGGACCGGGAACGCGACGGTCGGCCAACGGATCGGCCAGTGGGTCGACAACAGCACCACGGGCAGCTGGAACCTCATCAAGACCGCCGACGGGTTCTACAAGTTGCAGTCGGTCAAGAACACGAGCCTGTACCTGACCGGCGCGACCGCCGGCGCGCCGCTGACCCTGCAGAGCGCGGTCACCGACGGGTCACAGGACTGGGAGCTCGTCCAGTAGGGCCCGGCACCCGAGAACAGAACACGGATCACACGGTCGTCGCCTCCGGCCCCGAGCAACGGGGCCGGGCGGTAAGGCGACCGCCGACGACCACCCTCCCCCGTCTAGGTTGTGCAGTGACATCCACGCTCAACTCGGGGAGCACCCATGCCCATTGAACGTCCACTCATCAACAGCGGCGTGCCGCACTCCGCCCGGATCTGGAACTACTGGCTCGGTGGCAAGGACTGCTACGAGATCGACCGGCAGGTCGGCGACCAGATAGCCGGCGCCAACCCGGCAATCCTCGACATCGCCCTGGCACAGCGGGCGTTCCTCGTCAGGACGGTGGAGCACCTCGTCGGTGAGGCCGGCATACGTCAGTTCCTCGACGTGGGCACCGGCCTGCCCACCGCGAACAACACCCACGAGGTCGCCCAGAGACTGGTCCCCGAGGCCCGGATCGTCTACGTCGATCACGATCCGGTCGTCCTGGCCCATGCCGAGGCGCTGCTGACCAGCACGCCCGAAGGGGCCACGGACTACATCGACGCCGACCTGCGCGAACCCGAGGCCATCCTGGAACAGGCCGCCAAGACACTGGACTTCACCCAGCCGGTCGTGCTGATCCTGCTGGGCATCACCGCCCACATCACCGACGACACCGTCTACGACATCGTCGGCCGGCTCGTGGATGCCCTGCCCTCCGGCAGCTACCTCGTGCTCTGCGACGACACCGAGGTGCTCAACCCGCAGCAGATGCGCGAGATGATCGAGCAGTGGAACGAGGCGAGCGACAACCCCCGCGTCAACCGCAGCCCGGAGGAACTCGCCCGGTTCTTCGCGGGCCTGGAGCTGCTGGAGCCCGGCTTGGTCTCCGTCTCCCGGTGGCGCGCCGGCGAGTCCGGTGAGCAAGCTCCCGCCGAGGTCGACGACTTCGGCGGTGTGGCGCGAAAGCCGTAGCGCCCGCGGCGACAGTGCCGCCGGCGGGACAGGGTCAGTGGGCTGTCCCGCCGGCGGCGGGGACCTGCGGGTCTCAGCTCGCTTCGGCCTCCTGGAGCTGTGCCACCCGGCCGGCGCTCAGTTCCAGGTGCGTGCCGGTGAAGCGGGTGCGCATGCGGCGGTCGTGGGTGACGACGACCACCGCGCCTCGGTAGCCGGTCAGAGCTCCTTCCAGTTCCTCGACCAGGGCAGGGGAGAGATGGTTGGTGGGTTCGTCGAGCAGCAGCAGGTCGACGGGGTCGCTCACCAGGCGGGCCAGTTCGATCCGGCGCCGTTGCCCGTAGGACAGTTCGCTCACCTTCAGGCGCAGGTCGGAGGGGCTGAACAGGCCGAGCGACAGGAGGTGGTCGGTGTGCTCGTCCAGGTCGCCTCCGCGGCCGTATGCGAACGCCTGCGGGACCGTGAGGCGCGGCGGCCACGGAGTGTCCTCCTGCCTCAGGTGCCCGACCCGGCCCCGCGTGCGCACCGTCCCCTCATCGGGCCGCAGCTCACCTGCCAGTACCCGGATCAGCGTCGTCTTGCCCGCGCCGTTGGGCCCGGTGACCAACAGCCGCTCCTCGCCGCCGACCCGCAGTGACGGTACGTGCAGCCGGTCCCCGACACGGATGCCGGTGAGCTCCGCCGCGGTCTGCGACGTCCGGCCGTCGGCTGTCGTCATGCGGGCGGCGAACACCAGAGGTTCGGGCGGTGGTGCGACCGGGTTGTCCGTGAGCCGTTCGACACGCTCCTTCGCGTTGCGGATGCGGCTCATCGCCCCGTGGCTGCGGCTGCGGGCGCGGAAGCCGCCTTGGCCGAACACGGCGAACGGCAGCTTGCGCGGGATCGCCTCCAGGCGCGCCACGTTCGTGGCGGCCAACTTCTGGTTGCGGGCCAGCTCCGCGCACCAGTCCTCGTACTCCTGCAGACGGCGCCGCCGCTCGGCGGCCTTGGCGGCGAGGTAGCCGTCGTAGCCGTCGCCGTACCGCGTCACCTTGCCCTCGCCGACCTCCAGGATCGTGGTGGTGACCCGTTCCAGGAACACCCGGTCATGGGTGACCGCGAGCACGGTGCCGCGATGCGCCCGCAGGTGGGCCTCCAGCCAGCCCACCGCCTGGTCGTCCAGATCGTTGGTCGGCTCGTCCAGCAGCAACAGCTCCGGCTGGGACGCCAGGGCCGCGGCCAGCGCCAGCCGAGACCGCTCACCGCCCGACAGGGTGCCCAGGGTCCTGTCCCGGGCCAGGCCGGGCAGCCCGAGCCCGTGCAGGGCGATGTCCACCCGGGCGTCGGCCTCGTAGCCGGCGCGCGCCTCGTACTGGGCGACCAGATGGGCGTAGGCGTCCAGCGCCGCGGTGAGCTCCGCTCCCGCCAGGCCCTTGAGCCCGGCCTCGGCGCGGCGCATCCGCGCTTCGAGATCGCGTACGTCGGCAAGGGCCACGTCCACCGCGTCCTGGACGCACGCCTCGGGTGGAAGGGCGAGTGACTGGGCGAGATGGCCGACGCCGCCGGGCGCGATCACGGTCAGTTCGCCGTTGTCGGGCCGGTCCTGACCGGCGATCAGCCGCAGCAGGGTGGATTTCCCGGCTCCGTTGTCGCCGATGATGCCGGCCTTCTCACCCGGCTTGATGCTGAAGGACACGTCGTCCAGCACGACATGGTCGTCGTAGCGGCGGGTGACGTTCTGAAGGGATAGCTGTGCAGTGAACATGGAAGAGTCCCCAGTTCTCGGCCGAACCGATCGGAACGGGCAGATGGACGCATCCGCGCACGCGAGATCACTCCGCTGCACGCCGGACAGGCGGCAGCACGGGAGGAGCGGAAACACGGATGAGAACGCGCGACGGCGGAGCCGAGCTCAACGCGGTCGCGCGGGGACTGTCACAGAGAACCCATGTGCAGCACCGTAGGCGGGGCACCAGGGAGCCTGCAAGCCTTTTTCTCGCCGGACCGTCATGGCATACATGACTGCGCGTCAGTTCCGCGCGGTCAGGATGCTCAACGAGTTGGCGGCGACGATGGCGCCGATGCCCGCCCACTCCGGCCCGCCCAGCCCCTGGCCCAGGCCGACCCAGCCGACCACGGCCGCGAGGACCGGGTTGACGCTCATGAACAGGCCGAAGACCCGGGGCGGCACGTGCCGCAGGGTGAACAGGTCCGCGAGGTAGGGCACGGCCGAGGCGAGGACACCGGCCGCGACCGCGCAGGCGAGGGCGCCGGTTGTCGGCGGATGCCGTACGGCGACGGTGATGCCGATCGGCAGGAACATCACGGCGGACAGGCCGGCCGCGGCGGCCGCGCCCTGCGCACCGGGGATGCGTCGGCCGACCGTGCGGTTGAGCAGGATGTACGACGCCCAGCAGCAGGCGGCCAGCAGGCCCAGGGCCATCCCGAGGTAGTCGGTCGAGGGCCGCGGCCGCATCAGGGTGATGACACCGGCCGCGGCGATCACCGCGCAGCACACGTCCACACGGCGGCGCGAGGTGGCCAGGGCGAGGGTGAGCGGGCCGAGGAACTCCAGGGTCACCGCCAGACCCAGGCCGACGCGGTCCATCGCGGAGTACAGCGAGAGGTTCATGGTGCCGAACACCAGGGCCAGCAGGACCACCGGCCACCACTGGCGCCAGGTGAACGAACGCAGCCTCGGCCTGCCGACGGCCAGCAGCACCAGCGCGGCGACGTACTGGCGTACGGCGACGACGCCGACGGCGCCGAGGACGGGGAAGGCGAGAGTGCCGATCGCGGCACCGGTCTGGGTGGACAGACCGCTGCCGATCATCGTGGCCACGCCTGCGAGACGGCCGCCGGTGTGCTCGGTGTGCTCGGTGAGTTCGGTGAGCGGAACCGCCGGGGCCGCCTGGGCAGGCGCGGGTGCGGGTCGGGTGCGCATGAGCCGATCGTGCGGCCGTCGGATCATTGCGCAAAATGCGTCCGCATCGGCATCCATACGCTTGAGTCATGGATGCTTCAGTCATGGATGTGGAGCTGAGGCAGTTGCGCTGTCTCGTCGCGATCGTCGACGAGGGCAGTTTCACCGACGCCGCCATCGCCCTCGGCGTCTCCCAGGCAGCGGTCTCCCGCTCGCTGGCCTCGCTCGAACGGAACCTGGGAGTACGGCTGTTGAGGCGGACCTCCCGCGAGGTGAGCCCCACGGGGACCGGGCTGCGCGTCCTGGCGTATGCCCGGCGGGTGCTCGCCGAGGTGGACGACCTGGTCCGGGAGGCCGGCTCCGGGCACGACCGGCTGCGGATGGGCTACGCCTGGGCGGCGCTCGGCCGGCACACCCCGGCCTTCCAGCGCCGGTGGGCCGCCGCGCACCCCGGGACCGATCTGCACCTCGTGCGCGTCAACTCGGCCACCGCCGGTCTCGCGGAGGGCGCCTGCGACCTGTCCGTCGTACGCCGATCGGTGGACGACCGGCGGTTCGACTCCGCCATCGTCGGTCTTGAGCGGCGGCTGTGCGCCGTGGCCGCCGACGACCCGCTGGCCCGGCGCCGCGCGGTCCGGCTGGCCGACCTCAGCGGCCGTACCCTCCTCGTCGACCGCCGCACCGGCACCACGACCACTGACCTGTGGCCGCCCGACGCGCGTCCGGCGACCGAGGAGACGCACGACGTCGACGACTGGCTCACGATGATCTCCACCGGCCGCTGCATCGGCGTGACCGCCGAGGCCACCGCCCACCAGTACCCGCGCCCCGGCATCGTCTACCGGCCGGTACGGGACGCCGAACCCATCGCCGTACGGCTGACCTGGTGGCGCGACGACCCGCCACCCGCCGCGCAGGCGGTGATCGAGCTGGTCACGGCGCTGTACCGGGGCGACTGACGCCCTCGACGGCCCTTTGTCGTACGGGGACGGGGGTACGGGGACGGGAGTACGGAGACAGCACAGGGCGGGAAGGGCCCTATCCACTTCTCGCGGATCCTGATTACGCGGTGCGCGGCCGTCATCCGCTTCCCCGCGTCGTTCTGGGTCCTTCCCGTCACCTCCAGCACACCATGCCCGCGGCGAATGCGCCAGGGCCGCTCACGGGTACCCGGGGAGCTGGGGTCCCTGCTGGGGTCCGTGGGTGACAAGGCGGGCCCGGCGGGTACCCATGAGCGGATCCCGCCGGGCGCGGGAGGGCTCTCGAGTGGAGGTGAGCAGGCCGTGCGGTTCGCGTTCCGTCGTACGCGCGACAGGCCCCGCGACACGCTCGCCCCGGTCCTGCACGACGTACGCGCCGTGGTCTTCGACACCGACGGAGTGATCACCGACTCGGCCAAGGTGCACGCCGCCGCCTGGAAGGTGGCCTTCGACGGCTTCCTGCGCGCCCACCCGCCCGAGGACCCCGACCGACGCCGCCCCTTCGACGAGCAGGACGACTACCTGCGCCACGTCGACGGCAAGTCCCGCCTCGACGGAGCCGAGGCCTTCCTGACCGCACGCGGCATCGAGGCGTCGGCCGAGACGGTGCGGGCGGTCGCCGCGGACAAGGAGCGCCTTTTTACGGAGCGGCTGCGCGAGCACGGCGTCGAGGCCTACCCGGGGACCGTACGGCTGGTGAGGGCGCTGCGTGCGGCGGGAGTGCCCCGCGCCGCGGCCTCCGCGTCCCGGCACGCCGGCGAGTTGCTGAGCCGGGCAGGCGTGCTCGACCTGTTCGACGTCCTGGTGGACGGCGGCGAGGCGGCCCGGCTGGGCCTCGCGGGCAAGCCGGACCCCGACCTGTTCCTGGAAGCGGTCCGCCGACTCGGCGTCCCCGCCGGCCGGGCCGCAGTCGTCGAGGACGCCCTGGCCGGGGTGGAAGCGGGCCGGCGCGGTGGATTCGCCCTGGTGGTCGGCGTGGACCGGGCCGCCGGTGCGGACAGCGGGGCACGGCTGCTGCGGCACGGCGCCGACATCGTCGTACGCGACCTCGGAGAACTGTGCGCGGGAGGAGCGCCGTAGTGACGGACGACCGGAGCTCGCAGGCCGAGGCAGCGGGCTGGAGCTGGGAGTACGAGGGCTACAGGCCCGCCGACGAACGCCTTCGGGAGTCGCTGTGCACGCTCGGCAACGGCTACTTCGCCACGCGGGGCGTGCTTCCCGAGTGCGCCGCCGACGAGGTCCACTATCCGGGGACGTATGTGGCCGGCATCTACAACCGGCTCACTTCCGATGTCGCGGGCCGCCGTGTGGAGAACGAGGACATGGTCAACGTCCCGAACTGGCTGCCTCTGCGCTTCCGGCTCCCCGACGGGCACTGGATCGTCCCCGACACCGCGACCGTGCTCGACCACCGGCAGCTGCTGCACCTGTCCTCGGGGATGCTGGAGCGCTGGACCCGGTACGGACTCGGCGGGGACCGGGCGTTGACAGTGCGTCAGCAGCGGATCGTGCATATGGCCGACCCGCATCTGGCCGCTCTGCGCACCGAGTTCACGGCCGAGGGGTTCTCCGGTCCGCTCGAGGTGGAGGCGGCCCTGGACGGCTCGGTCACCAACTCCGGCGTCGCGCGCTACCGGGACCTCGACGGCCGCCATCTGACCCACGTCCACACCGGCACCGCCGCCCCGGACACGGTCTGGCTGAGCTGCCGCACCCGCACCTCCTACATCGGGATCGGCATCGCGGCCCGGCTGACCACCGACACGCCCGCCACGATCCGTCACGAACGGCCGTACGCCATCCAGCGGCTGACGCTCGACATGGTCCCCGGCCACACCGTCACCGTCGACAAGACCGTCGCCCTGCACACCTCCCACGACCCGGCCATCAGCGACCCGCTGCACGCCGCCGTCGACCGGGTGGGCCGGGCCCCCGGCTTCGACGCGCTGGTCGCGTCGCACCGCACCGCCTGGGGCCAGCTCTGGCGCCGTGCCGAACTCGACGTCCCCGGCGAGTCGGGCCGCATCCTGCGGCTGCACCTCTTCCACGTCCTGCAGACCCTCTCCCCGCACACCGCCGACCTCGACGTCGGCGTGCCCGCCCGGGGACTGCACGGCGAGGCCTACCGCGGCCACGTCTTCTGGGACGAGCTGTTCGTCCTGCCCTTCCTCAACCTGCACTTCCCGGAGGTCTCCCGCGCCCTGCTCCGCCACCGCCACCGCCGCCTCGAACAGGCCTGCACCAGCGCCAGGCGAGCGGGCCGCCGCGGGGCGATGTACCCGTGGCAGAGCGGCAGCGACGGACGCGAGGAGACCCAGCAGCTGCATGTCAACCCGCGCTCGGGGCGCTGGCTGCCCGACCACTCGCGGCTCCAGCACCATGTCGGGTCGGCGATCGCGTACAACGTGTGGCAGTACTGCGAGGCGAGCGGCGACATGGAGTTCCTGCACACCAAGGGCGCTGAGATGCTGTTGCAGATCGCCCGCTTCTGGGCGGACAAGGCGGTCTACGACGACAGCCTGGGCCGCCACCGCATCAAGGGCGTGGTCGGCCCCGACGAGTACCACGAGTCCTACCCGGGTGCCGAGGCGCCCGGCCTCGACGACAACGCGTACACCAACGTCACGGCCGCCTGGGTGCTCACCCGCACCATGGAGCTGCTGGACACGCTGCCCGAGCCGCGCCGTCGCGAACTCGTCGAACGCACCGGCCTGGACGCCGGCGAACTCGACCGGTGGGAGGACGTCTCGCGCACCCTCCACGTCCCCTTCCACGACGACGTCATCAGCCAGTTCGCCGGCTACGCCGACCTCGCCGAACTCGACTGGAACGGCTACCGCGGCAAGTACGGCGACATCCGGCGGCTGGACCGGATCCTGGAGGCGGAGGGCGACACCGTCAACCGCTACAAGGCCTCCAAACAGGCCGACGTCCTGATGCTCGGCTACCTCTTCGCGCCCGCGGAACTGGGGGGCCTCTTCCACCGGTTGGGGGTGCGGCTGGACGAGGACACCTGGCGGCGCACCCTCGACTACTACATCCACCGCACCAGCCACGGCTCCACCCTCAGCGGCCTGGTCCACGGCTGGGTACTGGCCCGGTGCCGACGCAGCGACGCGTGGAAGTTCTGCCAGGAGGCCCTCCAGGGCGACATCGCCGACGTCCAGGGCGGCACCACCGGCGAGGGCATCCACCTCGGCGCGATGGCCGGCACCCTCGACCTCGTCCAGCGCGGGCTGACCGGCCTGGAGACCCGGGGCGGCGCCCTGTGGCTCGACCCCGTGCCGCTGCCCGAGCTGTCCTCGTACGGCTTCGCCCTGCGCTACCAGGGCAACTGGGGCGTACGCCTGCGCCTGGAACGCGGACTGCTGGAGATCGCGGTCCCGTCCTCCGACGCCTCCCCGATCGACGTACGGCTGCCGGGGCTGGAGGTGTCCCTGCAGCCGGGGGAGACGGGACGACTCGTCCTTCCGGACTGACGCGGCCCTGTGCGGGACGCGCCTGACGGGGAGAGGCTGGGAGACAGCGATCCTGCGCGAAAACCCGCGGTTCCTGCACGGAAAGGGGAGCGCGATGAACGGCCCGGTTGTCGTAGGGGTGGACGGTTCGCCGTCGAGCATGGCGGCGGTGCAGGCCGCGGCGCGCGAGGCCGGGCTGCGGGGTGTGGGGCTCCGGCTGGTGCATGCCTTCGGCTGGCCGGCCGCGCACATACCGGCCGGGGGGCGGCCGTGGGAGCCGAGCGGCGCCGGGCTGCGCGAGCTGATCGACGGCACGCTCACCAAGGCGGAGCAGCGCGCTCACGAGACGGCGCCGGGCGTCGAGATCGAGCGCGAGGTCGTCGTCGGCGACCCGGTGACGGTGATGGAGATCGAATCGCGCACCGCGACCCTGGCCGTGGTCGGGAGCCGGGGCCACAGCCGGTTCGGCGCCCTGCTGCTCGGCTCCACCGCAGGTCATCTGGCCGCCCATGCCGCCTGCCCGGTGCTGGTGGTGCGCGGCAGGCCGAACCCGGAGGGGCCCGTCCTCCTGGCCGTCGACGGCTCGCCCGCGGCCCGGGGAGCCGTCGAGTTCGCCTTCGCCCTGGCCTCCCTGCACGGCACGGACCTGGTGGCGCTGCACGCCTGGAGCACCCGGACCGAACGCGCCTACGAGGCTCCCGCCGACCCGCCCTTCGTGACGTACGACGAGGACCGGCTGCGCGACGAGGAGGAGCGCGTGCTCGCCGAGGCGCTGGGCGGGCTGCGCGACACGTACCCCGACGTCGCCGTGGACCGCAGGCTGGTGCGCGGCCGGATCCGCCACACCGTCATCGAGGCCAGCGCCGAGGCCGGGATCGTCGTGGTCGGGGCACGCGGCCGGGGCGGGTTCGCCGGGCTGCTCCTGGGCTCGGTCAGCCAGGCCGTGCTCCAGCATGGGCACTGTCCGGTCGTCGTCGTGCGGTCCGGTGAGCGGTGACGGGGGGAGAGAGAGCGGCCCCGGTGCGCGGGCTCAGAGGTTCGCCGCGTGGTCCGGGACGTAGTTCTGCAGATCGCGCGGGGGCCGCTGGTAGCCGGTCGACCCCGGCCGTTCGGGCAGGTCCGGGACCGGCGGGGACACGTCCTGGTACGGCAGGGAGTCCAGCAGGTGGGCGATCATGTTCAGCCGGGCCCGGCGCTTGTCGTCGCTCTCGACCACGTACCAGGGCGCCTCGGTGATGTCGGTGTGCACCATCATCTCGTCCTTGGCCCGGGAGTAGTCCTCCCAGCGGGTGATCGACTCCATGTCCATCGGGGACAGCTTCCAGCGCCGCAGGGGATCCTCCAGGCGGCGCCGGAAGCGGTCCTGCTGCTCCTCGTCGCTCACCGAGAACCAGTACTTGCGCAGCAGGATCCCGTCCTCCACCAGCATCCGCTCGAAGAGGGGGCACTGGCGCAGGAAGAGCTGGTACTCCTCCTTGCTGCAGAAGCCCATGACGTGCTCGACACCGGCCCGGTTGTACCAGCTGCGGTCGAACAGCACGATCTCCCCGGCGGCCGGCAGATGCTCGATGTACCGCTGGAAGTACCACTGCGTGCGCTCGCGCTCGGTCGGCTTGGGCAGGGCCGCGATTTGTGCCACCCGCGGGTTGAGATGCTCCGTGACCCGCTTGATGGTGCCACCCTTGCCCGCCGCGTCCCGCCCCTCGAAGACGACCACCAGCCTGGCGTCCTGCTCACGCACCCACTCCTGCAGCTTCACCAACTCCGTCTGCAGGCGCAGCAGTTCCCTCTCGTACACCTTGCGCGGCAGTTTCTCCGCCTTGTCGCCGGCCATGCCGCCTCCCGCCGCCTGCCCGAACACCAGAACAGCACCGTACTGACCGACGATGAGCCGCGCACCCCGGACGCGGCCACAGAACGTCCGGGCACCATGCCGGGACGCTGGGTGAGGCGCACGGGTGAATGCCCCGGCCCGCAGGACTGACGCCACCGCTGCCCGGGTACCCAGCGGCGCATGGCGGTGGACAGCAGGACCGAGCCGGCGCGCGCTACGCTGCCCCGGCCGCGCGGGAGACTCGGCCGGGCGTTGCTGCGGTGGGCGACGACGACCGACCACAAGGTGATCGGCAACCTCTACATGACGACCGCCTTCGGCTTCTTCCTCCTCGGCGGCGTCCTCGCGCTGCTGATGCGGGCCGAACTCGCCCGCCCCGGGCTCCAGTTGTTCAGCAGCGACCAGTACAACCAGCTGTTCACGGTGCACGGCACGGTCATGATGCTGCTCTTCGCGACCCCGCTGTTCGCCGGGTTCGCCAACGCGATCATGCCGTTGCAGATCGGCTCCCCGGACGTGGCGTTCCCGCGGCTGAACGCCCTGTCGTACTGGCTGTACCTGGGCGGCGGCCTGATGGTCGTCGCGGGCTTCGTCGTACCCGGGGGAGCGGCGAGCTTCGGCTGGTTCGCCTACGCGCCCCTCAACAGCGTGGTGCGCACCCCCGGCTCGGGCGGTGACCTGTGGACCATGGGCCTGGTCGTGACCGGCGTGTCCACCACACTCGGCGCGGTCAACTTCATCACCACGATCCTGTGCCTGCGCGCCCCCGGCATGACCATGTTCCGGATGCCGCTGTTCACCTGGAACGTGCTGTTCACCTCGATCCTGATCCTGCCCGCGTTCCCCGTCCTGACGGCCGCCCTGTTCGCCCTGGAGGCGGACCGCAAGTTCGGGGCGCACATCTACGACGCGGCGAACGGCGGCGCGTTGCTGTGGCAGCACCTGTTCTGGTTCTTCGGCCACCCCGAGGTGTACATCGTCGCGCTGCCGTTCTTCGGGATCATCTCCGAGATCATCCCGGTGTTCAGCCGCAAGCCGCTCTTCGGCTACGTCGGCCTCATCGGCGCCACCATCGCCATCACCATGTTGTCCGCGGTGGTGTGGGCCCACCACATGTTCGCCACCGGCGCGGTGCTGCTGCCGTTCTTCTCGCTGATGTCCTTCCTCATCGCGGTGCCGACCGGGGTGAAGTTCTTCAACTGGATCGGCACGATGCGAGGCGGCTCCCTGTCCTTCGAGACACCCATGCTGTGGGCGTGCGGCTTCCTCGTGACGTTCCTGCTCGGCGGCATGAGCGGCGTCATCATCGCCTCCCCGCCGCTCGACTTCCACCTCACCGACTCGTACTTCATCGTCGCCCATCTGCACTACGTGCTGTTCGGCACGGTCGTCTTCGCGATGTTCGGGGGCTTCTACTTCTGGTGGCCGAAGTTCACCGGCAAGTTGCTCGACGAGCGCCTCGGCAAGATCCACTTCTGGACCCTCTTCGTCGGCTTCCAGACCACGTTCCTGGTCCAGCACTGGCTGGGCGAACAGGGCATGCCCCGCCGCTACGCCGACTACCTGACCGCGGACGGCTTCACGCTGCTCAACACGGTCAGCTCGATCGGCGCGTTCCTCCTCGGGCTGTCCACGCTCCCGTTCCTCTACAACGTCTGGCGCACCGCCCACTACGGAACACCGGTGGCCCGCAACGACCCCTGGGGATACGGCCGCTCCCTCGAATGGGCCACGTCCTGCCCGCCCCCGCGCCACAACTTCACGGCACTGCCCCGGATCCGCACCGAGTCCCCGGCGTTCGACCTGCACCACCCCGACCTCGCCCGCCTCGACCAAAGGCAGCAGCAGTGAAGACCGAGGCCCGTCTGTTCATCGGCGTGGCGGGGTTCTTCCTCGTCACCGCGGTCGGCTACGGCTGGCGTTCCAAGGAACCCGCCGGTACCGCCGTCCTGACCATCGCCTTCCTGATGGCCGCCCTCGTCGCGTTCTTCCTGCACATGCAGTACCGCAGACGGGGCCTGAGAGCGCAGGACCGCCCGGACGCCGAAGTCGCCGACACCGCGGGCCCGCTCCACTTCTTCGCGCCGCGCAGCCCCTGGCCCATCACGACCGCACTGGGCTCCGTCCTGGCGGCGCTCGGCGTCGTCTACGGCCTGTGGCTGTTCCTGCTGGGCATCGGTGTGCTCGGGCACGGGGTGTTCGGCATGGTGTTCCAGTACGCGGGCCGGGGCGCTCAGCGCTCCAGCTCGTCCGCCGACGACGCCCGATCCTCCTCGGCGCGGTAGCCATAGCTCCTCAGCACATACCGCCGCTCCTCGTCGAGTGGCTCGTGGCTCTCCTCGTAGCCGCCCGCGATGGTCTGCCGCACCTCGCCGGTCTCCTCGCCCTCCGTCAGCCGCTCCCGGTCCGCCTCCTGCAGCGCCACACAGACACGCCGGGTCACCATGAACGCGAGCGGCGGCAGCAGCACGAAGGCGATCCGGAACACCCAGGTCAGCGCGTTCACCGAGATCCTGAAGGCGTGCGCGATGATGTCGTTGCCGCCCGCCGCCAGCAGGACGGCGTAGCAACTGATCGCCGCGACACCGAGCGCCGTGCGCACGGGCTTGTCGCGGGGCCGGTCGCACAGATGGTGCTCCTCGCGGTCACCGGTCACCCGCCGCTCGACGAACGGGTACGCGTACAGCACGGCGAACAGGACCCCCGGCAGCACGACCGCGGGCAACAGCACGTTCCACATCACCGTGTGCCCGGCCACCACCGTCTCCCAGGGCGGCACCAGTCGCAGCGAGCCCTCCAGGAAACCGACGTACCAGTCCGGCTGCGAACCCGTCGACACGATGTCCGCGCGATAGGGGCCGTACACCCAGATCGGGTTGATCTGCGCGACCCCCGAGAGCAGCGTCAGCACCCCGAAGACGATGAGGGAAAGGCCGCCCGAAGCCGCCGTGAACTGCGGGAACATGGGCTTGCCGACCGCATTGCGGTTGGTGCGGCCGCGGCCGGCCCAGTGCGTGTGCTTCAGGTAGAACACCAGGATCAGGTGCACGGAGATCAGCGCGAGCAGCAGTCCGGGGAGCAGCAGGATGTGCAGCGCGTACAGCCGCGGGATCAGCTCCTCGCCCGGGAACTCGCCGCCGAACGCGAACATGCTCACATACGTTCCCACCACCGGAATCGACAGCATGATGCCCTGGGCGATCCGCAGCCCCGTCCCCGACAGCAGGTCGTCCGGCAGCGAGTAGCCGGCGAAGCCCTCGGCCAGCGCCAGCATGAACAGGGTCACGCCGATCAGCCAGTTGACCTCGCGGGGCCGGCGGAACGCGCCCGTGAAGAAGATCCGCAGCAGATGCAGCCCGATCGCGGCGAGGAACACCAGGGCCGCCCAGTGGTGCAGCTGACGGAGCAGCAGACCGCCGCGCACGTCGAAGCTGATGTCCAGCGTCGACGCGTACGCGGACGACATGCGACTCCCCGCGAGCGGCACGTACGAGCCGTGGTAGACGACCTCCGTCATCGACGGGTGGAAGAACAGCGTCAGCCAGACGCCGGTCAGTAACAGGACGACGAAGCTGTAGAGGGCGAGTTCACCCAGCAGGAAGGACCAGTGGTCGGGAAAGGCCTTGCGCAGCAGACCGCCGCCCTCGGAGAGCGGCAGTCGCGCGTCGACGTAGTCGGCGGTGCGCTGAGCGGCATGACGGGCCCGCGCGTCGGCACGGGCCCTGCTCCTCCTCCACAGCACGGATCACGAGTGCCCGCGCGCCCGCGCTCGGAAACGGACAGTCACCCACGATCACTCTTTGGTTGCCCAGCTTCGGTTGCCCCGCCGGTCGGGCGTCAGGTATTGCCCGGACCCCCGCTGCCGAAGGACCCGCTGCCGCCTTCGGACCAGCGGCGCCGTTGCTGCGAGGGGCTGGTGCGGGTGGGAACGTTGCCGTGGGCGGGCAGCTCGTGCGGGGTCAGCCGGCGCTCGCTCCTGGGCACCTCGTCGGGCTCCCGGTGCTCCCGGACCTCGTGGACCGGTCCCTCCTCGGGCAGCCTCGGCTGCTCCTCGGGGCGTGGCGGAGGCGGTTCCCGGCGCCTGATCCGGGCGCCCAGCACGAAGGCACCGATGAGCAGCGCCACGACGACCAGACCGGCGACGACCAGTCCGATGCCGAGCGCACCTTCCGCTGCGAGGTCCGTCCATGCGATGTCCATGGCGCCGCGAGTACCCCCGGCACCCCGCGTGAACCCGAGCACCTGACGTGCTCAGTGGCGTGCTCGCTCGACCGCACCGCCCTCGGACCCGGCCAGAACCCTTGCGAGCACCGGGTTTGGGCGCACCCGCTCCGGCTACCCGACCGGTGTGACACAGACAACGTCCCAGCAGCAGCTCGTCCAGTTCCTGGAGGACCGTTTCGCGGCCGCGCAGGCCTGCACCGAGTGCGCTCGAGCCTGTGCCCTGCGCGCGAGCCTGGCGGATCCGGACGGGGCCGAGGATCAGGACCTTCTGCGCCGCAAGGGCATCCTGTGCGCCGAGGTGTGCGACGCGACCTGCCGGGTGCTCTCCGAGGAGTGCGCGGACGAGGGCGCCGAGGCCGCCCTCCGCGTCCAGCTGGAGTGGACCCGGACGGTGTGCCTGGAGTGCGCGCACCTCTTCGACCGCTACCCGGGCGCCGAGGACACCGCGAAGGCGTGCCGGGAGTGCGCACAGGCCTGCATGGACTTCATGGCCACGCTCGACTGAGCCCGCGGCAGCTCCGGCACCGGATCCGGCCGCCCCTCGCCATTCCCAATTTCTGAAACACGTTCTACCGTGTGCGCCGTCAGGACTGGCCTTGGGAGCCTGGAGGCGCCGTGCATCTCGAATACACGCCCGAGCAGCAGCGGCTGCGCAGCGAACTGCGCGACTACTTCGCCGAACTGGTGCCGGACCTCGCACAGACCCGCTTCACCGACCCGGCCGCCCAGAAGCGCCACTACCGCAAGACCATTCGGCGGCTCGGCACGGACGGCTGGCTCGGCGTGGGCTGGCCCAAGGAGTACGGCGGGCGCGGCCTGACCGCGATGGAACAGTTCATCTTCTTCGACGAGGCGGCCCAGGCGGGCGTACCGCTGCCGCTGATGGCCCTGAACACCGTCGGCCCGACGATCATGCAGTACGGCACGGACGAGCAGAAGGCGTACTTCCTGCCGAAGATCCTCTCCGGCGAGATCGACTTCGCGATCGGATACAGCGAGCCCGACGCGGGCACGGACCTCGCCTCACTCAGGACGCGCGCGGTACGGGAGGGCGACGAGTACATCGTCAACGGCCAGAAGATCTGGACCACCAACGGCGACACGGCCGACTGGGTCTGGCTGGCCGTCCGCACCGACCCGGACGCCCCGCCCCACAAGGGCATCACCATGCTCCTCGTCCCGACCACCGACCCCGGCTACTCCTGCACCCTCATCAACACCCTCGCCTCGCACGACACCACGGCGAGCTACTACGAGAACATCCGCGTCCCCGTCTCCCGCCGCGTCGGCGAGGAGAACCAGGGCTGGCGCCTGATCACCAACCAGCTCAACCACGAGCGCGTCACCCTCGCCGCCCACGGCACCATGGCCGTCCGCGCCCTGGACGACGTCCAGCGCTGGGCCATGGAGAGCAAGCTCGCCGACGGCCGCCGGGTGATCGACCTGCCCTGGGTACGCCGCCGCCTCGCCCAGACCCACACCAAGCTCGCCGCCCTCAAGCTCCTCAACTGGCGGATGGTCAGCGCCGTCCAGGAGGGCACACTCACCCCGCAGGACGCCTCCGCCGTCAAGGTCTACGGCTCCGAGGCGCGCCGCGACGCGTACGCCTGGCTGATGGAGATCGTCGCCGCACCCGGGGCGCTGAAGGAGGGCTCGGCGGGCGCGGTCCTGCACGGCGAGCTGGAGCGCGGCTACCGCTCCGCCGTCATCTTCACCTTCGGCGGCGGCAACAACGAGATCCAGCGGGAGATCATCTCGTGGATCGGTCTGGGGATGCCGAGGGTGCGGCGTTAGCCTGCGGGTGTGGACGCCATACGCAGAGGTGACCCCGGCCTCTTCGGCCCCAGCTCCGTGACCTGGCAGATGCACGGCGATCCCATGATGTGGGTCGCCGGAGTCCGCGCGCTCTACCTCCAGGCCCTGCACCCACGTGCCGTACGCGGCGTCATGCAGAACTCCGACTTCCGCGAGGACGCCTGGGGCCGCCTGCTGCGCACCGCCAACTTCGTCGGGACGATCACGTACGGCACCACCGAGGCCGCCGAGAGGGCCGGCGCCCGGGTGCGGAAGATCCACAGCATGCTCAGCGCGACCGACCCCGACACGGGGGAGCGGTACGGCGTCGACGAGCCCGAGCTGCTGCTGTGGGTGCACTGCGCCGAGATCGACTCCTATCTGCAGGTCGGGCGCCGCTCCGGGTTCCGCCTCACCGACGCGCAGGCCGACCGCTACCTCGCTGAACACCGGGTCAGCGCCCGCCTGGTGGGCCTCGACCCCGACGCCGTACCGGCGAGCCGGGAGGAGATGGCGGCGTACTTCGAGAAGGTGCGGCCCGAGCTCGCGTGCGGACCCGAGGCACGCGCGGTGGACGACTTCCTGCTCCGCCCGCCGACGCACCCCCTTCTCGTCCCGGCGCGCGAGGTGCTGTGGCGGCGCGTGGCGCAACTGGCGTACGCCGCCCTGCCGCCGTACGCCCACGAGTTGTACGGCAGACCGGCCCCGAAACCCGCCACCGTCACCCGTCAGTTGCGTGCCACGGGCACCCTGCTGCGCTGTATTCCCGCACGTCTGCGCTGGCAACTCCCGCCGAAACACATCCTGCGCGCCATGAGCCGACTCGGCCCTGGCGCGCGCCCGGCACCGTACAAACTCGGACGATAGCTCGCCATACTGGACGAGCCGGGGGAGGGTGGGGCGGACCGTGACGGGGGGCGATCGCGGGCGATGGGGGACAGCAGGCTGATCCAGGGCCGGTACCGGCTGCTCGATCTGATCGGGCGCGGCGGTATGGGCGAGGTGTGGCGTGCGCGCGACGAGTCGCTGGGCCGGCATGTCGCCGTGAAGTGCCTCAAGCCGCTGGGACCGCACCACGACCAGTCCTTCACCCGGGTCCTGCGGGAGCGGTTTCGGCGTGAGGCCCGGGTGGCCGCGGCGCTGCAGCACCGCGGGGTGACCGTCGTCCACGACTTCGGCGAGTCCGACGGCATCCTGTTCCTGGTCATGGAGTTGCTTCAGGGCCGCAACCTCAGCCAGCTCCTGGAGGACAACAAGCACCACCCGCTGCCCGTCCCGGACGTCGTCGAGATCGCCGACCAGGTCGCCGCCGCCCTCGCCTACACCCACCAACAGGGCATCGTGCACCGCGACCTGAAGCCCGCCAACATCATGCGGCTCGCCGACGGCACGGTGAAGATCTGCGACTTCGGCATAGCGCGTCTAGGCCACGACATCGGCTTCACCTCCCGGCTGACCGGCACCGGCATCGCGATGGGCACCCCGCACTACATGTCGCCGGAACAGATCAGCGGGGGCGAGGTGGACCAGCGCAGCGACCTGTACTCGCTGGGGTGCGTGCTGTACGAGATCGCCACCGGGGTACCGCCGTTCGACCTCGACGACCCCTGGGCGATCCTCGTCGGCCACCGCGACACCCCGCCCCGGCCGCCGCGCAGCCACCGCGCCGAGCTGCCCGAGTACTTCGAGAAGGTCATCCTGGACCTGCTCGCCAAACGCCCCGAGGAACGCCCGCACGACGGCCGCGAGTTGGGGCGCCGGATCGGCCTGGGCCGTACGACACCGGCGTACGTGCCGACGGTGGTCACCCCGCAGCCGGACCTCAGGCCCCCGGCGCCCGTGGCCCGCGAACCCCGCCTACCCTCCTGGACCCGTGGCATGACCACCGGCCACAAGGCCACCGGCGCCGGACTGCGCACCACACCCCCCGACGCCGGGGCGGGCCTCACCGGCGAGTGGGTCCCGCGGTCGACGGCCGGCCGCCCCGAGGAGACCGCCGTACCGGACGAGCCTGCCACCGCCCCTTCCGCGGGGACCCTCGCCGCGCTGGCCGGACGGCACAATGCCGGGCTCAGCCTGGGCCGCCTCGGCCGCTGGACCGAGGCGGGCGAGGTGCACCGCGCGGTCGCCGCCGAGCGCGAGCACCTCCTCGGGCCCGACCACCCCGACACCCTCGCCAGCCGCTACGAGGTCGCCTTCACCCTCAGCCGCACCGGCCGCGCCGCCGACGCCCTGCGCGAGTACAAGCATGTCGCCCGCGCCCGCAGCCTCGCCCTCGGCCCGGACCACCCCGACACGCTGGCCGCCCGGCAGGAAATGGCCTACGTACTCGGCCAGTTGGGCCGCCACTTCGATGCGCACCAGGTCTACACGTCCGTGCTGACGGCGCGGGAGAGCACCATGGGTGCCGATCACCCCGACACCCTGCGCTGCCGCCACAACCTCGCCTTCAACCTCAGCAGGCTGGGGCGCCTGGAGGACTCGTACCGCATGGCCGACGAGGTCGCCGCGGCCCGCGCCCGCATCCTCGGCCCGCATCACCCCGACACCCTGGTCACCCGCTACGAAGTCGCCTACGCACTGGGCCAGTTGGGGCGCTGGGAGGAGGCCCTGCAGACCTACCGCGAGGTTGCCGAGGCGCGCGGGCAGGCCCTCGGGCCCGACCACCCGGACACCCTCTCGGCCCGCTACGAGGTCGGCATCAGCCTCGGCCGCCTCGGGCGCAGCGCGCAGGCGCTCCAGCTCTATCGCGAGTTGATCGACGACCGCACCCGTGTCCACGGCCCCGCCCACCCCGAGACCCTCCGCGCCCGCCACGGCCTCGGTGTCAACCTCGGCCGGCTCGCCCGCTGGGAGGAGGCCCTCGCCGAATCCCGCGACGTGTGCGCGATCCGCGAGCGTGTGCTGGGCTCCGACCATCCGGACACCCTGGTCAGCCGGCGCGAGGTCGCCGTGAGCCTCGGCTGGCTGGGCCGCTGGCCGGACGCGCTCACCGAGTACCGCAGGGTGGCCGCCGCCCGCGAACGCGTCCTCGGCGCCGACCACCCCGACACCCTCGCCAGCCGCAACGACGAGGCCCACTGCCTGGAGCAGCTCGGGCGGGGCGCGGAGGCGGTCGAGCTGTACCGGAGGGTGGCGGTGCTGCGGCAGCAGCGGGGATCCGGCGGCCCGTGAGCCCGGTGGCGTCCGCCGGCCGGTGACTCCCGCGCGGCCGACCTATGGCCGACCTAGATCATCACGTGTTACGAAGAACCATGCCTGCACACGAGGGACACCCGGGACACCGTACGTACGACGTGGTCATCGTCGGCGGAGGCCACAACGGCCTGGTCGCCGCCGCCTACCTCGCCCGGGCCGGACGGTCCGTGCTGGTGCTGGAGCGACTGGACACCACCGGGGGCGCCGCCGTGTCCACGCGGCCGTTCGCCGGCGTCGACGCACGGCTGTCGCGCTACTCGTACCTGGTCAGCCTGCTGCCGAAGAAGATCGTCCGGGACCTCGGCCTCGACTTCCGCGTCCGCACGCGCAACGTCTCCTCGTACACGCCCGTGGAACGGGACGGACGGCCGACCGGACTGCTGGTCGGGGGAGGCGAGCGGCGCACCAGGGAGGCGTTCGCCCGGCTGACCGGCGGCGAGCGCGAGTACGCGGCCTGGCAGCGGTTCTACGGCATCACCGGCGAGGTCGCCAAACGGGTCTTCCCGACGCTCACCGAACCCCTGCCGAGCCGCGAGGACCTGCGCCGCCGGGTGGACGACGAGGAGGCCTGGCGGATCCTCTTCGAGGAGCCGATCGGTGTCGCGATCGAGGACCGCTTCACGGACGACCTGGTGCGGGGCGTGGTCCTGACGGACGCGCTGATCGGCACCTTCGCCGACGCCCATGACGCCTCCCTGAAGCAGAACCGCTGCTTCCTCTACCACGTGATCGGCGGCGGCACCGGCGACTGGGACGTCCCCGTAGGCGGCATGGGCGCCCTCACCGACGCCCTGGCCACGGCGGCTCGCGCGGCGGGCGCGGTGGTCGTCACCGGGCACGAGGTGGTCCGGATCGACACGGACGGCCGTACGGCGGAGATCACGTATCGCACGGCGGACGGCGAGGGCGTCGCCGCGGCCCGGCACGTCCTGGTGAACGCCTCCCCGCAGGAACTGGCCGCCCTCACCGGCGACACACCGCCGACCCGCGCCGAGGGCGCCCAGCTCAAGGTGAACATGCTGCTCAAGCGCCTGCCCCGGCTGCGCGACAGCTCCGTCGACCCCCGCGAGGCGTTCGCCGGCACCTTCCACATCGCCGAGAGCTACGGCCAACTGGCCACCGCCCACGCCCAGGCCGCCGCCGGGCAACTCCCCAGCGCGCCGCCGTCCGAGATCTACTGCCACTCGCTGACGGACCCGACGATCCTCGGCCCCGACCTCGTCGAACAGGGCTACCAGACCCTCACCCTGTTCGGGCTGCACACGCCGGCCCGGCTCTTCGAACATGACAACGACGCCGTACGCGAGGAACTGCTGAAGTCGACGCTCGCCCAGCTCGACGCCCACCTGGCCGAGCCGCTCGCCGACTGTCTGGCGACGGACGCGGACGGACGGCCCTGCATCGAGGCGAAGACCCCGCTGGACCTGGAGCGCGACCTGCGCCTGCCCGGCGGCAACATCTTCCACCGCGACCTGGCCTGGCCGTACGCCCAGGAGGGCACCGGGCGCTGGGGCGTGGAGACACGGCACGCGAACGTACTGCTGTGCGGGGCGGGCGCGGTGCGTGGCGGCGGGGTGAGCGGGGTGCCGGGGCACAACGCGGCGATGGCGGTGCTGGAGGCCACCGCCGGCTGACGGCGCCGAGGAACTCGCCGCAGAGCGGTCAGTCGGCGGAGGCCGCCCAGCCCGTCGCCTCGATCCGCGCCGCGTCCGCGGGGCGGGCCTCGTCGAAGAGGACGGTGGCCGGCGTCTCGACGCGCAGGCCGTCGACGTACGCGCCACGGCCCACGTACAGCCGGTCGGTCGCGTACCGCCAGCGCAGCACCAGCTGCCGGTGCGCGGGGAGTCGCGCCGCGAGCCGGTGCCAGACGCGGCCCGACCAGCCGGTGACCGTGCCGGTCGGGTGGTCCTGCGGTCGCTCGCCGTGGCGTGTCGTGGTGAAGGGGAGTTGCTGCCAGGTGGTGCCCCCGTCGGTCGTCGACTCCAGGGTGAGGACGTCCGACTGGGGCTCGGTGTCCCACCACAGGGCGCAGCACAGCCGTGCGTCGCCCGAGGACGTGTCGAGTGCGGGAAGCGCGAGGGTCGCGATCGCGGCGCTCGCCATGCCCGAGAACCATGCGGTACGACCCTGCCGGGGGCGGACCGGCACGGCGCGGGCCAGGTTGTCGGCGGCGGCGACCCGGGGTGCCGAACCGGAGCGCCACCTGCGCACCGGGTGGACCGAGTTGCCGAGGACGACGAGGAAGGAGTCGGTCGTCGGGTCGAGGACCAGCGAGGTGCCGGTGAAGCCGGTGTGCCCCGCGGTGCGCGGGGTGGCCATCGCGCCCATGTACCAGTGCTGGTAGAGCTCGAAGCCGAGGCCGTGCTCGTCGCCCGGGAAGGCGGTGTTGAAGTCGGTGAACATCAGGTCCACCGACTCCGGTTCCAGGATGCGGGAGCGGCCGTAGGCGCCGCCGTTGAGCAGTGCCCGGCCGAGGACCGCGAGGTCCCAGGCGTTCGAGAACACGCCCGCGTGGCCCGCGACCCCGCCGAGGCTGAAGGCGTTCTCGTCGTGCACCTCGCCCCACACCAGCCCACGGTCCAGGCCGGACCAGGGCCCCCGGGCGTCCTCGGTGGCCGCGATCTTCGGCTTCCAGGCGGCGGGCGGGTTGTAGCGGGTGCGGCGCATGCCGAGCGGGGCGGTGATCTCGTCGCGGAGGAGGGTGTCGAGCGTGCGGCCGGTGATCTCCTCCAGGACCAGCTGGAGGGAGATCAGATTCAGGTCCGAGTAGAGGTACTTGGTGCCTGGCGTGTTCAGCGGCGCCTCGTTCCAGATGAGTTGGAGCTTTTCCTCGTACGTCGGCGCGTTGTACAGCGGGATCCAGGGGCGGAACCCCGAGGTGTGGGTGAGGAGCTGACGGACCGTGATGTCCTGCTTGCCCGCGCGGCCGAAGTCCGGGAGGTAGGAGGCGACCGTCGCCTCCAGCCCGAGGGCACCCCGCTCGATCTGCTGCACGGCGAGGATCGAGGTGAACAGCTTGGACACCGAGGCGAGATCGAAGACGGTGTCCTCGGCCATCGGGATCTGCTGGTCGGCCGGGAACTCGACGCCGGTGTCGGTCTTCTCGTCGTACGCCTGGTAGCGCAGTGCCATGCCGATGGGCTGGTGCAGGGCTACGGTGCCGCCGCGCCCGGCGAGCAGGACGGCGCCCGCGTACCAGGGGTGTTCGGGGGAGGGGCCCAGGAACGCCTCGGCGTCGGTGACGAGTCGGCGGAGGTGGGCGGGGAGAAGGCCGGCGCGCTCGGGGGAGCCGTGGCGCAGGGTGCCGCCGCGGCCGGAGGAGGCGGCAGCCGCCGGTCCGGCGGGGAAGGGGGCGATGGCCAGCGCGCCGCCCAGGGCCAGGGCTGTGCGGCCCAGCTGACGCCGGGTCAGTCTGCTTCTGCCGTCCGTCATCGAGGCTCCTCCCACCACTCAGGCTGAAAGTATCTTTCCGGGATCACCTTGCGTGGTGAAACTTTCGTGTCAGGCGTGGGACCTGTCAACGGGGTGGTCGGCCAAGAGATCTGACGGTGTATCAGAAAAGGCCTTCCGTCGTCCGGAGGACTGCGGCATCCTGCGCCCATGCAGACGGAGCTGAGCAAGAAACTGGGAGTCGAGCACGCCATCTTCGGCTTCACGCCGTTCCCCGCCGTCGCCGCGGCCATCAGCCGGGCCGGCGGCTTCGGAGTGCTCGGCGCGGTCCGCTACACGGCCCCCGACGACCTCAAACGCGACCTCGACTGGATCGAGGCCCATGTCGACGGCCGGCCCTACGGCCTGGATGTCGTCATGCCCGCCAAGAAGGTGCAGGCCCCGAACAATCAGACACTGACCGAGGCCGATGTCGAGGCGATGATCCCCGAGGGGCACCGGCAGTTCGTCAAGGACACCCTCGCCAAGTACGGCGTGCCCGAACTGGCCGAGGGAGAGGCGTCCGGCTGGCGCATCACCGGGTGGATGGAGCAGGTCGCCCGCAGCCAGCTCGACGTCGCCTTCGACTACCCGATCAAGCTGCTCGCCAACGCCCTGGGCTCACCGCCCGCGGACGTCGTGGAGCGCGCCCATGACCGGGGTGTGCTGGTCGCCGCACTCGCGGGCAGCGCCCGGCACGCCGTCAAGCACAAGGAGGGCGGTATCGACATCGTGGTCGCCCAGGGCTACGAGGCGGGCGGCCACACCGGGGAGATCGCCTCCATGGTGCTCACACCGGAGGTGGTGGAAGCGGTCGACCCGCTGCCCGTGCTGGCGGCCGGGGGGATCGGCAGCGGCCAACAGGTGGCTGCCGCACTCAGCCTCGGCGCTCAGGGTGTGTGGCTCGGCTCCATATGGCTGACCACCACAGAGGCTGAACTCCCCTCACCCAGGCTCATCCAGAAGTTGCTGGCCGCAGGCTCCGGCGACACCGTGCGCTCCCGCGCCCTGACCGGAAAACCCGCACGTCAGCTGCGCACCGAGTGGACCGACGCCTGGGACGACACGAACGGGCCCGGCACCCTCCCCATGCCCCTGCAGGGACTGCTCGTCGCCGAGGCCGTCTCCCGGATCCAGAAGTACGAGGTCGAGCCGCTGCTCGGCACACCCGTCGGCCAGATCGTCGGTCGGATGAACAGCCAACGCAGCGTCCAGGCCGTCGTCGACGACCTCACCCGCGGCTTCGAGCGAGCCGTCGATCGCATCAACCGCATCGCCGGAAGGAGCGGCCAGTGACGAGCACACCCCCCGCAGGCTTCTGGGCCCAGGCAGCGGCCGATCCTGACCGCACGGTCCTCGTCGCCCCCGACGGCGAGGAGTGGACCGCCGGGCGACTGCACGCCGCCACCAACCGCCTCGTCCACGGGCTGCGCGCGGCCGGAATGGAACGCGGTGACGCCTTCGCCGTGGTCCTGCCCAACAGCGCCGAGTTCTTCACCGCGTACCTCGCCGCCAGCCAGGCCGGCTTCTACCTGGTCCCCATCAACCACCACTTCGTCGGCCCCGAGATCGCCTGGATCGTCGCCGACGCCGGCGCCAAGGTGCTCCTCGCCCACGAACGCTTCGCCGCCCCCGCGCGTCACGCCGCCGACGAAGCCGGCCTGCCCGGCACCCACCGGTACGCGATCGGCACGGTCGAGGGCTTCCGCCCGTACGCCGAACTCCTCGACGGGCAACCGGAGTCGGCGCCCGGCGACCGCACCCTCGGCTGGGTCATGAACTACACCTCCGGCACCACCGGCCGCCCGCGCGGCATCCGGCGCCCGCTGCCGGGCAAGGCCCCCGAGGAGGCGTACCTCGGCGGTTTCCTCGGTATCTTCGGCATCCGCCCGTTCGGCGACAACGTGCACCTCGTCTGCTCGCCGCTGTACCACACCGCGGTGCTTCAGTTCGCGGGCGCTTCCCTGCACATAGGTCACCGGCTGGTGCTGATGGACAAGTGGACGCCCGAGGAGATGCTCCGCCTGATCGACACCCACAGGTGCGCCCACACCCATATGGTGCCGACCCAGTTCCACCGCCTGCTCGCACTGCCCGAGGACGTGCGGGCACGCTACGACGTCACCTCCATGCGGCACGCCATCCACGGCGCCGCCCCCTGCCCCGACCACGTGAAGCGGGCGATGCTCGACTGGTGGGGCCCGTGCGTGGAGGAGTACTACGCGGCCAGCGAGGGCGGCGGCGCCTTCGCCACCGCCGAGGACTGGCTGAAGAAGCCCGGCACGGTCGGCAAGGCCTGGCCCATCAGCGAACTGGCCATCTTCGACGACGACGGCAACCGGCTCCCGCCCGGCGAACTCGGCACTGTCTACCTGAAGATGAACACCGGCGGCTTTGCCTACCACAAGGACGAGGCCAAGACGCGGAAGAACCGCATCGGCGACTTCTTCACCGTCGGCGACCTCGGCTGTCTCGACGAGGACGGCTACCTCTTCCTCCGCGACCGCAAGATCGACATGATCATCTCGGGCGGGGTCAACATCTACCCGGCCGAGATCGAGTCCGTGCTCCTCGCCCACCCGGCCGTCGCCGACGCCGCCGCCTTCGGCATCCCGCACGACAACTGGGGCGAAGAGGTCAAGGCCGTCGTCGAACCGGCCCACGGCCACGAGCCCGGCCCCGACCTCGCCGCCGCGATCCTCGACCACTGTGCCGAGCAACTCGCCGGCTACAAGCGGCCCAAGAGCGTCGACTTCATCACCGAGATGCCGCGCGATCCCAACGGCAAGCTGTACAAGCGGCGGTTGCGGGACCCGTACTGGGAGGGCCGCTCACGACCCGTGTGACGACGCCCGGCACGGGCCCGCGACCGCCGCTCTCAAGAGCGAGGGTGGGGCACGGACTCCAGGCACATGGCGAGGCCGGTGGCGTCGGTGCCGATCTTGCGGTAGACGGAGGACAGCAGGTGCCGCACGCCTTGCTCGGTGAGGCGCAGTTCCTTGGCGACCACGGCCACCGGCTGGCCCTGGACGGTCAGTTCGGCGGTGCGGCGTTCCTGAGCGGTCAGTGTGTCGGCCTGCACGTACCGCAGCGGCAGCGGGCGCAGACCGGCCGCCGACAGTTCCTCCCTGGCCCGGGCGGCGAGCGCCTCGGCCCCGCAGTGGACTGCGCCTTCCAGGCCCTGGTAGAGCCGATCGGCGGCCTCCTGGAGCCGCCCGTTGCGGGACAGTGCGGCGCCGTGGCCGACCAGGGCGCGGGCGAGTTCGTACGCGGACGGTGACTGCTCCAGGTGCTCGACGGCCTCCGCGTACAGGTCGAGCGCCGCGGGCCCGCCGGTCACCTCGGCGAGGGTGTGGAGGGCCCGGCCGATGGTGGAGGCGGCGCCGAAGGCCCGGGCGCGCTTGACGGCCTCCCGGGCGTGCTCGACCGCCTCGTCCGGTGCGGTGGGGGCGAGCGCGGACGCGAGCCGCAGCTGCCACGGGCACCAGGCCGGGTTGCGCCAGGCCCGCTGGTCCAGCCAGTCCCCGACCAAGGACAGCAGCACCGCAGCTTCGGCGTGCCGTCCCTCCGCCAGGAGCAGTTCCGCGTACACGGTGCGAGGATCGGGGTAGATGACGGCGTTCGGAGTGACCTCACCGAAGTGGTGCTCGTCGGCCAGTGCGCGCGCCTCGCTGACGCGCCCACGGGCCAGCAGGGTCTTGATGAGGATGCCGACGGCGAACCACTGGGCGGGCACGGCCCCTTCCACCTTGTCGGCGATGCGCAGTCCCTCCCGCACGCGGTCCTCGGCCTCGGCCAGGCAGCCGCGGCGGTAGCGGATGTAGCCGGCGAGGGTCTGGCCGAAGGCCAGGTGAGAACCGCGCCAGCCCTTGGCCGCGCACTCCTCGATGCCCTTGTTGAACAACTCCTCGGCCCGTCGCGGCTGGTCGCCGTACATGAACACCAGGGCGACCGAAACGGGTACCTCGAAACCCCGGTTCTCGTCGGTCCAGCTCATGCCACCGTGCAAGGCCTTCTCGGCGTAGGCGAGGGCGGTCTGCCGGGGTTCGCCGCGCTTCACCGCGTCCCAGGCCCGCAGCCCCAGGATGTAGCGCTCCTCCAGCCTGCGACCGGGCAACTGCTCGGCCAGCCGCGTCAGCGTACGGGACCGGGCGGGCGAGTCGGGGTCGTCGGTGCGGACCATGCTCCAGACGAAGTGATCGGCCTGCATACGCAGTTTGACGCGCGGATTCGTGGCCTGCCGCGCCTCCTCGGCGGCCACGTCCACGGCCTCGGCCAGCTGATCGGTGTGGGCCAGAGCCTGCGTCAGCCGATAGACGATGGAGGCGCGCAGATCGGGGGCGACGTCGGGTTCCGCCAGCGCCTGGCGCAGATGCCGCACCGTGGCGGTGGGCTCGATCAGGAACGTGGAGCAGGCGAGTTCGTGAAGGACCGCGGCACGGTCCTCAGGCAGTGGCGGCTCCTGCAGCGCACGGGTCAGCAGGCGCCGGGCGGCCTCGGTCGCTCCGGCGCGAAGGTTCTCCCGAGCGGCCTCGCGCAGACACGCGACCGCCTCGGGGTTGCCCTCGCAGGGGACCTCCAGCAGATGCCGGGCGGCGGCGGTGGGGCCGTACCCGGCGGCCAGGACGGCTTCCGCCGCGGCGTTGTGCAGACCGGCCCGGAAGGCTGAGCGGATGGACCGGTAGATGGTGGTGGCGATCAGTGGATGAACGAACTCGAGCTCACCCCCGGGACCGTGACCGTCGGCCAGGATCCGGGCGGTGCGCAACTGCTGGGTCGCCTCGGCGACGGTCTCGTCGCCGAGCACCGCGATGGTCGCGGCGAGCTGAGGTGAGAAGGGCGAGCCCAGTACGGCAGCGACGTGCGCGAAGCGGACGGTCGTCGTGTCGAGCCCTTCGAGACGCTCGATCAGCCCCGGGCCCTTGACCGCCGCGGCGAGCTCACGCATCGCGGGCAGGTCGTCCTCGGTGCCCCTCAGGTTCCGCTCGCCGAGTCCGATGGCGAGCTCCACCGCTTCGAAGGGGCTCCCGCCGGTGGCCGACCAGCATTCCCTGCAGAACCGGTCCTCGGCTCCCTCCCCGACCTCGTGCCTGACGATCCGCGCCACGCCGTCGGCGGTGAGCCGGTCCAGGGTTTGGGGGCGGCCCCCGTGGCGTCCGACGAGTGTGCGGAGTTCCTCCGCCTCGGGGGGCAGTTCGTCGGGTCGGTAGGCGAGCACGATCAGCAGCGGAAGGTCCTCGACCCGTGGCGCGAAGGAGGAGAGCCAGTTGAGCGACTCGGCGTCCGCCCAGTGCAGGTCGTCCAGGAGCAGGACGACGGGCGGCTTCCTCACGGTGAGGCGCGTCATGACCCAGTCGAGACCTTCGCGGACCCCGGTCGGGTCCGGCACCGGGCCCGGGCCGTGCGCCTCGAGGCCGAGAGCGGCGGCGACGATGTCGTACCAACTGCCCATGAAGGCGCGGAGTTCCGCCCCGTCCATCGCCGCCAGCGGAGGCTGCATGAGCTGGCGCACCACGCGGAACGCCAGCTCCTGCTCCTTCTCGCCGCCCCGGCCCGAGAGCACGGTGAACCCGTGCGCCGCAGCCCGGGAGCGGGCTGCCCTGACGAGTGCTGTCTTGCCCAGTCCGGCCGACCCGGTGAAGGCGAGCAGCCCCCTGCGCCGCGCTCGCGGAACCCCGTCCGTGGTGTGCCGCAGTTCCTTGAACGCGGCGTCGAGAGCATGAAGTTCCCGCTGCCGCTCGATCAACATCCGGTGCTCGGCGATCGGGGGCCGTGGCTCCTTCGCCATGTGCCGTACCGCCTTCAGTAGTTCGGCCTCGGAGCAGCCGAGATTACGCCTCCTGACGGTGCGGCAGGCCGGATTGTGCACCAACGGATGAATCATCGATCGAAGGGAATGAGAAGGCCCGTTTCTCGGGTAGGAAATTCGGATGGGCCTGTTCCAGGGGGTCTCTCACCGCAGCATGACGGGGGGCGTCACGGGAGCGCCGGCACGCACGCCGCGTCCGCGTAGCGCGGCACGGTCCGGGACCAGTAGTAACAGCCGCGGACCCAGCCGATCATGCCCTCCACGTAGCCGACGCCCGAGGGGCTCAACTCCGGTTCGACCTGGGCGAAGAGCATCTGGAACTCCTTGATCGTGGCGTTGATCTGCTGGATGGCCAGCATGACGGCCGCCGGCAGAGAGCAGCGCTGTTCGCGCTGGTGGGCGAGGGCCAGGTTGATCATTCCGCCTGCGCGCTGTTCCTTCACCGCGGAGAACAGGTCGGGTATCCACACCGCCGCGTCGGCGGACAACCGGCCCAGTCGGCGTACGACGGGGTGGTGGAGTTCGGCGTGGGTCAGCTCGTGCGGCTGGGCGGCCTCGCACAGCGGATGGAACGGCTCGACGCCCGCGGTCAGCGACCGTATCGACGTGCAGTGCCCGGTCCGCAGGGGGAGGGAGTCAGCCTGCGCCACCGCCTCGTACAACAGGCCGTGCACGTACTCACGGCTCTTCCACGCCCACCGCGCGGCCTGGTCCGGCGTGCACCGCTCCCGGACCTGCCGGTGGAGATCGGCCAGGGCCGCGCCGAGCGGAGTGCTGGGCCGGCGGCCGTCCCGCAGAATCGCGATGCTCTCGAACAGCATGGGCATCAGCAGACCCGGAGAATGCCGACCGATTTCCTCCGCCCGGTCGTCGAAGACGAATTGATAGGCGATCTGATTGGCCACGATCTGGAGGAGACCGGAATCCATGGTGGGGCTGTTGTAGGAGGCGAGCTCGGCGGGGCGCGTGCGGGCGATCATCGCCGCGACCTCCGGATCGGCGGTCAGCCCCCACGCGGCCAGCCATGCGTCGACGCCTGCCGTGGCCGCGGGTTCGTGGCGATTCCGCATGAACGGGAAGGGCATGTGGAGGTGGGTGTCGATCAGTTCCTTGAGATGGGGAACCGGAATTCCGTCCGGTACACCGACCGCGATTTCCTCATGCGTTGTCGACACCGCTGTCACCTGCCGTCCGGGAATCCGATACGCGAAGGGTGGCCATGGGGTCGCAGGCCATGATCAACGAACGGGGCCCCAGGGTGATCGCGGGGCGCGGTTTGGGTTCGACATGCCCGGGCAGATGGCGCAGCCGCCAGCGCCCGGCGATGGTCGCGAGCGCCAGTGTGGCCTCCGCCATGGAGAACTCGTCCCCGAGGCATTTGCGGCTGCCCGCGGAGAACGGCATCATCGCGCGGCGCTGTACGGCGGTGACCTGCCCCGGTAACCAGCGGTCGGGGAGGAAACGGTCGGGGTCGGTGAACGACGAGGAGTCATGGTGCAGGAGGTAGGGGCTGTACAGGACGGTGGCGCCGCGCGGCAGGCGACACCCGGCCAGTTCCGTCTCCTTGGTGGTGAGGCGGGTGAAGAGCCAGCCGGGCGACGTGTGGCGCAGCGTCTCGGAGACGACACACCGCGTGTACACGAGGTGCGGCAGATCATCGGGGCCGGGCCGCCGGCCTCCGGGGAGAACGGCGTCGAGTTCGGCGTGCAGACGGCGCTCCGCCACCGGATGGCGGGCCAGCAGGCTGAAGGCGTCGGCCAGGCACAGCGCGGGGGCCTCGACGCCGGTGAGCAGGAGCGTGATCAGGTGATCGTGGACTTCCCGGTCGGTGATCGCCGGCGTTGCGCCCTCCCCCCGCGTGGCCGCGAACAAGGTTCCCAGCACATCGTCGTGGGAGGCACCCCGGCGCCGGTCCGCTATGGCGGCGTCGATGATCGCGTGCAGCCGGTCGACCGCGCGCTGATAGCGGCGGTTGGCGGGAGTGGGGAGGCGGAAGAGGGCCTCGATCGGCACGGCCGTGCGGACGAACAGGCCACGGACGATGACGGTGAGACAGTCCCGCACCTCGGCGGCCGTCTTGTCGTCGAGAGAGTCGGAGAGGAGGACTCGGCTGATCACCCGGGTCGTCAGCGCCATCATCGCGTCAGAGACGCGGACCACCTGCCCGGCGGACCACGCGCGGCACGCCGACTCGGCTTCCTCGCTGACCAGGTTCGCGTAGGTGGCGACGTGGGAAGGGCGGAAACCGGGTTGCAGCAGCCTGCGTTTGTCCCGATGCGCCGGTTGGCGGCAGGTGACGAGACCGTCGCCCATCAGCTTCCCGAGCTTGTCGTAGAGCGGGCCCCCCTTGTCGAAGGTGTGCGGATCCTTGAGCATCTCGTGGACCAGCTCCGGGTGACACACCATCCAGGCGCGCTGGGGGCCCAGTCGTATCTCGACGAGATCCCCGTACGCGGGCAAAGAATTCAGAAACGCCAACGGCTGACGGAACAACGCGATACCGTGACCGAGGATGGGGAATATGCCTGGAGCAGTACCTGTCCGCCATACTCGCTCCTGTTCAGGCACAGCACGGCTCATGGGAAACCTCCTGCCTGACGTGACACGCAAATATTCGGTGAACGTGCCACGGACTTGACACTTGAGTCATGTCCTGCCCAGTCCAAGCGGCAATCGGTTTCCGGAAACCTTTCTCCAAAGGGGCGCACAGGAGCACGGAGAAGCAAAGGAAGCATTCGGCCAAGGGCAGTTGATGCATCGTGCGGCGACGGGTGAATTTCACCTGTCACTTCTATGTAGTCCCGCCCCATGTGGTCTGGCCCCATGTGGTCTGGCCCTACATGGTCTGGCCTTATGTGGTCCCGCCCCGTGTGGGACGGGACCACAGTCGCTCAGCGTTCGCGTACGCGGACGACCTTCAGGGCGGGCGACGACAGGATGTCCTTCTCACAGAACCGCGCGGTCACCCACTTCTCACCGGAGAACAACCGGGTCTGGTCGCTGAAGTGGGGCGAGTTCGGGTTCGAGGACTGCGAGTACGTCAGCAGCGTACGGGCCACCGGGCAACGGCTGCCGTCCCAGCCGACCGCCTGGATGTGGCTGGAGCCGGTCGTGACCTCCGTATAGCCACCGCGCGCCTGGTCCCACACCGCCTCGATCTTGTTCCACACGCCCAGCCCTTCCGTGCCGCCCGGAACGGGGATGCGCTGACCGTTCCGTGCGACGACCTGGTGCTCACCGAGGCGGGAGTCGAGCGCGATGCCCGCCGCCCGGAGTTCGGCGACCGTGTCCGCGAGGGCCACGGCGAAGCCGGGGGCGGCGGTGTTGAGGGTGTTAGGTGTGCGCACCGGGTCCGCCGCCGAGAAGGGCACCTTCCAGCGCTGGGCGGCCGACACCTTCGCCGTCAGCTTTCGCCAGAACCGGTCGAAGAGCAGGGCGCCCCGGCTGCCGGTGTCCATGGTGCGATCCCAGGCCGCGAGCACCGAACAGGCCTCCGTGACGTCAACCGCCTTGCCGTCACTGCCTGTTGCCGATCCGCCCGGCAGCGCGGCACACGCCGTCGCCGTGTCGGCCGCGGCCAGGTCGGCCGCGGGCACCCGGTTCGCGAACTGTTGCCGCTCCAGATCCCGGAAGGTCAGACCGCCCCGCCCGGCCATCGCCGCCACGTCCTCGATCGCTCCACGCGTGCGTGGCGAGCGCTGGGTGCCGATGTTGCCGAAAATCCGCTCGTATCCGGTGAGCGGCCGGTCGGCGTTGGCCAGCCACGCGCTGTCGTTGGAGTTCTCCGCGTACGGGGCGTCCTTCAGCGTCGGCATGCGCGCGGGCCCGAAGGTCCCGGGCTGGACGGCGTCGGTGTCGCGCCCCAGGGTGCAGTCACCCCGGGATCCGTCGAGGACCGCGAGGCCCGCCGCCGGATAGGTGGCCTTGCCGAGGTCCGTGGAACACCGCGCCGCGACGTCGTCGGTGATCCGGGGCAGCACCTGCGACTGGGTGTACAGGGAGTGTCCCGAGGAGTCCGCGGCGATGGTGTTCACCCACGGCAGCCCCTGGTGCCGGGCGAGGGACGCGAGGACGTCGGCGGTGCCACGCGCCTTGCTGAAGCCGAGTGAGGTGTCGGCGAAGCGCAGGTTGGCCGCGTTGGGGTCGTTGAGCGCATACGCCGTCGTCGCGGTCCAGGGCAGCGGGAGTTCGCCGTCGGCGGAGGCCGCGACCGGGCCGTACCGGGTCCACCACTGGGTGCGGGTCACCGGGGCGCCGTCCTTGACCGCGACGGTCACGGTCCGCTTCTTCATCCGCTCGGGTTCGCCGTCCACCAGATAGACGGTGGGGTCGGCCGGATCCAGCGTCAGACGGTGCAGATTGAACGGGACGCCGGTCGAGACAGTGTGGCTCCACGCCACATGTGAGTTGTAGCCGATGGAGATCGTCGGCGAGCCCAGCAGCGACGCCCCGGCGACGTCGAGCTCGCCGGGAATCGTCTGCTGGGCCTGCCAGAAGCGGCGTCCACCGTGCCACGGGTAGTGCGGGTTGCCCAGCAACAGGCCGCGGCCGGTGGCTGTGGTGTCACCCCGGAAGGCGACCGCGTTCGACCCCATGTCCGCGTCGGCGGTCCGCTCGCGCACGGCCCGTATCAGCGTCTCGGCGTCCGGGCTGGTCCCGATGCCCTTGCCGCGGGCGGCGGATCCGGTGGGCGGCTGGGCAGAGGTGATGTCGTCCACGGCGCCGCCCTGGCCGCCGAGCACGGCGACGGCGTAGAACCGGGCGGCCACGTCCAGCGAGGTGACCGGCCGCACCCAGGCGGCGCCCTTGCACGCGGGGTCCGTGATCCGGTTCTGCTTCAGCCAGGCGTTGTAGCCGGTCGCGAAGCCCCGCATCAGGTCCTTGACCTGACGGCTCGGGCCGCGCGGTGCCGGTTCGGCGAGGAGCTTTTCCACCGTGCGTGTCTGGCGTACGCCTCGGAAGTACAGGTCGCTGGAGAGGTTCTTGGTGGCCGAGGACAGCGAGAAGTCGGTCGCCGCGTCCGGCCCGAAGAAGCGCGAGCGCTCGCCGCGCACGGTCACGAATCCGTCGGCGAGCGTGCACACCTGGTCGGCGGCCTGCGCCCAACCGGTGCCGAAACCAAGGGACTTGTAGTCCTTGGCGACGATGTGCGGAATGCCGTACTCGGTATAGCGGACGACGGCGGACAGACCGCCGTGCGAGAGCTGTTCCTGCTGTTCCTGCTGTTCCTGCTGTTCCTGCCGGTCGTGCTGGTCCTGCCGCTCGGCCGCAGTCGCGGGCAGCCCGGCGGTGGCGGCGAGCAGGGCGACGGCCGCGACGACGAGCCGTCTGGGGCGGGTGCGCATCGTGCCTCCCAACGTCATTGAGGGAAGGAGCCGTTGAGCGTACCAACGGGTATGTGTCCCCGGTGAGGTGTACTGGTGTCCTGCTTGACCTGTCTGTGCGACACACCGAGGATCATGTGTCATGACGCCAGGAGACGGCAGCACGGTTGACGGAGTACTGCGCCGCAGTGCCCGACGCACCCCGGCGCGCGTCGCGGTCGAGTACCGCGACCGCACCTGGACGTACGAGGAACTCGACGCGGCCGTATCGCGCGCGGCGAGCGTCCTGCTCGGCCAGGGCCTCACCCCCGGCGACCGGGTCGGCGCGTACGGCCACAACTCGGACGCCTATCTGATCGCCTTCCTCGCCTGCGCCCGCGCGGGCCTCGTCCACGTCCCGGTCAACCAGAACCTCACCGGCGACGACCTCGCGTACATCGTCGGCCAGTCCGGCAGCTCCCTGGTCCTCGCGGACCCTGACCTGTCGGCCCGCCTCCCGGACGGCGTCCCTGCGCTGCCCCTGCGCGATGCCGACGACTCACTGCTGGCGCGGCAGGCCACGGCGTCCGCCTACGACGGCCCGGAGCCGCGCAGCGAGGACCTGGTGCAACTGCTCTACACCTCGGGCACGACCGCCTTGCCGAAGGGCGCGATGATGACCCACCGCGCCCTGGTCCACGAGTACCTGAGCGCGATCGCCGCCCTCGATCTGAGCGCCGGCGACCGCCCCGTCCACTCGCTGCCGCTGTACCACTCGGCGCAGATGCACGTTTTCCTGCTGCCGTATCTGGCGGTCGGCGCCACGAACATCATCGTGGACGGGCCCGACGGCGAGCAGCTCTTCGACCTGATCGAAGCGGGCCGCGCGGACAGTCTGTTCGCTCCGCCCACGGTGTGGATCGGTCTGGCCAACCGCCCCGACTTCGCGACCCGTGACCTGGATGGTCTGCGCAAGGCGTACTACGGCGCCTCGATCATGCCGGTGCCGGTCCTTGAGCGGCTGCGTGAGCGATGGCCCGAGCTCGCCTTCTACAACTGCTTCGGCCAAAGCGAGATCGGCCCGCTGGCCACCGTGCTGGCCCCGGACGAACACAAGGGCCGCATGGACTCCTGCGGTCGTACCGTCCTCTTCGTCGACGCCCGTGTGGTGGACGAGGACGGCGAGGACGTCCCCGACGGCACGCCTGGCGAGATCGTCTACCGCTCCCCGCAGTTGTGCGAGGGCTACTGGGACAAGCCCGAAGAGACTGCCGAGGCCTTCCGGGACGGCTGGTTCCACTCCGGCGACCTCGCGGTGCGGGACGCGCACGGCTACTTCACCATCGTCGACCGGGTGAAGGATGTCATCAACTCCGGTGGCGTGCTGGTCGCTTCACGTCAGGTCGAGGACGCCTTGTACACGCACGACGGCGTCGCCGAGGTCGCCGTCGTCGGCCTGCCCGACGAGCGGTGGATCGAGGCGGTCACGGCGGTCGTCGTCCCACGCGGCGAGGTGAGCGAGGCCGAACTGATCGAGCACGCGCGCGAGAAGCTCGCCCACTTCAAGGCGCCGAAGCGGGTGGTGTTCGTCGAGCAGCTGCCGCGCAACGCGAGCGGGAAGATCCTCAAGCGGGAGCTGCGGGACCGGTTTGCAGAGGGTTAGGGGTTTGCAGAGGGTCAGGGCCTGTCCGGCGGTTCTTGCCGGACAGGCCCTGGTCCCGGGGACCGCTCAGCGCTTGAGCGTGAAGGTGAAGTCGCCGGAGAGCTTGCCGCTCAGCCGGACTGCCGAAACGAGGTTCCCCTCCGTGATCAGTCTCTCGACCTCGGCCCGCGAAAGACCGCAGCCTTCAGCGATCAGTCGCACCGGCCGGACAGGGATCCGCGCCGCAAAGCGGACCGAGACGTCGATCACCTCGCGGTCCAGGTGATCCGATCCGCCGGTGTCGAGCCGCCAGGCGTTGTCCCAGTCGAGGGCTATGCGATTACGGCGCCGCACGACCGGATCCTGGAGCAGCTCGGCTGTCAGGCCAAGGTCGTTGTCGTGCAGCCGGTCCAGCAGCTCAGGCCGTACGGAGCGCACATTCATCCGTTCCAGGACCGTGAGTTTTGCAGTGTCCCCGCAAGCCGTACAGAGCACGAGGAGCCAGGCGTCGATGAGCTTGTGGTTTGCGTTGACGCGAAACTTACCGCTTGCCCTGAAGCGCCCGGACGCGCACGTGTGGCAACGGCGGAGAACGGTCGGCAGGCAGGTGGGCATGACCACCCAGTTGTTGAGCACAGAAGTACACCGGTTTCAGTGAGAAGTCCGCAGCAAAAAGCAGCGCGGCGCATATGCGCGACGCGCGACCAATCAGCGCTCGGGAGGTCTCACAGGGTGTACAACGGCACGTCCTTGCCTAGACGACTTGGTTCGGCAGCACGGTAATGGCGCACAGCGGCGCTGTTCCACTGGTTTTCGAAGAGCGGCCCGTACGTCCTGCCTAGCGGGGTCGAAGGTCCTCGATCCGCCGGATCTTGCCGACGGACCGTTCCAGCGACTCCGGTTCGACGATCTCCACGGCGACCGACACCCCGATGCCGTCCTTCACGGCCGCCGCGATGCTCTGCGCGGCGGCGTCCCGCGTCTCGGGCGACGCGTCGCGGCGAGCTTCCGCCCGCACCGTGAGGGCGTCGAGACGGCCCTCCCGGGTGAGGCGCAGCTGGAAGTGGGGTGCCACGCCCGGTGTTCGGAGCACGATCTCCTCGATCTGCGTGGGGAAGAGGTTGACCCCGCGCAGGATGACCATGTCGTCACTGCGCCCGGTGACCTTCTCCATCCGCCGGAACACCCGGGCGGTCCCCGGCAGCAGCCGCGTCAGGTCCCGCGTGCGGTACCTGATGACGGGCATGGCCTCCTTGGTGAGCGAGGTGAAGACCAACTCGCCCTCCTCACCCTCGGGCAGCACCTCACCGGTGAACGGGTCGACGATCTCCGGGAAGAAGTGGTCTTCCCACACATGCAGCCCGTCCTTGGTCTCCACACACTCCTGCGCCACCCCCGGCCCGATCACCTCGGACAGCCCGTATATGTCGACGGCGTCGATCGCGAACCGCTCCTCGATCTCCTGACGCATCTGCTCCGTCCAGGGTTCGGCACCGAAGATGCCCACGCGCAGGGAGGTACCGCGCGGATCCACGCCCTGCCGCTCGAACTCGTCGAGGAGGGTGAGCATGTACGAGGGCGTCACCATGATGATCTCGGGCCTGAGGTCCTGGATCAGCTGGACCTGGCGGGCCGTCATACCGCCGGACGCGGGGATGACCGTACAGCCGAGCCGCTCGGCACCGTAGTGTGCGCCGAGCCCACCGGTGAACAGCCCATAGCCGTACGCCACATGCACTTTGTCCCCGGGCCGCCCGCCCGCCGCCCGGATCGAGCGGGCCACCATGTCGGACCACAGGGAAAGGTCGGCGTCGGTGTAGCCGACCACCGTGGGACGTCCGGTGGTGCCGCTGGAGGCATGGATGCGGCGGATACGGTCCTGGGGCACGGCGAACATCCCGTACGGGTAGTTCTCGCGCAGGTCGGCCTTGGTCGTGAACGGGAAGCGGGCCAGATCGGCGAGCGAGCGGCAGTCGTCGGGCCGTACGCCGGCCTTGTCGAAGGACTCCCGGTAGAACGGCACGTTGTCGTACGCGTGCCGAAGTGACGCCCGCAGCCGCTCCAGCTGCAATTCCCGCAACGCCTCATGGTCGAGCCGTTCCCCCGAGTCCAGCAGCTCCGTCGCATCCGCCATGGGGAGTTCTCCCTCGCCAACCGCGTCAATCCGGACGACCGATCATTCGGTACGGGTGTTCGGGATCAGTAATCCAGGCGGCGGATGATCAGGCAAGGGGGCGGCTCGTACATTTCTGCGCGTGACGCGGCTGCGCTGCGGCGAACGGGCGACCGCGGAGGGGGGCACGGCGGGCAGGGCGGCTTGAGAGCCCATGGGGTGCGGGCGAGCCGCTGGTCACCCTGCCCGGCGGGCCGATGCGGGCCTCCGCCTACCTGGGTGACCTGGACGCCGAGTTCCTGGACGGGAGAGGCCGTCGAACGGGCTGAGTTCGGCCCGGATGTTCCACGGTCGTAATGTTTCGTCGAAGAGAGCTGGAAGAGGCACCTGAACGAGGGGACAGCTGTGGGCGCTCCACGCCTGAGCAGTACGCCATTGCCCGGCATCGGGGTCCGCTACGACCTCACCACGCGCGAACAGCGCCGCCTGTCGGTGGTCGCCCACCGGGACGGTTCGCGGACGCTGAGCGCGTACAGCAAGGACGATCCGGACGCCTGCGCGCTGTCGGTACGGCTCACCTCCGGTGAGGCGGCCACGTTGATCGACGCGCTGATGCCGGCGCACCACAGCCCCAACCTGCTGTCCACCACCGAGCTGGGCCTCGTCGCCGAGCGGACCGAGCTGTCCGCCACGTCGCACTGGAACGGACGGCTGCTCGGCGAGACCCGGATGCGCACCGAGACCGGCGTGTCCATCGTGGCCGTGCTGCGCCGCGCCGAGGCCATCCCGTCGCCGACGCCGGACTTCCGCCTGGCCGGCGGCGACACCCTGATCGTGATCGGCACCCGCGAGGGTGTGGAGGCGGCCGCGGCGATACTCGGACGGGAGTGAGCCGCGATGCACTCCTCCGCGGTCTTCCTCATCGAGTTCGGCGCGATCATCCTCGCCCTGGGGCTGCTGGGCCGGTTCGCCGGGCGGTTCCAGTTCTCGCCCATCCCCCTGTACCTGCTGGCCGGGCTCGCCTTCGGCAAGGGCGGGCTGCTTCCTCTGGGCGCCAGCGAGGACTTCGTCGCCATCGGCGCCGAGATCGGCGTGATCCTGCTGCTGCTCATGCTCGGCCTCGAGTACACGGCCAGCGATCTGCTCTCCAACCTCAAGACCCAGTACCCGGCCGGTCTCGTCGACGCCGCGCTCAACGCCCTGCCAGGTGCCGCGATGGCGCTGCTGCTCGGCTGGGGTCCGGTCGCCGCCGTCGTACTGGCCGGTGTCACCTGGATCTCCTCCTCCGGTGTCATCGCGAAGGTGCTCGGTGATCTCGGGCGGCTCGGCAACCGCGAGACCCCGATCGTCCTGAGCATCCTGGTCCTGGAAGACCTCTCCATGGCCGTCTACCTGCCGATCGTCACCGCCTTGCTCGCCGGTGCCGGTCTCGCCGCGGGCAGCGTCACGCTCGCCATCGCGCTCGGCGTCGCGGGACTCGTCCTCCTCCTCGCGGTGCGCTACGGCCGCCACATCTCCCGGTTCGTCTCCAGCGACGACCCCGAGAAGCTGCTGCTCGTCGTGCTCGGCCTGACCCTCGTCGTGGCCGGGCTCGCCCAGCAGCTCCAGGTCTCCGCCGCCGTCGGCGCGTTCCTGGTCGGGATCGCGCTGTCCGGTGAGGTGGCCGAGGGGGCGCACAACCTCCTGGCGCCGCTGCGGGACCTGTTCGCCGCCGTGTTCTTCGTCTTCTTCGGCCTGCACACCGACCCCGCGAGCATCCCGCCGGTGCTGCTGCCCGCGCTCGCCCTGGCCGTCGTCACCGCGCTCACGAAGATCGCCACCGGCTACTGGGCCGCCAAACGCGCCGGGATCTCCGCGAAGGGCCGCTGGCGCGCGGGCGGAACGCTGGTCGCCCGCGGCGAGTTCTCCATCGTCATCGCCGGGCTCGCCGTCACCGCCGGCATCGAGCCGTCGCTGGGCCCGCTGGCCACCGCCTACGTACTGATCCTGGTGATCCTGGGCCCGCTCACCGCCCGCTACACCGAACCTCTGGCGACCCGTCTGACGCAGCGCCTGGGCAGGCGCGCGCCGAGGGGCTCGGCAGCCACCGCGGCAGAGACCGGGGGCGAGGTCGACGCGTCGCGGGACGCACCGCATGAGGTGATGGAGGGACAGGACGTCGTCGGCCAGCCCTGAGCGAGCGGTACAGCCGACTGCCGACCGCCCTACCGGCCAGGGTTCCCCACGACAGCCATAGCCATAGCCATAGCCAGAGTGCCCATCGCTCCAGTCACCGGCCGAGGGACAGCAACCGCGCTTCAGCGGCTGAACCGACGCCGGTACGTGACGTAACCGGCGGCCAGCGCCACCGCACCGACGGCCAGGCCGGCTCCCAGCGCCACCTCGAAGTCCGCCGGCCCCGTGCTGCCGCCCAGGCCGCCCCTGACTCCCTGCGTGGGGAGGGGCGAGAGGGTGGGGAGCGGCGTGCGTATGGGGAGCGGCGAGGAGACGGCCGCGTCACGGCGCGGCAGGTCCTCACAGGCGACGCCATCGTCCCTGCCCCGGTCCTCGTCCAGGCGATGGTGGTCATCGGGGTCGCGGTTGAACTGCGCCTGTGCGTCTTCCTGGAAGGCGAAGTCGCCGCAGTCCAGGTCGCTTTGGGCGTGGGCGATGGGGGCCGCCGGGCCGGTGGTGACGAGGACGGTGATCGCGGCTGCGCATATCGCATGGATGCGTCTCTTCACGAGCGTTCCCTTTCGGTCGTGCGGTCTCGACGACCGTCATTGCGACCGTAGGGACGTCACCCGCTCACCGGCGCGTCCTGTTACGCCATACGACTTCTCCGCCCATCGGCGGTGCCCGAACGGCCCAGCCCCGGGTGCTCAGTCCGTCTGCGGCCCGTACGCCGTCATGAAACGGTCGCGGAACTTGTCCATGCCCCAGGTCGGCGCGTTCTCGGCGGGCTTGAGGCCGTCGCTCCAGTGCCAGTCGGCGATCTTGTCGAGGACCTTCTGGTCGCGGGCGACGATGGTGACGGGGACGTCCTTGCTCGTGTTGCCCGCGGTGACGGTCGGGACGGGCTGGTGGTCGCCGAGGAAGACGAGGACCGTGTCGTCGGTGCCGTAGCGCTCGACCCATTCGGTGAGGCTGTGGAGCGAGTACTCGATGGCGCGACGGTACTCGGTGCGCACGCGCTCGGGGTCCTTCCAGACCTCCTTGGGGTCCGTGCCCTCCTTCTTGATCTGGTGGAAGACCGAGCCGTCGCCGAGGTCGTCCCAGTCGACCATCCGGGCGATGGGGGACCAGGGATTGTGGCTGGAGGCCAGGATGATCTCCGCCATGATCGGCTCGCGGTCCTTCTTGCCGTGCTCCAGACGCTGGAAGGCCTCCAGGCTGAACTGGTCGGGCACGGGCGTCCAGCTGAAGTAGGGGCCCTGGTAGCCCAGGTGCTCGGAGTCGTAGATGTGGTCGAGAGCGAAGAACTTGCCCTCCGGCCAGGCCCGTCGCACCCCGGGCACGACACCGACCGTGCGCCACGCACCCGTCTTGCGGAAGTAGCTGTTCAGTGTGGCGCGGTCGCTGGTGGTCAGACTCCGGTACCGCTGCTGGTTCTTGATCCAGAGACCGGACAGGAAGGTGGAGTGGGCGAGCCAGCTGCCCGCTCCCGTCACCGGGGACTTCAGCCAGGCGCTGCGCGACTGGAAGCCGGCCGTCTTGAGCGAGCTCGTCCCCTCCTTGAGCACCGCGTCGATCTGCGGCGCCATCGCCGGGTCGTCGATCGCGACACGGCCGTAGCTCTCGATGAACGTGAACAGCACGTCCTTGCCGCGCAGTCCCGTCAGCAACTGGTCCGGCGGCGTCTTCGCGAAGGCGTCCACCGCCGCCTGCTTCTCGAAGACCCGTCCGTCCTTCAGGCCCGCGCGCACCTGCTCGATACGGTTGTTGACGAGGTCGGCGTTGGCCTTGGTCGCGAGCGGAACGCTGGTGACCTGGATGCTCAGCGTCATGCAGGTGATCCAGGCGGTGCCGAGGATCAGTGTCGTGCGGGCGGCGACGGCGCGATGGCGGACCATCAGGTTCGTCACCCGCACCATCGCGAGTGTCATGAGGACGAGCACCGCGACGATCAGGACGAGCACCCCGACCACCGCGAGCACCTGGCCGGTACGCCCGAACGACTCCCGTACGAACTCCGCCGCGTCGTCGAGCAGGATCCAGTCCAGGACCAGGTCGAAGGGGCGCGCCAGAACCGAGTAGAAGCCCATGTCGACGAACTTCAGTACCGTGAGCAGACCGAGGAGCGCGCCCGATACCACCGCCATCAGCCGCCGTGACCGCGTCGGCAGCGCCAGCAACAGTCCCGCGAGCAGGATTCCCTCGGCCGGGAGGCGGAAGAACGCCTCGGCGTCGAGTCGTTCGAGGCGGTTCGGCACGAGGAGCGCGAAGAGCAGCAGCGCGCCGGCCAGGACCGTCGTCCCCACGGTGACGCCGCGTGCGGTACGGGGGTAGCGGCGCCGCCAGCCGAACCAGCCGGGGGGTGGGGAGCCGGAGGGCTCCGCAGACGGGCTCGCCTTTGTTTCGTCGTCCGCGGCAGTCTCGGCCGCTGCTGCGGTCCCGTCTTCTGCCGTCCCCGCTTCCGTCGTCCCGGCTTCCGCCGTCCCCGCTTCTTCCGTCTCCTGCGTTACTTCGTCTGTTGCCTCCTGCGACACCCGGAGGTCCTCCCGTGCGGTCTTGCGATGGCATGGCAAACAGCGCCCAATGATCGGGCCTGCCCCCACGAGTACGTCCGCACGTCACCTTAGGTTCAATCGGACCTGCCCGGAATTCACCCGTCCGCCGCCGACACCGCCGACACCGCCGCCACCGCCGTCTCCCGCGCCCACCGGTAGTCCGCCTTGCCGCTGGGCGAGCGCCGGATCGAGTCCGTGATCACGAGCTGGCGGGGGATCTTGTATCCCGCGAGGTGGGAGCGGCAGTGGGTCTGGATGTCCGCCAGCGAAGGCTGTACCGCACCTGCCCGCAACTGCACCACGGCCGCCACATGGTGCCCCCACTTCGGGTCCGGCACCCCGGCCACCAGTACGTCGTACACGTCGGGGTGGGACTTGAGCGCCTGCTCGACCTCCTCCGGGTACACCTTCTCGCCCCCGGTGTTGATGCACTGCGAGCCGCGGCCCAGCACGGTGACGACGCCCTCCTCGTCGACCGTGGCCATGTCGCCGAGCAGCACCCACCGCTCGCCGTCCTGCTCGAAGAAGGTCTCGGCGGTTTTCCCCGGGTCGTTGTAGTAGCCGAGCGGCACGTGACCGCACTGTGCGATCCGGCCCACCTCGCCCACGGCGACCGGCTCGTGCGTGGTCGGATCGACCACCTGGGTACGGGAGTTGACGCGGATGCGGAAGCCGCGCTCGGGACCGGAGTCCTCGGTGGCGGTGCCGTTGAAGCCGGACTCCGAGGAGCCGAAGTTGTTCAGCAGCATCACGTTGGGGACCAGCGCCTGGAACTGCCGGCGCACGGTCTCGGACATGATGGCCCCGGACGACGACACGCTGAACATCGACGAGCAGTCCGTGCCCTTCATCGGCCCGCTGAGCGCGTCGACCAGCGGCCGCAGCATCGCGTCGCCGACCAGCGACACGCTGGTGACCTTCTCCTTCTCGATCGTCCGCAGGACCTCCTCCGGCGCGAACTTGCGGTGGATTACGACGCGTTGGCCGAAGTTGAAGCCGATGAAGGCGGTCAGCGTGGACGTGCCGTGCATCAGTGGAGCGGTGGGGAAGAAGGTGATCCCGTCGCCGCCCGCCGCCACCCGCTCGGCGAGCTCCTGCGGCTTCTTCACCGGCTCACCGGTCGGCGCGCCGCCGCCCAGCCCCGAGAAGAACAGGTCCTCCTGGCGCCACATCACACCCTTGGGCATCCCGGTGGTGCCGCCGGTGTAGATGATGAACTGGTCGTCCCCCGACCGCGCCGGGAACCCCCGCTCGGGCGACCCCGCGGCCTCGGCGTCCGCGAATGCCACGGCGGGCACGACCGGAGCACCGGCCGCGCCCGGCGCCACGGCGCCGACCCGCACCAGATGCCGTAGCCCGTCCACCCGCGGTAGCGCCGCCGCCACCCGGTCCGTGAACTCCGCCTCGAAGACCAGGGCCACCAGATCGGCGTCCCGGTAGAGGTACACCAACTCCTCTTCCACATAGCGGTAGTTGACGTTGACCGGGACGATCCGCGCCTTCAGGCAGCCCAGCACCGTCTGCAAGTACTCGATGCCGTTGTAGAGGTGGAGCCCGAGGTGCTCGCCGGGACGTATCCCGCTGTCGATCAGATGGTGTGCGATCCGGTTGGCGGCCGCGTCCAGCTGCGCGTACGTCAGACGGCGCTGCGCGCCCGTGCCCGGGTGGTCGATGTACACGAGCGCCTCGCGGCCCGGAACCACGTCGACGACAGACTCGAACAGGTCGGCAAGGTTGTACTCCACCGCTCCTCCTGACCTCGCTCTCCACCGGCTGCCGGTCATCAGAGCAAAGGGCGGCACAACTGTGAAGGGCCCGCGCACAAGAAATCTGACTGTCTGTCAGAAAACCCTTGAAGTGCCCCGGCGCCTCCTGCAACCTGTTCTCGTTCTTTCAGAGGGGAGATGGGCGATGGGTGGGACGGAACACCTCACCGTGCAGCGCGAAGGCGCCACACTGGTGCTCACGCTGAACAGGCCGGAGGCCAAGAACGCGCTCTCACTGGCGATGCTCGTCGGCCTGTACGACGGCTGGCTCGAGGCCGACGCCGACGACTCGGTCCGCTCGATCGTGTTCACCGGGGCGGGCGGCTCGTTCTGTGCGGGCATGGACCTCAAGGCACTGGCCGGCAAGGGCATGGAGGGAGAGCAGTACCGGGACCGGCTGAAGGCCGACCCCGACCTGCACTGGAAGGCGATGCTGCGCCATCACCGCCCCCGCAAGCCGGTGATCGCCGCCGTCGAGGGGTACTGCGTCGCGGGCGGCACGGAGATGCTGCAGGGCACCGACATCCGCGTCGCGGGCGAGTCCGCGACCTTCGGGCTCTTCGAGGTGAAGCGCGGCCTGTTCCCCATCGGCGGCTCCACGGTCCGCCTGCAACGCCAGATCCCGCGCACCCACGCCCTGGAGATGCTGCTCACCGGGCGCCCGTACAGCGCCCGCGAGGCCGCCGACATCGGCCTGGTCGGGCACGTCGTCCCCGACGGCACGGCACTGACCAAGGCCCTGGAGATCGCCGAACGCATCAACGCCTGCGGCCCACTGGCCGTCGAGGCCGTCAAGGCGTCGGTCTACGAGAGCGCCGAACTGACCGAGACCGACGGCCTCGCCGCCGAACTGCAGCGCGGCTGGCCGATCTTCGACACCGCGGATGCCAAGGAAGGCGCCCGCGCCTTCGCGGAGAAACGACCGCCCGTCTACAAGCGCACCTGACCGCCGTGCCCGGCCCGTGCGCCCCACCTCCAAAGGAGATCCGCGGGATGCCCGAAGTCCTCAAAGCGCCGCTCGTCGTCGAGTTCCCCTTCACCCGCTCCCTCGGCCCCGTCCAGAGCGCCTTCCTCACCGGCCTGCGCGAACGCATCGTGCTCGGAGTGCGCACCGGCGACGGCCGCACGCTCGTCCCGCCCGTCGAGTACGACCCCGTCACCGCCGAGGAGATCCGCGACCTGGTCGAGGTCGCCCCCACCGGCACGGTCACCACCTGGGCCTGGAACCACGCCCCCCGCCGCGACCAGCCCCTCGACACCCCCTTCGCCTGGGCCCTGGTCCGTCTCGACGGCGCCGACACCGCCCTCCTGCACGCCCTCGACGCCCCCGGCCCCGACGCCGTGCACACCGGCATGCGCGTCCGCGTCCGCTGGGCCGGGGAACGCACCGGCGCCATCACGGACATCGCCTGCTTCGAGCCGTACGACGGCAGCCCAGCCGAACCCACGGGCCACACCGGGGAGTTCGAGGACCCGATCACCGGCATCGTCGCCCGCGCCCGCCTCGACTACACCTACTCACCCGGCCGCGCCCAGACCGCCTACATCAACGCCCTGGCCGACCGTCGCAACGTCGGCGAACGATGCCCCTCCTGCCGCAAGGTGTACGTCCCGCCGAGGGGTGCGTGCCCCACATGTGGGGTCGCCACATCAGAACAGGTCGAGGTAGGTCCTCGCGGCACAGTCACCACGTTCTGCATCGTCAACATCAAGGCGAAGAACCTCGACATCGAAGTGCCCTACGTCTACGCCCACATCGCCCTCGACGGAGCCGACCTCGCCCTGCACGGCCGTATCGGCGGCATCCCCTACAACCAGGTGCGCATGGGCCTGCGCGTCGAACCTGTGTGGACCGAGGGCGGCCGCTACCCCGACCACTACCGGCCGACCGGCGAGCCCGACGCGGACTACGACACGTACAAGGAGCTGGTGTAGATGGCCAGGGACCTGCCGGTCAGGGACATCGCCGTCGTAGCCTTCGGCCAGACCGATCACCGGCGCACCAGCGAAGAGCTCTCCGAGGTGGAGATGCTCATGCCGGTCCTGCACGACGTGCTCGCACAGACCGGCCTCAAGACCACCGACATCGGCTTCACCTGCTCCGGCTCCAGCGACTACCTCGCCGGCCGCGCCTTCTCCTTCACCCTCGCCCTCGACGGCGTCGGCGCCTGGCCGCCGATCTCCGAGTCGCACGTCGAGATGGACGGCGCGTGGGCGCTGTACGAGGCGTGGACCAAGCTTCTGACCGGGGACGCCGACACCGCGCTCGTCTACTCCTACGGCAAGTCCTCGCCCGGCCCCTTGCGTGACGTCCTGACCCGGCAGCTCGACCCCTACTACGTCGCGCCCCTGTGGCCCGACTCCGTCGCCCTGGCCGCCCTCCAGGCGCAGGCCCTCATCGACGCCGGCGACACGGACGAACCCGCGCTCGCCGCCGTCGCGGTCCGCAGTCGCGATGTCGCTGCCACCAACTCCCATGCCCAGCTGCAGGGTTCGGTGCCGCAGGGAGAGTACGTGGTACGACCGCTGCGTACCGGCGACTGCCCGCCCATCGGCGACGGGGCCGCCGCCGTGATCCTCGCGGCGGGGGAGCGGGCCCGCGAGCTGTGCGAGCGGCCCGCCTGGATCCGTGGCATCGACCACCGCATCGAGGCACACGGCCTGGGCGTGCGCGACCTGACCGACTCACCCTCGACCCGCCTCGCCGCCGAGAAGGCCGGCGCCTTCGAACGGCCCGTCGACACCGCCGAGTTGCACGCGCCCTTCACCTCCCAGGAGGTCGTCCTGCGCAAGGCGCTGAAGCTCGAAGGCGGCGTGCGCGTCAACCCCTCCGGCGGGGCCCTCGCCGCCAACCCCGTCATGGCCGCCGGGCTCATCCGCATCGGAGAGGCCGCCGCCCGCATCCACCGGGGCGAGTCCGACCGGGCGCTCGCGCACGCCACGTCCGGACCGTGTCTGCAACAGAACCTGGTCGCCGTACTCGAAGGGGATCCGCGATGAGCAAGGAGCCCGTGGCCGTCGTAGGCGTCGGTCAGACCAAGCACGTCGCGGCGCGCCGGGACGTGTCCATCGCCGGGCTCGTCCGGGAGGCTGCCCAACAGGCCCTCGACGACGCCGAGTTGAGCTGGTCCGACATCGACGCCGTCGTCATCGGCAAGGCGCCCGACTTCTTCGAGGGCGTGATGATGCCCGAGCTCTACCTCGCTGACGCGCTCGGCGCGGTGGGCAAGCCCATGCTCCGGGTGCACACGGCCGGTTCGGTCGGCGGTTCCACGGCCCTCGTCGCCGCCAACCTGGTCGCGGCCCGCGTGCACGGCACCGTGCTGACGCTCGCCTTCGAGAAGCAGTCGGAGTCGAACGCCATGTGGGGCCTGTCCCTGCCGATCCCCTTCCAGCAGCCCCTGCTGGCCGGCGCGGGCGGGTTCTTCGCGCCGCACGTGCGCGCGTACATGCGGCGCAGCGGCGCGCCCGACACGGTCGGCTCGCTGGTGGCGTACAAGGACCGTCGCAACGCGCTGAAGAACCCCTACGCGCACCTTCACGAGCACGACATCACGCTGGAGAAGGTCCAGGCCTCGCCCATGCTCTGGGACCCGATCCGCTACTCGGAGACCTGCCCGTCCTCCGACGGTGCCTGCGCGATGATCCTCACCGACCGTGCCGGAGCCGCCCGCGCGCCCCGTCCGCCCGCCTGGATGCTCGGCGGCGCGATGCGCAGCGAGCCCACCCTCTTCGCCGGCAAGGACTTCGTGTCGCCGCAGGCCGGGAAGGACTGCGCGGCCGACGTGTACCGGCAGGCGGGGATCGCCGATCCGCGCCGGGACATCGACGCGGTCGAGATGTACGTGCCGTTCTCCTGGTACGAGCCCATGTGGCTGGAGAACCTCGGCTTCGCCGCCGAGGGCGAGGGCTGGAAACTCACCGAGTCCGGGGTGACCGAGCTCGACGGGGACCTGCCCGTCAACATGTCGGGCGGCGTCCTGTCCACCAACCCCATCGGGGCCTCCGGCATGATCCGCTTCGCGGAGGCGGCCCTCCAGGTGCGCGGACAGGCCGGGGAACACCAGGTCGACAGGGCCCGCAAGGTGCTCGGGCACGCCTACGGCGGCGGCTCCCAGTTCTTCTCCATGTGGCTCGTGGGCTCCGAGTCCCCGGACGCATGAGCGAACTCCCCGGACGGGGGGTGGAGGTGACTCCGCAAAGGTCCTCCTCACGTGGCCTGTTGACACTCGGAACCGATCGCTAGGCTGGCCCGCGGACGACGCGAATCGGGAGGAGCACGGACGTGGCCGAGAGCACCACCATCCAGCAGCAGCCGCTCACGGGCTGGGACAAGCCGGAGCTGGACCTCAGCAGCGCCGACTGGCACTCGAGCAGCCGTGGCCTGGGGGATGTCCAGATCGCCTTTGTCGAGGGGTTCATCGCGATGCGCAACAGCGGCCGCCCGGAGAGCCCTTCCCTGATCTTCACCCCCGCCGAGTGGGGTGCCTTCGTGTCGGGTGCGAGGGAGGGCGAGTTCGACCTGACCTGACAGCCGTCCTCGGGCCGATCCGGGGGTGTTCCACCCGTTTTTCCGGACACGCGACCTTGACAACCCCCCTGGGGCCGATGCCTGAGCCAGGCTGACCCCGGGAGGGGGAAGGTCGTATCCGGAGGTGAGGAACCCATGAGCACCCTGCCGGTCATCGCGGCGGTCGACGGCTCGGACGACGGCCTGGTCGCGCTGGACTGGGCCTTCGAGGCAGCTCTGGTGCGCGGGGCGCCGCTGCGGATGGTCCACGTGCAGCAGTACGCCGCCTGGGCCGAGCCCGGTGTGCCGCCCGCCGGACGACCGCAGCCGGAGGACGATCCGGTGCTCCACCACGTACGCCGGTATCTGGCGGGGCGGGTCGAGCGGCCGGAGACGGAGTATCTCGCCCCGGAGGGCGCGCCCGCCGCGGTGCTGCCCGAACTGGGCTCCACGGCCCAGCTGTTGGTGCTCGGCTCCCGCGGGCGCGGGGGCTTCGCCGGCCTGCTGCTCGGCTCCAACGGCATGGCCGCCGCACGTGACGCCGAGTGCCCGGTCGTCGTGGTGCCCAAGCCGGGACGCCAGGTCCACGACGACATGCCGATCGAGCCGGGGCCGCGGGTCGCCGTCGGCCTGCAGGTCGACAGCCCCGACGAGGCCACACTGTCCTTCGCCTTCGCCGAGGCCGCCCGGCGCGGCGCCCGACTCCAGGTCGTCGCCGCCTATTCATGGCCGGCCCACCTCTGGAGCGCGGCTCCCAGCCAGATCGTGCCGCCGCCCGTCGACCAGGACGCCGTCGAGCACGAGACCCGTACCCTCGCGGAAGGCTTCCTCGCCCCGTACCGCGACCGTCACCCCGAGGTCCACGCCGAGCCCTACGTCGCCCCGGGCGATGCGGCCGGCCATCTCGTCGCGGCTTCCAGGGACGCGAACCTGGTCGTCGTGGGCCGCCACCGACGTCGCCTACTGGCACCCGCCCCCATGATGGGCTCGGTGACCCAGGCGGTCCTGCTGCACGCCGCGAGCCCGGTGGCCGTGGTGCCGCCCGCGCCGCCGGAGGAGTGAGAGGACGCCGGAGTGCGTCACGCGGTGCCGAACCAGGCCTCGGCCAGGGACGGCAGCGTACCGTCGGCCGGTGCGCCCAACTCCCGTATGTACCAAGGGAGATTGCTGTACACGTGCAGCAGTGTGTACGCCAGCAGCTCGGCCGGGGCGAAGGTGGTGCCGTACGACTTGGTGAGGCGGGCCAGCAGTCGCGGATCGCCGCGGGTGACGAACAGGCCCACGCCGACGAAGTCGTAGGCGCGGTCGCCGATCATGGCCGGCTCGAAGTCGAAGAGTCCGGTCAGGCGCCAGCCGTCGGGATCGACGAGGAAGTGCTGCCGCATGACCTCGGTGTGCAGCAGGGAACGGTGCGGGGTGCGCGGCAGCGGGACCGAGGCGAGGAACTCCGGGATCTGCTCCAGCCAGGCGGCCGGCAGACCGCGCTCGCGCTGCTGCGACACCGCCCCGGCACGCTGCCGGTCCACGAACGCGCCCCAGTCCCCGGGCCCGAGGACGTCCTCGAGCGGCGCGGCATCGAGGGCATGGAGGACGGCCAGGGCCTCGCCGATCTCGGTGACGAGCCGCTCCCGGTCGGGGCGCGGGACGCGGTCCCAGGCGCCGGCCAGGTTCTCGCCGCGCAGCCGGGACATCAGGACGTACCGCCAGCCGTTCTCGTACGGACCGGCGTCGCGCACGCTTGGCGTCGGGACGGGCAGGAGCCCCTGGACATGGGACAGGACGCGGCCCTCGGCGATGCCGTCCCGGGCGGCGGCTCCGGGGAACAGCTTGAGGACGTGTTCGTCGCCCACGGCGTAGACCGGCTGCGACCCGTCCGGGAACCGCGTCAGCGGGAGGCCGGCCAGACCGAGGCGGGCGCACAGGTCCTCCGCTCCCACCCGCATCACTTCCTCGTCGGGGACGACGGCGTCCCATTCCTCGTCCGTTTCCACCGGCGGCAGCATGATCGGGACCGTAGGGCGGCCGCTGCCGGAGGGCAACGGAATTCCGCGGCCCGCGACGGCATCGCGGAGCACTCGGGAAGTCGCGCCCCGGGTCAGGGAGCAGGGTCCGAACCATGCCCGCGCGTCACGGAGCAGGCCCGGCCACGTACCATGGCGACATGTCGTTCCTCCGCCGCCGCAGCGCCACGCCCGCCGGGCCCGACTTCGACGTACTGGCCATGGATCCGGGCGACTGGCCCGGCAATCTGGGCGCCGGGCTGCTGCCCGCCCCCGACGGCAGCTGCCAGGGCGTCTTCCTGCGCTACGACCTCTTCGGCGGCCGCGGCCCCGCGATGATCATCGGCAATCTGCCCGAGGGTTCCCCGGCCCGCGAGGTCGACGAGGGCGAGATCCCCTTCGAGGTCGCGCAGCTGCTGCTGGCCCTGGAGAACGACGAGGAGGTCACCGTCGTCGGCAGCGAGGACGTGCCCGTGATGCAGGGCGACAACCTCCTGATCGTGCGCCGTCTGAAGCTGAGCGAGAGCCGGATCTCCTGCGTGCAGTTCGACCGCAGCGACAACGTCCTGGTGACCATCGCCGCGTGGGACCGCCCCATCACCGACGATCTGTACGCCCTCCTGAAGCCGCTGCCCGCGGAGCTCTTCCAGCAGGGCTGAGTCCTCCCACCTGGGGCCCCGCTGTTCGGGGTTCCGCGCATGTTGTCATGACCCTTGTCGCAGAGTCATCGGACCTCTAGCGTCAGGGGTCATGTCGCATGAGCCGCATGAGATCACTCGACGGACGACGTTAAAGGCCGCAGCCAGTGGTGCGGGCGCGCTTGCTCTGGGCGCGGGGTCCATCGAGGCTGTCGCCGCTGATTCCTCCGATGTATCGAGGGAGCGGCCATCAGTGCTCTGGTACACCGCTCCTGCCGCCGACTGGGAGCGCGAGGCCCTGCCCATCGGCAATGGCGCGCTCGGCGCCATGGTGTTCGGCACCCTCGCCTCCGAACGGCTGCAGTTCAACGAGAAGACCCTCTGGACCGGCGGCCCCGGTTCCACCCAGGGCTACGACCACGGCAACTGGCGCGCACCCCGCCCCGACGCGATCTCCGCCGTACAGGACGACCTCGACGCGCGGACCACCCTCGACCCCGAGTCGGTGGCCGACCGGCTCGGCCAGCCACGAACCGGCTACGGCGCCCACCAGACCTTCGGCGACCTCCACCTCGACCTGCCCGGCGCGCCGACGACGACCCCGGCGGACTACCGACGCGAACTCGACCTCGACAACGCCGTCGCCTCGGTCTCCTACACCCACCAAGGCGTCCGCCACCAACGGGAGTTCTTCGCCTCCTACCCCGATGGGGTGATCGTGGGCCGGCTCGCCGCCGACCGGCCGGGCAGCGTCACCTTCACCCTGCGCTACACCTCGCCACGCGCCGACTTCACGGCCACCGCGGCCGACGCGACTCTGACCGTGCGGGGCGCACTCGCCGACAACGGGCTGCGCTTCGAGGCGCAGGTGCGGGTGCGCAGTCGGGGTGGCACGGTGGCGTCCGACGGGGACGGCAGCATCACCGTGACCGGGGCCGACAGCGCCTGGTTCGTGCTGGCCGCGGGCACGGACTACGCCGACACCTACCCCGACTACCGCGGCCCGGACCCGCACGCCGCCGTAGCCCGTGCCATGGGGCAGGCGGGCGACCGCTACGAGGCACTGCTCGGCCGGCACACCCGCGACCACCGAGCCCTGTTCGACCGAGTCGGCCTCGACATCGGCCAGTCACCGGCGGCAGACGTTCCCACCGACGCGCTCCTGGCCGCGTACAAGGGCGGGACGAGCGCGGCCGACCGCGCCCTCGAAGCCCTGTACTTCCAATACGGCCGTTACCTGATCATCGCCTCCTCGCGCCCCGGCTCACTGCCCGCCAACCTCCAGGGCGTCTGGAACAACAGCACCACGCCCCCGTGGTCGGCGGACTACCACACCAACATCAACATCCAGATGAACTACTGGCCGGCCGAGGCCGCGAACCTCGCCGAGACGACGGCGCCGTACGACCGCTTCGTCGAGGCCCTGCGCGCGCCCGGACGCCGTACGGCGAAGGAGATGTTCGGCTCGCGCGGCTGGGTCGTGCACAACGAGACCAACCCGTACGGCTTCACCGGCGTGCACGACTGGGCGACCGCGTTCTGGTTCCCCGAGGCGGCGGCCTGGCTGACCCAACAGCTGTACGAGCACTACAGGTTCGGCGGCTCCACCGACTACCTCCGCACCACCGCGTACCCCGTGATGAAGGAGGCCACCGAGTTCTGGCTCGACAACCTGCGCACCGATCCGCGTGACGGAACCCTCGTCGTCACCCCCAGCTACTCGCCCGAGCACGGCGACTTCACCGCCGGTGCGGCCATGTCGCAGCAGATCGTCCACGACCTGTTCACCAACACCCTGGAAGCGGCCCGGATCCTGGGCGACACGCCCGGCTTCCGCCGCCGCGTCGAAGACGCGCTGAACCGGCTCGATGCCGGTCTTCGTATCGGCTCCTGGGGCCAACTCCAGGAGTGGAAGGAGGACTTGGACGACTCCACCGACACCCACCGGCACGTCTCGCACCTGTTCGCCCTCCACCCCGGACGGCAGATCGAACCCGGTAGCAAGTGGGCGGATGCCGCCAAGGTCTCCCTCACCGCGCGCGGTGACGGCGGCACCGGCTGGTCCAAGGCCTGGAAGATCAACTTCTGGGCCCGGCTGCGCGACGGCGACCACGCCCACAAGATGCTCGGCGAACAGCTCACGTCCTCGACCCTGCCCAACCTCTGGGACACCCACCCGCCCTTCCAGATCGACGGCAACTTCGGCGCCACCGCCGGGATCGTGGAGATGCTGCTGCAGAGCCAGTACGACGCCATCGAGGTGCTGCCCGCCCTGCCCGCCACCTGGCCGACCGGCTCGGTCCGCGGCCTGCGAGCCCGCGGCGGCGCCACCCTCGACATCGAGTGGGCGGCCGGACGGGCGACCCGCATCGCCCTGAAGGCGTCCCGGACCCGTGAACTCACCGTACGCAGCGACCTGTTCAAGGACGGGCAGCTGACCTTCAAGGCGATCGCCGGGCGACGCTACACCTGGCAGAGGGAGGACTGACCCCGCTAGGAACCCGACGCCCCTACCCGCACATCCGCCGCCCGCACGAACGCCACCCGATGGCCGAACTGGATCTCGTAATAGACGTCCTTGCCGACCACGACCCGGTGTGAGGACCCGTCGAAGGCCACGGCGTAGTAGTACTCGCCCGGAAGTTTGCCGCCCACCGCGTACCGCTGGCCCGCGGGCAAGGTGTACGGCAGCGGCGACACCGCCTGGGCGGGTACGTCCGTCGGATAGGCGGAGGCCTCGGGGTAGGCACGCCCGTACACCGGGATGGTCCTGAGGCCGTCCTTTGGCGTCACCACGAGGCCGGTCGCGTTCACCGCGGTCGGGTTCTTCTTCGGGTTCTTGAACCACGCCTTCTGGCCCAGGTACCAGATCGCCGTCCAGTCGCCGTTCCGGCCGGCGACCGCGTACTGCTGACCGGTCGAGACCCGCGAGGACAGGTCGTTCACCCCGGTGGTCGGGGTCGAGCCCAGGCCGACGTCCTTGATCAGGGGATACGACTCGCCGGGCCCGGAATACAGCCGCACCGCGCTCGAACCGTGGTCCGCGCAGGGCACGCCCGCGGTGACGCAGCCGGTGTACCGGGGCCGGTTGGCGGCGTAGTCGGGGCGGATCGTCACCAGGCCGCCGTTCGGGCCCGCGGTGGCCTCGAAGGGGCGGCCGAGCAGCTCGAAGTAGTGCCGCCAGTCCCAGTACGGACCCGGGTCGGTGTGCATACCGCTGACCGCCGACGAGGTCGGACCCGGCACGTTGTCGTGGCCGAGGATGTGCTGCCGGTCCAGCGGGATGCCGTACTTCTTCGCGAGGTACGTCACCAGGCGTGCCGAGGACCGGTACATCGCCTCCGTGTACCAGGCGTCCGGCCGCGCCAGGAAGCCCTCGTGCTCCAGGCCGATCGACTTGGCGTTGACGTACCAGTTGCCCGCGTGCCAGGCGACGTCCTTGGCCTTCACATGCTGGGCGATGTGCCCGTCCGTGGAGCGCAGTGTGTATTGCCACGACACATAGGTCGGGTCCTGCACCATGGTGAGGACTCCCTCCCAGGCGCCCTCCGTGTCATGGATGACGATGTAGTCGATGCCCGGGGAGGCCGGGCGGTTGCCCAGGTCGTGGTTGCCGTAGTCGCCGTCCCCGAACTCCTCGTACGGTGCCGGGATCCACTCGCAGGACACCGTCGTCGGGCACTCGGTCTGCGCGGCGTCGAGCGTCCGCAACCCCGCCCGGCTCAGCTGCCCCGGGTCGGGGGAGAGGCGTGGCTGAGCGGCCAGGGCGACCAGCTGGCCCGCGTCCGTGGCACGCTTCTGGCCGGTGCGCAGCACGTCGTAGACGTCATTGGCGTACGCCGTCGCGGTCGCGGTGTCGTCGGCACCGGAGAAGCGGGCCACCGCGCCGTACCAGTCCGCCGGGTCGGAACTCGGCGGTTCGCCCAGCTCCTTCTGCGCGGCGGCGAGCAGGGCGGCACCGCCGGCCACATTGGCGGCCGGGTCCGTACGCAGCTGCTCCGGGCGCAGACCGGTCAGTTCGGCCGCCTTCGGCAACGTCCTGAGGCGGGCCGGGATCTCCGCGGTCTCCGGCAGCTTCGCCTCGGGGAGCAGGGGCGGGCGGGCGCTGTCGCCGCGCGCGTCCTCCGAGCCGTCACTGTGGTGCGGCGGCTGCTCGGCGAGCGCAGTGCGGGCGTCGGTGAGGTGCATCGGGCCGTAACCGCCGGTCACACTGGGCGCCCCGGCGTGTGTGTCCCAGCGGGACTGGAGGTAGGAGACGCCGAGCAGGACGCTCTGCGGCACGTGGTACTCGGCGGCCGCGGCGGCGAAGGCCGACTGCAGGTGGTTCTCCGCGTTCCGGGCATTGGACGGGGCCGCGCCCAGCAGCGGGAACAACAGTGCCGCAGCGGCCATGGCGGTGACGGATCCTCGCAATGCAGCCTCCAGGGACGGTCGGGCGCGATGAGCCGTGCGGGGCCGGGCGTGCGTCTGTGGTACCGGCTGTCCGACGATCCGTCAATCATGCCGACCGGCAGGTGAATACCCCTGTAAATCGAGGGTCCCGGGAGTTTCGCGGCGGCAGCCTGAGGGCCTGCGGGGCGTCAGTGGCGTACACCAATGGGGCGTTTACGGCCGTACACACGACAGTCCGCGGTGCGCCGCTGTCCAGCGCGCACCGCGGACTGTCGTCCCCGTCAGCGAGTGCCGACCGCCGCGCGCACGGCCCGTCGGGCCAGCTGGCAGTCGTCGTGCAGCCGCCTCAGCAGCAGCCGCTGTTCCTCGCCGGACGGCGCAGCACCCAGGTGGGCCACTCCCGGTGCCGCCGGGGTCGGAGCGTCGTGCATCGAACGCTGCACGGCCGTCTCGTAGGTACGGATCTCACGGGTCAGTACGAGCATCAGGTTCACCAGGAACGCGTCCCGTGAAGCCGGGCCCGCCGACTGGGCGATCTGGCTGATCTGCCGACGGGCCGCCGGCGCGTCCCCGAGCACCGACCACAGCGTCGCCAGGTCGTAGCCCGGCAAATACCAGCCCGCGTGCTCCCAGTCCACCAGCACTGGACCGGCCGGTGAGAGCAGGATGTTCGAGAGCAGTGCGTCGCCGTGGCAGAACTGGCCCATGCCCTGCCGGCCCGCGGTCGTCGCGATGCCGTGCAGCAGCTTCTGCAGATCGCCCATGTCCCGGTCGGTGAGCAGGCCCAGATCGTGGTACCGGGAGATCCGGGTCGCGTAGTCCAGCGGTGCGTCGAACGTGCCCGCCGGGGGCCGCCACGCGTTGAGCCGGCAGATCGCTCCGAGTGCCGCCCTGATGTCCGCACGCGGCGGCGCCTCCACCGGGTGTCGCTGCAGTGCCGCCACCCGGCCCGGCATCCGCTCGATGACGAGCGTGCAGTTGTCCGGATCCGCTGCGATCAGTCTCGGCACACGCACCGGTGGGCGGTGCCGGACGAACGAGCGGTATGCCGCTATTTCGTGCCGGATCCGCTCGGCCCACGCCGGCGAGTGGTCGAGTAAACACTTGGCGACGGCCGTGCTGCGTCCGGTCGTGCCGACCAGGAGCACGGACCGCCCACTGCGGCGCAGCACCTGCACCGGAGCGAACTCCGGACAGATCCGGTGCACCGACGCGATCGCCGAACGCAGCTGGGCGCCCTGAGGGCCGGACAAGTCGAGTCTCCCGCTGAGCGGTTGGGTGCCGAGCCCCGCGGGGCGGCGCGTCCGGCCCGCACCGAGCACGGGGGCGGCCGTCGGCCGCGCGGGGTCGAGGTAGGGGCCGCCGCCCGCCGGGCGGGGGCGCAGCGACCGGGGTGGGGCGGACACGGAGGACGATGCTGCGTACATGGGAGAGACAGATCCCTTCGTGTGCCTGCGAAGTCAAAGCGCGACCCGATCCGGCCGCCCGGGTGCACCCTGGGGAATGCACCAGCCGTATCAAGAGGGCGACCGGGTCGGGGTGGCGCTTTCCTACCTGACACCCGATGCCCAGTGGCACACCATCTGGCGCACCCTGGCGAACCCTGGCGAATAGTCCCGAGGCAACTCTCACCGAGCTACTGTCAACTCAGCCGAGAACCTGGGGGCTTGACGTGAGCGGACAACCCAACACCCGCCTATCGGACCTGTTCGGCCTCGCCGGCTGGTCCAAGGGTGAGCTCGCGAGGCTGGTCAACCGGCAGGCGGCGGCCATGGGCCACCCCCAGTTGGCGACCGACACCTCGCGGGTGCGGCGGTGGATCGACATGGGAGAGATCCCGCGCGATCCGGTGCCGCGGGTGCTGGCGGCCCTGTTCACCGAGCGTCTCGGCCGTGTCGTGACCATGGAGGACCTCGGTCTGGTCCGGCACGGGCGTGCGGGGAAACGGCAGGACGGCGGGAGTGTGGAGCATCCCGACGGTGTGCCCTGGGCGCCCGAGCGGACGGCTGCGGTCCTCACCGAATTCACGGGAATGGACCTCATGCTCAACCGACGCGGCTTGGTGGGCGCGGGTGCCGCGCTCGCCGCGGGATCCGCACTCAGCAGCGCCATGCACGACTGGCTGCACACCGACCCGGCCCTCAGGGCCGACGCCCCCCAGTTCGACGACCCGTTGCACGCCGAACCCGCTGGGTTCGACCGTTACGAGGCCGCCCCCATCGGATCGCAGGAGATCGAGGAACTGGAGCGCTCGGTAGAGGTGTTCCGGGCCTGGGACGCGGCCCGCGGCGGCGGGCTCCAGCGCAAGGCAGTCGTAGGCCAACTCAACGAGGTGGGCGGCATGCTCGCCTACCGTCACCCCGACCATCTGCAGCGGCGCCTGTGGGGCGTCGCCGCCAACCTCGCCGTCCTCGCCGGCTGGATGTCGCACGACGTCGGCCTGGAACCCACGGCCCAGAAGTACTTCGTCATCGCCGCCCACGCGGCCCGAGAGGGCGGCGACCGGCCCCGCGCCGGGGAGGCGCTCTCCCGAGCGGCTCGCCAGATGGTGCACCTCGGCCGGCCCGACGACGCACTCGACCTCATGAAGCTCGCCCAGTCCGGCTCCGGCGACGAGGTGCTGCCGCGCACCAGGGCCATGTTCCACACCATCGAGGCCTGGGCACAGGCGTCCATGGGCAAGGGCCAGGCCATGCGCCGCACCCTGGGACAGGCGGAGGACCTCTTCGTCTCCGACAAGAGCGACGTACCGCCACCGAGCTGGATGCAGACCTTCAAGGACGAGGATCTGTACGGCATGCAGGCCCTGGCCTACCGCACGCTGGCCGAGTTCGAGCCCGGCGCGGCCGCGCACGCCCAGCACTACGCGGAGAAGGCCCTGGCCCTGCGCATCGACGGCCGGGAGCGGTCGAAGATCTTCGACCATCTGTCCATGGCGTCCGCCTGCTTCATCGCGGACGACCCCGAACAGGCGGACCGGTACGCACGACTGGCCCTGATGTCCATGGGCTCGAACTCGTCCGGCCGCACCTGGGACCGGCTGCGCCAGATGTACCGGCTCACCGCCGAGTACTCCAGCTACCCGAAGATCCACGAACTACGGGAGGAGATCCGGTTGGCGCTGCCCAAGGCGAGGAAGCCGGGCGGCGGCAACAGCGCACAGGCATAAGGGGACTGCGCGACTGATTGATCTCCGTAGGTCCGTAGTTCCGTAGGTCCTAGGACATCACCCTGGCCACGAGCACGCAGGCGTCGTCCTCGCGCTCACTGACACCGAACTCCTCTACGACCAGCCGTACGCAGTCCTGTGCGGTGCGTGCCTCGCTGAAACGGGAGCCCAGTTCGAGGAGACGATCCACGGCGTCCGCTGTGCTGTGCCTCGGCACCAGTCCGTCCGAGTGCAGCAGGAGCAGGTCGCCCACCTCCAGGGTCTCCTCTGCCTGTGCGTAGACGGCACCCGAGGTGGCGCCGAGCAGGACGCCGTCCGGCGCATTCAGCCTGCGCCCCGTCCCGTCGCGGAACAGCAGCGGGGCGGGGTGTCCGGCCTGCGCCCAGGTCAGGGTGCGGGTCTCGGGCCGGTAGCGGCAGCAGAGGGCGCTGCCGAGGGCCGGCTGGACGGTGGCGTCGAGTAACTGGTTGAGCCAGGACATCAGTTGCCCCGGCTGGGTGCCCGCCATGGCCATGCCGCGTACGGCGCCCAGCAGGGTCGCCATGCCCGAGGCCACGGCGACGCCGTGCCCGGTGAGGTCGCCGATGCTCAACATCGTTGCGCCGTCGGCCAGTTCGAGTGCGTCGTACCAGTTGCCGCCGATCAGCGCGCTCGTCGACGACGGCAGACGGTGAGCCGCGAGGTCCAGGGTCTCCGGGCCCCGGTGCGGGAGTCGCAGGGAGCCGCGCCACGGCGGCAGCACGGCCTCCTGCAGCTCGACCGCGAGCCGGTGCTCGCTCTGCGCGTGGTGCCGCTGGCGCTGGAGCGAGTCACGGGTCTCGCTCACCTCGCGCTGGCTGCGGCGCAGTTCGCTGACGTCCCGCAGCACGGCCCACATCGAGGCGGTGCTGCCGTCAGTGTCGAGCACGGGCTCGCCCATCATGTGCACGGTCCGGACCGCGCCGTCCGGCCGCACGACGCGGAACTCGCCGTCGATGGGCTGGGCGTCGACGAGGCAGTTCGTGACCATCGCCGTCAGCTTCGGCCGGTCCTCGTCGAGCACCAGGGACGGCAACTCGTCGAGGGTGAGCGGTGGCTTGGCGGGGTCACGACCCAGGATCTGGTAGAGCTCGCCGGACCAACTGGCCTCGTCCGTCAGCAGGTTCCACTCCGCGCTGCCGACCCGGCTGAGCAGCGAGCCGCGCCGGGGAGCGGGCGGCACGGCGTCGGGCGTGGCCGCGGGAGCCGCGTCCAGCAGGGCCGGGCCGTCCCGCAGTTGCGCCAGGTGCTCGTCGAGATCGTTGAGCTGGTGCAGGGCGAGGTCGTACAGCGCCCGCTGCCACCGCTCCTGCGGGTCCGAACCGTCGTCGCTGCGCGTGTCCCGCAGGGCGGCGTCGACGTCGCCCTTGAGTCGCCGCGTCTGCGATATGAGCGCTTCGACCGAGCCGCGTCCGGGCGGCTGAGCGGCGGGGCGGTCCGCAGAGAGATGGGGCGGCATGACGCACTCCGATGCGAGGACGGTACGACCAAGGCTGACGGAAGGACCGTTACGACTGTTGCACAGCCCGCGACGCCCTGTAAGGGATTTGGCAACACCCGATACGGTGGTGCGCCTGGCATATGCCAGAGTCTTCACGGCGGGCTCATGCCATGCGATTGCCGTAGGTCGCCGAAGGGGTCAAGTCGTAGGCGGCGTACGTGATTTGACGTCCTGTCGGGGCGATTGTACGTCGCTCAATCGAGTGTTCGACGGTCGGATGTTCTAGGGGCGGGGCGCCGGTGGCCGTCTGTCCGGGCGATGCGCTCTTCGGGAGTGATGCAGGTCACATAAATGATGTGCGCTTCGGTGTAATGCAAACGGCGTTTGCGGGGTCGTAAAAGCACAGCGGCAAAACCGTCCTACCTCCGACCCGCAGGGGAGACCGCCCATGGACATCGCCCTCGAGCAGCCCGCCCGCGCCCGCCTGATCACCGGCGAGGAGCGCGAACTCGTCGTTTCCGCCAAGCTGCGGTACGCCTCCACGGACCCGCTGGCGGTGCACATCGACTTCCCGGGCGAGGTCTCCCTCGATGGCCATGGGGCCACCTGGACCTTCGCCCGGAGCCTGCTGGAGGAGGGCCTGCGCGAGCCGGCCGGGGACGGTGACGTGCACATCTGGCCGTGCGGCCAGGAGCGTACGGTCGTGGAGCTGCACTCGCCCTACGGCATGGCGCTGCTCCAGTTCGACGCTTGCGCCCTGAACCGCTTCCTGCTGCGGACCTACGCGGTGGTCGCGACCGGCGAGGAGGACCTCGGGGCGGTCGTGGAGCGAGGCCTGAGCTCGCTCTTCGGCAGCGTGTGAGGAGGCCGGCCGGACGAGGAGACCGGCCGGACGAGGCGGCCGAGCGTAAGCGTATGAGGAGGTGACCTGGCCGCCGCCGCGGTGCCTCCTCATCGCTCCCGCGTCAGTACCGCAGCACCCCGGCGATCCCCTGGGCGTCGCTCAGTGTGCCGTCCGGTACGAAGCGGACCTCGGCGCCGGTCTCCAGGCACTGCTCGACGATCTCGTCCACGATGTCCTCGCGGGCGTCGAGGTCGCCGCTCTCGGCCGGGATGAGATGGTCGCCGCCCTCGCCGCGCACCGTCACCCGGTAGTTCTCCTCGACGGCCAGCAGCCGGATCCGGCCTTCGCGGGCGCTGCGCCAGACCTCGTCGACGCCGGCCGCGAACGCCTTGCGGCCGAGGGCGGTTTCGAGTTCCCGGGCCACGGCGTCGGTGTTCCTGCGGTCCTCGGCGGTGATCACCGGCCGGATCGCCTGCCACACCGCCTCGTGCGTGCCGTGCGCGAGCCCGCCGTGCGGGACGTGCACCGCGTCCTTGGTGGCGCCGCCGATCTCGTCCAGCAGGGACAGCGCCGCCTGCTCGCCGGTGATGTACAGCGGCCGCGGGTTGTCCCGGAGGATCGCGCTCATGGCGGAGTCCGCGTCCTTGAGGAAGTGGCGGGTGCCCTCGTCGCGGAACGTGCTCGGCATGTCGCCGATCTGTTCCTGGCGCTCGGCGTCGAAGTTGTCGAAACGCCTGGTCAGCGGGAAACCGCCGATGCGGGCCTCGGTGACGCGGTCCAGGCTGCCGGTCCACAGCGTGACACGGTCGGGGGAGACCGAGAGCACCCAGAACGGCCGCTCGGCGGCCTCCGCGGAGACGAGGTTGCGGGTCAGGAAGGTGTCCGAGAGCACCACGCGCTCGGGCACGGTTCGGGCGAGCGACCACACCTGGTGCTCACCCGGGGCGGCGAAGATCACCAGGCCGTCCTCGGCATAAGTGAGATCGACCTCGGCGAGGGCCTGGTCGAGCTGTCGCTCGACGTCCACCCGTCGTTCGCGGGTGACCGAGGGATCGGCCTCCAGCTGTTTCTTGGCCTCGGCCACGGCATTGCGCAGCCGAACCTGGTCCTGGGCCCGATAGGGCTCTCGGCGATGCGTGGGCGTCAGCACGGACACGGCCGGATAGGGGCGCGGGCGCCGCAGCTCGATGAGGGTCGTGGGACTGAGTGCGTGCTCCATAACAGCACGATAGGGCCGATTCGCCGATCGGGCATTAGGGGCAATCCCCTCGCCCCTGCGGACCTACTCTCCGTCGTCCTCCGGCCCGCAGGAGCTGCCGTCGGCCGGCAGCGTGCCGTACAGCAGGAAGGTGTCGACCTTGCGGTGCACGCACTTGGAGGAGGCGTATCCGGTGTGGCCGCTGCCCTTGTTGTCCAGGACCACGGCCGAGGGGCCGAGCCGCCTCGCCGTCTCCACGGTCCAGCGGTACGGCGTCGCCGGGTCGCCGCGGGTGCCCACGAGGAGCATCTTCGACGTGTGCACGTCCTTCACGTCGTCGCGGATGAAGTCCGTGCCCCTGGGGCGGCCGTAGCACATCAGCACCTCGGTGAGCCGGTAGGGGCCGAAGACCGGTGACGCCTGCAGGTACTCGGCGCGCAGCCGGTCGAGATCGCCGATGATCTGCTCGTTCGTCGGGCGGTCGGGGTCGTCCGCGCAGTTGATCGCCATCAGCGCCGCGGGGAGGTTGTCGAGCGGGACCTCCTCGTCGTCGACGAGACCGCCGTCTGGGTTCCCGGTCTCCTCGGTCGCCTCGGTCTCGTCCCGGCGCGCGGGTGCGGCGCCGCCGGTGGCGAAGGTCTCGATGGCGTGTGTGTCGCCGTCCTCGACCAGCGAGGCGAGGGCCCGCTCCAGGGAGGGCCACAACTCCTCGCTGTAGAGCGCCTGTCCGATGGCGCCGACCAGGTCCTGCCCGGTGAACGGCTCACCGAAGGCCGACGGCACCGGGTCCTCGTCCAGCGAGTCGACGAGTTGTACGACCTGCTTGCGGGCCTCGCGGGGGTCCTGTCCGAAGGGGCAGGCGATGTCCTTCACGCACCAGTTGATGAACTCCTCCAGCGCCTTCTGCTGGCCCTTGGCGCCTGCCACCCCCTGCTCGGTCAGCGGTTCGGTCAGCGTGTCCACACCGTCGAGCACCAACCGGCCGACCTTTTCGGGGAATTGGGCGGCGTACACCGCGCCGAGCCGTGTTCCGTAGGAGAAGCCGAGGTAGTTGAGCTTCCTGTCGCCCAGGGCCTGGCGCATCACGTCCATGTCGCGTGAGGCGTTGACCGTGCCGATGTGGGGGAGCACGGGACCGGAGTGCCGGGCGCACGCGTCGGCCGCCTTCCTCAACTGCTTCAGGACGGACTGCGGATCACGGCCGATTTCCGTGCCGTCGTCCGTCACGGCGATGTCCTCCTCGCCGTCCCCGCAGCTGACCGGCGAGGACCTGCCGACGCCGCGCGGATCGAAGGTCACGATGTCGTAGCCGTCCGTCAGCTCCATGAAGTCCTTGCCGCCGGCGGCAAATTCAGGGACACCGGCGCCGCCCGGCCCGCCGAAGTTGAGCAGCACCGAGCCCTGCTTCCGGCCCGTGGCCCGGTAGCGGGCGAGCGCGAGGTCCAGCGTCCCCGCCCGGGGGTGGGCGTAGTCGAGGGGGACGGTGATCTTGCCGCACTGCAGATCCTTCGGCAGTCCCTCGCCGGGACACTTGGCCCAGGTGATCTTCTGCCGGTAGAAGCGGGCGAGGTCGGGCTCCGTGCCGTCCGTGGCCGCCGGCAGCCCCGTGCCGAGCAGGACCAGTCCGACCGCGCCGGTGACCGCGCAGCGGCGCAGTGAGGGCCGCGTTGACAGCTTGGCCAGCATCAATGCCTCCAGGGACGCCCGTCGCGGACCGGGATACGGCGTCCTCGATCACGATAAGGGGGCCCCGGAACGCACGCCTCCGGGCGAGCGGCCCGGTCTGGGCTGCCGTACGCTGCGCGCCTTGTGCGCGCGTCGGGCGGTCGGTAAGCGGAGGTCCTCGTACCGGTGGAGCGGATGATCTTTCGGTGAGTAGTGTGCACGTTCGAATGCCGGGCGACCGTCCGCGCGCTGAAAGTGAGCAGACAGATGCAACCGACCTTCGTACTGGTTCACGGCGCCTTCGCGAACTCCTTCTCCTTCGCACCGCTCCAGGCAGAGCTCGGCCTCCTCGGACACCGCTCGGTCGCTGTGGACCTGCCAGGTCACGGCTTCGGGGCAACCTACGCGCGCGCCTATCAAGCCCCGCAGGACCTCGAAGGACTCGCCACCGCGCCCGGCTCGATCAAGGGCGTCACCCTCGCCGACAACGCCGCGCACCTGATCGGGATCCTGGAACGAGCACGGCGCAACGGCCCCGTGATCCTCGTCGCGCACAGTCGCGGTGGCATCACGGCCACCGCCGCGGCCAACGCACGGCCGGACCTCATCGACCGCATCGTCTATGTCTCGGCCTGGTGCCCGGTCGATCTCGACGTCGGTGACTACTACGCCGAACCGGAGATGGCCACGGTCGACGCGGGTTCCCTGGCTGCGGCGATGGCCGGGAACCCGGCCGAACTCGGCCTGCTCCGGGTCAACTTCCGCACCGCGGATCCGGACGCTCTCGCGGCGTTCAAGGCGGCCTTCCTCGCCGACGGCACCGACGAGGAGTTCCTGACCTTCCTGAACACCTTCCAGCCCGACGAGAACCTGGATGTCGGCACCTCCTCCGACCGGGCGCAGGCCGCGACGTGGGGCCGCATTCCGAAGACCTACGTGCGCCTGGCCGACGACGCCAGTCTGCCGCGCGCCCTGCAGGACCGGCTGATCCGCGAGGGCAACGCCCTCACACCGGACAACCCCTACGACGTGCGCACCCTCGAGGGCAGCCACCTGAAATGGCTGCTCACCCCGGCCCCGGCGGCTCGGCTCCTGGGGGAACTCGCCACGTTCGGCGGTTGATCACCAGTGGCGCAGCAGCCCCGCATGCGAGCAGCCGACGCAGGCCGCACCCTGGTGCCATGGACGGCGATCAGCCCATCGCGATCTACCCGCCCGCCGAGGACGGCGGCCGACGGGTCCGTGCCGGTGACCATTTCCTCGGCATGGCGTACGGGCTGCTGGACGTTGCCGAGTTCCTGCGCCGGGCGGGAATCGAGGACGCCGACGAGGAGTACGTACGGCGGTCCAGGCTGATCGAGTGGCGCGGCGGCGGCCCCGAGGCGTGGCAGCGATGACTTCGGCCGGGCCTCGTTGCGTTCGGCCTTGGACAACGGGGCCGAAGCACGGTCAACCGCACGGCGCCCGCGCGTTCTGAGCGCCACTGTCCTGAGCGACAAGTCGAATGAAAGGGGAGTCATCACTCAGTTCGACAACCATGCCGCTCGATGGGGTGAAAGACCGATAAGCCATAACTCGAATGGTTCATCGGCGTTTTATCCGGTGCGAGCGAGTGCTCGCGACCATGTCTGGAAGGCAGGGAACCTATGAGACGGGTTACCCGAAACGGTGTGATCGCCTTCGCCGCCACCGGCGCGATGGCTGTGACGATGCCGGCGTATGCCGATTCCGCGGCGGACGGTGCCGCGGCCGACTCACCCGGGCTGATCTCCGGCAACACCATCCAGCTCCCGGTGCACGTCCCGGTGAACGTGTGCGGCAACACCGTGAACGTGGTGGGGCTGCTCAACCCCGCCGTGGGCAACACCTGCACCAACGCGGGCGGTGGCAAGGCGGGAGCCGCGTCGAAGGGCGGGGCCTCGGCCGAGGGAAGCGGAAAGGATTCGCCGGGCGTCGTCTCCGGCAACACCATCCAGCTGCCGGTCCACCTCCCTGTGAACGTCAGCGGCAACACGGTGAACGTGGTCGGCGTCGGCAACCCGGCGACCGGCAACGAGTCCGTGAACACCCCCGGCAACCACCCTCCGCGCACCACGAAGCCGACGCCGAAGCCGTCCGTACCGCCGGCGAGGCACCAGCCGCGTCCGGTGCCGCCCGCGTTCGTCCCGCACGGGCCCGAGGGCGCCCTCGCCCACACCGGAGCGGACCAGACCCTCGCCGCCGTGGCGGGCGGCACGCTTCTCGTCCTGAGCGGCGCCGTCCTGTACCGGCGCTTCCGTCCCCTGGCGGTGCGCTGACCGCCGCCGCGCTTCGCGCACGGCACGGAAGGCCCCACCGGACCGGCAAGCGGTGGGGCCTTCGTCGTACCGAAGTGCCGAACACCCGGGCGCCCATGGCCTTTTGGAACGCGTCAACGGCTTGATCACGCCGTGGCGCTCCTCCCGGACGATCCGCGAGGATGCTCCGTGCGCGGTCGATCACCGTGCGCATGCAAAGTCCCCCAAGGAATGGAGCGCACCCATGACCTCTCCGGCCCCCGAAGACCTCGTCGTCACCCGTGCAGGCCTCGACGACTGGCCGGTCATCCGCGGATGGGCCGCGGGTGAGGGCTGGAACCCGGGGCTCGCCGACGGACCGGCCTTCTTCGCCGAGGACCCCGACGGCTTCTTCCTCGGCAGGATCGGCGGCGAGCCCGTCTCGGCGATCTCGGTCGTCAACTACGGCACGGACTACGCCTTCCTCGGCCACTACCTGGTCCGCCCCGACCTGCGCGGCCGCGGCCACGGCCTCACCACGTGGAAGACCGCGCTGGCCCACGCCGGAAACCGCACGATCGGACTCGACGGGGTCGTCGCCCAGCAGGACAACTACCGCCGCTCCGGCTTCGAACTCGCCCACCGCACGGTCCGGTTCAGCGGAATCGCCCCCGCCTCCGAGGTGCCTGCGGATGTGCGGGTCGTACGGTCCGAGGACATCGAGGACATCACCGCGTACGACGCCACCTGCACCCCGGCCGACCGCCCCCGCTTCCTCGCGCACTGGCTCACCGGCACCGGACACCACGCCGTGGTCCGCCGCACCGGCGACCGCGTCACCGGCTACGGCGTGATCCGCGCCGGTCACGACTGCCCGCGCATCGGCCCGCTCTTCGCCGACACCGCCGAGGACGCGCGGGCCCTGTTCGCCGCCCTGACCGCCGAGCCGGCCGGTCGCGAGGTCGCCATCGACGTGCCCGAGCCCAACGCGGCGGGCGTGGCTCTCGCCGAGGCGGCCGGTTTCAGCCCCTCCTTCGAGACGGCCCGCATGTACACGGGCCCGGTGCGGCCGTACGCCGAGGAGCGTGTGTTCGGCGTCACCACCCTGGAACTGGGCTAGAGCCTGGGTGAGGACGACCTGCCCGGCGACTTCGAGGCCGCCCGCACCGTGTACCACGCCGCGATCCGCCAGCCGCAGGACCCGAAGCCCCGCAGGGTCGTTCAGGGCCTGCGGCCGTGGAAGGTGCGGCGCAGGTCGCTCACCCAGGCGTCGGGGTTCTCCCAGGGGATGAAGTGGCCGCCGTGGTCGTGGGCGTTGACGTTGACGTGGTTGAACCAATCGGCCTGCGGGCCGGTCTTGAACGCCCGGACGCGCTCGTCGGCGGTGTGGATGCCGGGCGGGTTCTCGTACGTGACGAAGGTGAGGCCGACCGGGGCCTGCACGACCGGGGTGCGGTCGTGGGCGGGGGCCCAGGGGTAGCGGTTGGCGTTGGCGTAGTAACGCATCGACGTGGCGATGGAGTTGTTCACCCAGTAGATCGTGGCGTGGGTGAGCAGGTCGTCCTTGGTGAAGACGGACTCGACGTCGCCGCCGTTGTCGCTCCAGGCGTTCCAGCGCTCCAGCAGCCAGGCGAGCAGTCCGGCGGGGGAGTCGCTCAGCCCGTGGGCCAGGGTGGCGCCGTCGAGCATGTGCACGGCGAGGTGGGGCGCCCAGCGGTGGTCCAGCTCGATGATGCGGGCGCGGACGTCGGCGGGCTGGTCGTCGGTGAGGGGCCGATTCCGGGCGAAGTCCCAGGCGCGGGGGCCGGTGAAGAAGTCGAGCGGCAGCCCGGAGCCGATGTGGATGCCGTACAGCTCGTCGGCGTACTTGTGGCCGAGCTGGCTGGAGACGATCCCGCCGATGTCGCAGCCCCCGGCGGCGTACTTCTCGTATCCCAGGGTCTCGGTCATCAGGGTGTGCCAGAGGTCGGAGACCTTCCAGAAGTTGACGTCCGGAAAGGCGGTGAGCGGGCCGGGGAAACCGAAGCCGGGCAGGGACGGCACGATGACGTCGAACGCGTCGGCGGGGTCACCGCCGAACGCGGCCGGGTCGGCGAGCGGGTCGATCACCTTCGACCAGTGCCAGAACGTCCACGGCCAGCCGTGGGTGAGGATCAACGGGATCGGGCGGGGGCCGCGGCCGGGCTTGCGCATGAAGTGCACCGGGACACCGGCGACGCTCACCTGGTAGTGCTCGTAGACATTGATGGCGGCCTCGGCCTTGCGCCAGTCGTATCCGTCCCGCCAGTAGGCGACCAGTTCACGGAGATAGCTGTCCGGGGTGCCGTAGGACCAGTCCCCATTCCCCTCGTCCAGCGGCGGACGGGTCAGTGTGAGACGGGCGCGCAGGTCATCGAGGACCTCGTCGGACACGTGGATCGGGGTGGGCTCCAGGGGGAAGACGTGAGGGGTGGTCACGGCGTGGTTCCTTACTGGGTGGAGGAAGCGGTGTCGTCGGCCTGTTGGTGGATGGGCGGGTGAGCCGGGCCATTTCATTTCGAGGAGTGCGGCCCTAGCGCGTACGGCCCTTCAGCCGCACCGCTGTCGGACCACCTGCCCGTCAGCCGGTTCGCCGGTGGAAGCGGAAGTGCAGTGCGCGCATGTCGTCCGTCAGCTCGGGCACCGGGCCGTCCACGACCACACCGGGGGCGACCTCCTGGACCGGAAGAGTCCGCACGGGCGGAGCCGGTACCCCCAACTCGCCCAGCCACCCGGCCAGTTGTTCCGACGAGGCGACGTACACGATGCGTCCCAGGCCCACCCACGCATGCGCGGCCGCGCACATCGGGCAGTGCTCGCCGGAGGTGTACACCGTGGCGGCCGCCCGCTCCTCGGGCGTCATATGAGCGGCGGACCAGCGGGCCAGTTCGAACTCGGGGTGCCGGGTGCGGTCGCCCGAGGCCACCCGGTTGTGATCCTCGGCGAGCACCACGCCGTCCGCCCCCACCAGCACCGAACCGAACGGCTCGTCCCCGGCCTCCAGCGCTTGCGCCGCGAGCGCGACGCAACGGCGCAGGTGCGGCAGTTCGGCGTCCTTCACGACCATGACGTACGGCCCTCCTCGCGGTGCGGCTTCGCCTTGAGCTTCCTATGGTCGCGCAGGTCGTGTGCGGTCGGGTCGAAAAGGCCTTGCCGTGGCAGCGGCGGGGTGCTGGAGTGGCCCCATGGATCATGCCGGCGTGCTCGCCCTCTTCGACCGGGACATGCGGGAAGGCGCGCGGCCGGACGGTCCCGACGCCCTGGTCGAGAGAGTCGGCGGGGTGGTCCGCCAGGTGTCGTCCGCACTCGGCTGGAACGGCGTCGTGTGGTCCGACCTCGACGAGGCGGGCGCCGACGCGGCGATCGCCGCACAGATCGCCCACTTCCGCGGGCTGGGGCGCGAGTTCGAGTGGAAGCTCTACGGCCATGACCTCCCGGTCGACCTCGGACAGCGGCTCAGGGACGCGGGGTTCACGGCCGAGCCCGAGGAGACGCTGATGATCGGCGAGGTCGCCGACCTGAACCTGGACGCGGAGCCGCCGGAAGGCGTCCGCATGATCTCCGTGACCGACCGGGCGGGCGTGGACCTCGTCGCGGAGGTGCACGAGAAGGCCTTCGGCACCGACGGCTCCCGGCTCCGGCACCAGCTGCTCGCCCAGCTCACGGCCGACCCGGACACCGTGGTCGCGGTCGTCGCGCTGGCCGGCGACACTCCGGTCAGCGCGGCCCGGATGGAGCTCGTGCCGGGGACGCGGTTCGCCGGGCTGTGGGGCGGCGGGACCGTCGAGGGCTGGCGGGGCCGGGGCATCTACCGCGCGCTGGTCGCCCACCGGGCCCGCGCCGCCGTGGACCGTGGCTACCGGTACCTCCAGGTCGACGCCATGAGCACGAGCCGGCCCATCCTGGAACGACTCGGCTTCGAACCGCTGACCACGACGACGCCGTACGTGTACACGCCGTAGGGACACCGACCGATCACGCCGAGTGGTCACCTCGGCCGGATGTCACATTCGCGCCCCGTCGATCCGTCGCAAGGACATGACGACGAACCAGAGCAACGACAGCGCCCACAGCCGGAGCATCCTCCTCGCGGGCGCCGGCGGCGTCCTGGGCAGGCACATCACCCACGCCCTGACTCAGGCGGGCCACAAGGTCACCGGCCTCGGCCGGGGCGGGCGCAACGACATCCAGGCCGACCTGACGGACCGCGACGCCCTGCTGCGCGCCGTCGACGGCCACCACTTCGACACGGTGATCCACGCCGCGACCGCACTGCGCAAGCCGCCCATGCGCCACCGCGACATGCACGCCACCAACGTGCTGCGCACCGACGGCACCGCCCACCTGATCGAGGCCGCGCAGGCCACCGGCGCCCGGCGCTTCGTGACGGAGTCCATGGTCTTCGGATACGGCTACGGCGACCACGGCGACCATGTGATCGTCGAGGACGACCTCTTCGGTCTGCGCGGCCGCTCCCCGGAGCTGGAACGGCACATCGCGGCGATGCGCATCAAGGAACAACTCACCTTCGGCACCTCCGGGTTGGACGGCATCGCACTGCGCTTCGGCCTGTTCTACGGCCCTGGCGGCACCGACGGCCTCCTGCCGATGCTGCGCAAGCGGCAACTGCCCGTCCCCGCCGATCACGGCCGGGTCCTGCCCTGGATCGACCTCACCGACGCGGCCCGAGCGGTGGTCGCCGCCGTCGAGCGGGGGCGCCCCGGCCAGGCGTACAACATCGCCGACCGCACCCCGATGGGTTTCGGGACCCATGTCCGGTGCGTGGCCGAGGAGTTCGGGCTGCCGAAACCGCTGACCGTACCGCTGTGGCTGATGCGGCCCATGTCGTACGCGCATACGGTGATGTCGACGACGCTACGGGTGTCCACGGCGAAGGCGGAGCGGGAGCTCGGCTGGACGCCCGCTCACCCGGCGACCCGCGACGGCCTCGCCGCGATGCGGGCCGCGGCACGCACGTGAACGGCGCGCCGCATGCCGTCGGCGCGCCGTCCCTTCGCGACTCCGTGTCAGCGGCGCGCCTTCGTCCGGTCCAGTGCGGCGACGCCCAGTGCGGCGAGGCCGATCTGGATGAGCCACTCGATCCAGTCGACGCCGTCGGTGTCGGCCACGTCGAGGCCGGCCGCGAGCGCCGAGCCGAGCAGTGCGGCCACGATGCCGACGAGGATGGTCCACAGGACCCCGATGCGCTGACGGCCCGGCACCACGAGGCGCCCCAGCACACCAATGATGATGCCGATAATGATGGCACTGATGATGCCCGAGATCTCCATTTCGCCCCTCTTCCTCCTGTCCCCCGCAATGAGTCGAGTTCCCCTTGGCGGGAGGGACAGTCCGTTCCGCTTCAACCAGTGGTGGACGCCCGACCGATCACCGCTCGGTTCCTGCCCGCGATCTCCGTGACCACCCGGTGGCGGCCACCGCCTCCGCCGCTATGTCGATCACCGGGCGGCCGTCGGTCACCACACGTACGACGTCCGCGGGCGCCCGCTCGTCCAGGAGCCGTGCCTTGCGGGCGCTGCCCCGCACCTCGTGCTCCAGCTCGGAGCCCAGCTCGCGCCCGGCCAGCCGCTGTTCGGCCGTCTCGTCGGTGGCAGTGAGCAGAACCCGTACGAGCCGTACGCCGTCACCCATGGCCCGGCGGAACATGGGTGCTGCCTCGTCGAGCACACTGACGGTGTTCGTATAGACGAGACGCCGGTATCCGAGCTCGGCGTAGTTCCCCCACACGGCGGCCAGGTTCCGCTCCGTGATGCCGGCCCGGCGCGCGTCCCCGGCCGGTGCCGGATGGACGGCTCCCATGAAGTCGCCGTCGATCACGGCATGCGCGACCTGCGCGGCCCGCAGCCGAGCCGAGACCTCCCAGCCCACCGTGGTCTTGCCGACCCCGGCCCGTCCTCCGATGAGTAGTACTTCCGCATGATCCATGCGGGAAGCGTGCCTGGGCCTGGGCATCCTGTGCGAGTGGTTTCGGCTCGGGCTCGTGCTGATGGGGTGGAGGTGCGGATGGAGGAGCGGGTGCTCGGTGGCGGGTCAGTTAACGAGGTCGTGCGGGTGGGGGCGACCGTACGGCGTACGTCGCACGAACGGTCCGGGTATGTGCGGGAGTTGCTCGCCTTCTTCGAGGAGCGTGGTTGGGACGGGGCGCCGCGCCACCTCGGGACGGACGAGCGGGGCCGGGAGGTGTTCGCATACCTCGAAGGCCGGGCGGCCGTCACTCCCCGGGAGCGGGCGGCGGCATGCACCGACGCGGCGCTCGTGCGGGTCGCTCAACTCGTCCGCCACTTCCATGACTTGACGCACGGAACGTCACTGGCGGGCGACCGGGACGTCGTATGCCACAACGACCTTGCCCCGAAGAACACGGTGTACGGGGCGGTGGACGGCGGCGAGTGGTGGCCGACCGCCTTCGTCGACTGGGACATCGCCGCGCCAGGCGAGCGCGTCCATGACCTCGCCCATGTGTGCTGGCAGTACCTGGATCTGGGTCCGGGGATCACCGATGTGTCCGAAGCCGCCCGGCGCATCGCCCTCGTGTGCGACGCGTACGGGCCGGGCTGTGGCAGCGAGGGGATCGTCGACGTGATCCTTTGGTGGCAGGACCGCTGCTGGCGGGGTATCGAGTCCGGCGCGCAGCGCGGTGAGCCCGCCATGGCCGGGCTGCGGGAAGGCGGGGCCGTGGAGGAGGTTCGGAACGCGTACGCCTGGGTGGCGGGACACCGGCGCGAGCTGGAGGCCTTCCTGTTCTGACGCCGGGGGCGCGTGAGCGCTCCGGAGAGTGGTGTCGCTGTGGAGTAGTACTGACCGATTGACATGCAGGTAATTGCCTGCATAACGTTGAGTGTGCGAGCAGAGAGCGACTCCGGGATGGACAAGGTCTTCAAGGCGCTGGCCGACGACACGCGCAGACGGCTCCTGGACCGGCTGCACGAGGACAACGGGCAGACCTTGGGGGAGCTGTGTGCGCGGATCGACATGACGCGCCAGTCGGTGACCCAGCATCTGGCCGTCCTGGAGGCCGCCAACCTGGTCAGCGCGGTGCGGCGGGGGCGGGAGAAGCTGCACTACCTCAATCCGGTCCCGCTCCACGAGATCCAGGAGCGGTGGATCGACAAGTTCGAGCGCCCGCGCCTGAGCGTGCTCGGCGCCGTGAAACGACGAGCCGAGGAAGCCATGACCGACAAGCCCACATTCGTGTACGTCACCTACATCGAGAGCACGCCCGAGAAGGTCTGGGACGCGCTCACCGACGCGGACCTGACCGCCGCCTACTGGGGTCACAGCAACGTCTCGGACTGGCGGCCCGGATCCCGCTGGGAACACGTGCGTACGGACGGCTCCGGCATCGCCGACGTCATCGGCACCGTCGTGGAGAGCGAGCGCCCGAGCCGCCTGGTCACCACCTGGGTGGCCCCGGACGAGGAGGGGCAGGAGGACAAGTACTCCCGGGTCACCTTCGACATCCAGCAGCACGCCGAAATCGTCCGCCTCACCGTGACCCACGAGGACCTCCCGGACGAGAGCGCGCGCGCCGACGTGTCGTCCGGCTGGCCGGCGGTGCTGTCCAACCTCAAGTCGCTCCTGGAGACCGGCCACGTACTGCCTCAGGAGCCGTGGCTGATGCCGGCTCGTTGAACGAGGCCGCAGTGAGGGGACGCGAGAAGGCCGGTCCGCGGGTGCGGACCGGCCGGCATGGCTTCCTCTCCGCTGGGCCCTTACGGCCTGAGGTTGCTCCTCACGGCCTGGGGGTGCTCCTGGCCGCCGTACCGGCGCAGATCAGCCCCAGGATCACGGCCAGTGCGCCGATGATGATGTTGTTGACGACGACACCCGCGTCCGGGCTGTCGCCGACGACCCACGGCGCGATGATCATCCAGGCGCCCATCGCGCAGAAGGCCCAGCTGAGGCCGTACATACGCTCCGGAGCCCGGGTGAACCCGAGGGCCAGCAGGCCGATCGCGATGCCCACGATCAGGTTGTGGGTCACGAGCGGAGGCTGGCTGGTCGTGTAGTGGAGTATCCAGGGGGACACCGCACAGTACAGACCGAGCAGGAACACCGGTCCGTCCACGAGTGCCACGTCACGGCCGCCGAGCATGCGGTCGTAGCGTTCCCGCATTTCGGATACATCCGGGTGGCCGGTTATGTCACCTCTGGTGGGCTGCACATTGGCCATGACTCGTCTCCTTTGACTTGCAGGCCTGACCGCGTCTGGTGCGGTATGCGGTAAGCGCCGCCTAGGGGACATTGTGCTCTTATTTTTTCTTTATGTGTAGAGCTCGTCGGGTTCATGACGATGTAAGCGGAGCCGCCGTCCGCAAAACATTCCGGTGTCGGCCTGCCGGGTGTCGATCCGAGGGCGGGCCGTTCGTGTAGGAGGTGAGAGAGCGCCAGACAGGGACGCTCCGAGGCCAAGGAGGCTGTCATGAAGTACTACCTGCTCAGCGTGGTACAGCCCGTGGGTGACGAGCTGCCCCCGCCGGAGGTGCTCGCCGAGATCGGCAAGAACCTCGATGTCTTCCACCAGGAGCTGAGGCAGGCCGGTGCCTGGGTCTTCGCCGGGGGACTGCACGGACCGGAGTCGTCCACCGTGCTGAGGCCCAGCGCCGGTGACGTCCTGATCACCGACGGACCGTACGCCGAGGGCAAGGAGATGCTCGGCGGGATCTGCCTGATCAAGGCGCCCGACCTGGACGCGGCCCTCGGATGGGGGCGCAAGGCGGCGCTGGCGACCACCCTTCCCATCGAGGTGCGGCCGTTCATGGGCGAAGCCGAGGACTGATGACGGCCCCCGACGTCGAGGCCGTCTTCCGTACCGAGTACGGCCGCGCGGTCGCCGTCCTCGTCCGCTTCCTCGGCGACATCGACCTCGCCGAGGAAGCGGTCCAGGACGCTTTCACCACGGCGGTACGGCGCTGGCCGGAGACCGGTGCGCCGCCGAGCCCGGCCGGGTGGATCATCACGACCGCCCGCAACCGGGCGATCGACCGGCTGCGCCGCGAGGCCAAGCGGGACGAACGGCACGCCGAGGCCGCCCTGCTGCACGCCCTTCACGCACCGCCCGAGGAGGGCCCCGTGCGCGACGAACGGCTCCGGCTCATCTTCACCTGCTGCCATCCCGCCCTCGCCCCCCAGGCCCGGGTCGCCCTCACCCTGCGCCTCCTCGGCGGACTCACCACCGCCCGGATCGCCCGCGCCTTCCTGGTGCCCGAGCCGGCCATGGCCCAGCGGCTGGTGCGGGCCAAGGCGAAGATCCGCGACGCGCGCATCCCGTATCGCGTGCCCCGCGACGCCGACCTCCCGGACCGGCTGAACGGCGTCCTCGCCGTCGTCTACCTGATCTTCAACGAGGGCTACGGCGGCTCGCCCGAGCTGTGCGCGGAAGCCGTACGCCTGGGCCGGCTGCTCGCCGAGCTGATGCCGGACGAGCCCGAGGTCACCGGCCTGCTCGCGCTGATGCTCCTCGTCGAGTCCCGCCGGCCCGCACGGGAGGACGCCGACGGGGCGCTCGTGCCGCTGCCCGAGCAGGACCGGGAGCGCTGGGACCGCGACCTCGTCGCGGAAGGACAGGCCCTCGTACGGCGGTGCCTGCGCCGGAACCAGCCGGGGCCCTACCAGATCCAGGCCGCCATTCAGGCCGTGCACAGCGACGCGCCCACCGCCGAGGCCACGGACTGGGGGCAGGTTCTCCAGCTGTACGACCAGCTGATGGTTCTGGCCCCCAGCCCCGTCGTCGCCCTGAACCGGGCGGTGGCCGTGGCCGAGGTCGAGGGCGCGCGAGTGGCCCTCGACCTCGTGGACAGCCTCGACCTGGAGGGCTACCACGTCTTCCACGCGGTCCGCGCCGACCTGCTGCGGCGCCTCGGCCGGGACGCGGAGGCGGTTCGGGCGTACGAGGCCGCGCTCGCCCTGACCGGGAGCCCGGCGGAGCGTGTCTGGCTCGAGCGCCGGCGCCGCGCCCTCACACGCTGAGCGCCTCCCGCACCGCCACCTCGCCCTCCGCGCCGCCGTCGCCGAAGGACGTGACCCGCCCGGCCTCCAGCACGTAGTAGCGCTGAGCCGCCCGCATCGCGAACCCGACGTGCTGTTCGACCAGCAGCACCGAGAGTCCGCCCCGCGCGGCCAGCGCGAGGATCGTCTCCTCGATCTCGGCGACCACCGACGGCTGGATGCCCTCGGTCGGCTCGTCCAGGAGCAGCAGCCGAGGCTCCGTCACCAGGGCGCGGGCGATGGCGAGTTGCTGCCGCTGGCCGCCGGAGAGCAGGCCCGCGCGGCGGTTGGACAGTGCCCGCAGCGCCGGGAACAGGTCCAGCGCCTCGGCGACCGACTCCTTGCCGCGCCTGCGCCCGTCCGCGACGAGCTGGAGGTTCTCGGCGGTGGTCAGGTGCGGGAACGACTGCTGGCCCTGCGGGACGTACGCCATCCCGCGCGCGACCCGTTCGTGCGGCTTGCGGCGGGTGATGTCCTCGCCGTCCAGGCGGATCGTGCCGCTGGTCGGCGTGAGCAGTCCCACGGCGGCCCGCAGCAGCGTGCTCTTGCCCGCGCCGTTGTGCCCGAGCACGGCCGCCACGCCGTCCCTGGGCACCTCGACGGACACGCCGTGCAGGACGGAGCTGCGGTGGTAGCCGACGCGTACGTCGTCGATCTGGAGCATCACGCCTCCTGCACGGCCACGTCGGCGGTGGTCTCGGTGGTCTCGGCGGCCGCGTGCCCGAGGTACACCTGCTGAACCTTCGGATCCGCCTGCACCTCGGCGACCGTGCCCTCGCTGAGCACCTTGCCGGCGTGCAGCACGCTGACGCTGCGGGCGAAGGACCGCATGAAGTCCATGTCGTGCTCGATGACGACCACGGTCCGCTCCTCGCTGATCCGCTGCAGCAGCTCGCCGGTCGCCTGACGCTCGTCGTGGCTCATGCCGGCCACCGGCTCGTCGAGCAGCAGCAGCCGTACGTCCTGCACGAGCAGCATGCCGATCTCCAGCCACTGCTTCTGACCGTGCGCGAGTGTCCCGGCAGGGGAGTCGGCGAGCTCGGTGAGCCCGATCGTCTCCAACGCCCTGGCGACCGGCTCGGGGACGTCTTTGCGCCGCCGCAGCATGGTCCACAGGCTCCGGCCCGCACCGGCCGCGATGTCCAGGTTCTGCAGGACCGTCAACTCCTCGAAGACGGTGGCGGTCTGGAAGGTCCGCCCGATGCCGGACCGGGCGATCCTGTGCACGCTCCGCCCGAGCAGCTCCTCGCCGCCGAACCGCACCGAGCCCTCCGCCTTCACCAGGCCGGTCACGGCGTCGACGAGGGTCGTCTTGCCCGCGCCGTTGGGACCGATGAGGAACCGCAGATCCCCGGGGCGGACATCGAGGTCGACTCCGTCGACAGCGGTGAATCCGTCGAAGGACACCCGCAGTCGGCGTATCTCCAGGCCGGTCATGCTGCCGCTCCTACGCTGGTCATGCTGCCTCTCCTACGGGGATGACGGCCGCCTTCTTCTCAGCCGCGGCCCTGCGTCGCCGCACGATCCCCGCCAGCGAGGCGAGACCGCCGGGCAGGAAGGCGAGCGCCACGATGAACAGCAGCCCCTGGAAGTACGTCCAGGCCGCCGGGAACTCCTCCGACAGTGCCGTCTTCGCCCAGGCCACCGCGACCGCGCCGAGCACCGCGCCGACCAGGCTGGCCCGGCCGCCCACCGCCGCGCCGATGACGAACTCGATCGACGGCACGATGCCGATCAGCGCCGGCGAGATGATGCCGACCGCCGGCACGAACAGCGCGCCCGCGAGGCCCGCCATGCCGGCCGCCACCACATACGCGACGAGCTTGACGTTCGCCGGGTCGTAGCCGAGGAAGCGCACCCGCTCCTCCGAGTCCCGCACGGCGACGAGGAGTTCGCCGTAGCGGCTGTGGATCAGCTGGCGGGCGAGGGCGATGAGCAGCAGCAGGACGGCGGCGATGATGAAGTACACCATCCGCTGGTTGACCGGGTCGTCCAAGGCGTAGCCGAAGAAGCCCTGGATGTCGGTGAGCCCGTTGGTGCCGCCGGTCGTGGCCTGCTGGCCGATCAGCCAGATGGCGAAGGCGGCGGCGAGCGCCTGGCTGAGGATCGCGAAGTACGCGCCCTTGACCCGGCGCCGGAAGATGAAGGAGCCGAGCACGGCGGCCACGGCCATCGGGAGCAGCACGGTCGCCGCGAGGGCGAACAGCGGATTCGCGAACGGCTGCCACCACCAAGGGAGTTCGGTGGCGGTGCCGTACAGCTGCATGAAGTCGGGCAGGTTGCCGGGCCCCGCGTCGGCGATCTTCAGGTGCATCGCCATGGCGTAGCCGCCGAGCCCGAAGAACACGCCCTGGCCGAGCGTCAGCAGACCGCCGCGGCCCCAGGCCAGACAGACACCGACCGCGACCATCGCGATGCACAGGTACTTGGCGAGCAGCCCGAGGCGGAACTCGGACAGCAGCAGCGGGGCGAGGGCGAACAGCACGACGGCCGCCCCCGCGAAACCGGCCGCGGCCCGGGCCGAGGGCCCCTTGAGCAGGTTCATACGAGACTCCTCGTGCGCAGCGTGTACAGCCCCTGGGGCCGCCACTGGAGGAACGCGACGATGCCGACCAGCACCAGCACCTTGGCGACGCTGACGGTGGTGGAGTACTCCAGCACCGACTGGAGCACGCCCAGCACGAAGGCGACGATGACCGTGCCCTTGAGCTGACCGATGCCGCCGACCACGATCACCAGGAAGGCGTCGATGATCACGTTGGTGCCCATCGTCGGCCCGATCGGACCGACCAGCGTCAGCGCCACCCCGGCCACACCCGCGAGCCCGGAGCCGATGAAGAAGGCCGTACGGTCCACGGTCGACGTCGAGATGCCGGACACCTCCGCGAGGTCGCGGTTCTGCACCACGGCCCGGATCCGGCGGCCCAGCGGCGTCAGCCGCAACGTCAGCGACAGCGCGACGACCGCAGCGACCGCCAGCCCGAGAATGAACAGACGGCTGTTGGCGACGGTCAGCGGGTCGTCGCCGCCGATGAGGGTGATGTTCCCGGTGAGGACGTCGGGCGCGCGCGTCTGCACGTTCGGTGCGCCGAAAATGTCCCGGGCGAGCTGCTGGAGCATCAGGGAGACACCCCAGGTGACGAGAAGCGTGTCAAGTGGCCGTAGATACAGGCGCCGTATCAGCAGCCATTCGAGAAGTGCGCCGAGGGCGCCCGAGACGAGAAATGCGACGGGAAGAGCGACCAGTAGCGAAATTCCGGCGCTCGAAATGGACTTCTGCAGGACGTACGTCGTGTAGGCGCCGGCCATGATGAACTCGCCGTGGGCCATGTTGATGACGTTCATCTGGCCGAAGGTGAGCGAGAGACCGAGCGCGATGAGCAGCAGAACGGCACCGATGCTGATGCCGGTGAAGGTCTGACCGAGGATCACGGTCATACGGCGGCTCCGGGGAGGCGGGGGAGCGGGGGCCCGGCGAGTGTGCCGGGCCCCCGCACGACAAGCGGTGACGGTCGGTCAGGACAGGCCGGAGGCCCAGGAGTAGCCCTTGAGGTAGGGGTCCGGCTTGATGGGCTTGCCGGAGTCCCACACCTGCTCGATCAGACCGTCGGAGCCGACCTTGCCGATCCGGGCCGTCTTGTAGATGTGCTGCGAGGCACCGTCGATCGTGACCTTGCCCTCGGGCGCGTCGAAGGTGATGCCGTCCGAGGCGGCCTTCACCTTCTCCGGGTCGAAGGACTTCGCCTTCTCGACCATGGCCTTCCACAGGTAGACCGAGACGTACGCCGCCTCCATCGGGTCACTGGTCGGCTTGTCCTGGCCGTACTTGGCCTTGTACGCCTTCACGAACTTCTCGTTCGCGGCGCCCGGCGTGGTCTGGTAGTAGTTCCAGGCCGTCAGCTGCCCGTCCAGGTACTGCGTGCCGATCGACTTGACCTCCTCCTCGGCGATCGACACCGAGACGACCGGCATGCTCTTCGCCGTCAGGCCCGCCGACTTGTACTCCTTGAAGAAGGCCACGTTCGAGTCGCCGTTGAGGGTGTTGAACACCGCGTCCGCCTTGGACGCCTTCACCTTGTTGGCGATCGTGCTGAACTCCGTGGACCCCAGCGGCGCGTAGTCCTCACCGAGGATCGTCATGCCGTTGGCCTTGGCATACGCCCGGATCTCCTTGTTGGCGGTGCGCGGGAAGACGTAGTCGCTGCCGACCAGGTAGAGCTTCTTCAGGCCCTGGCTCTTGAGGTAGTCGAGGGCCGGGACGATCTGCTGGTTGGTGGTCGCGCCCGTGTAGAAGATGTACGGCGACTCCTCCAGGCCCTCGTACTGCACGGGGTAGAACAGCAGCGACTTGTTCTTCTCGAACACCGGCTTGACGGCCTTGCGGCTGGCGGAGGTCCAGCAGCCGAAGGTGGCCGCGACGCCGTCCTCCTTGATGAGCTTGGTCGCCTTCTCGGCGAACGTCGGCCAGTCGGAGGCGCCGTCCTCGCTGATCGGCTTGATCTTCTTGCCGAGCACACCGCCGGAGGCGTTGATCTCGTCGATGGCGAGCGTGAGCGAGTTGCGTACGGTGACCTCGCTGATCGCCATCGTGCCGGACAGCGAGTTGAGCAGGCCGACCTTGACCGTGTCACCGCTGACGTCGATCTTCGCGGCCTTGTCGGACGAACCCGCCGCGTCGGTCTTCGCGCCGCACGCCGAGAGCGCGACGACGGCGGCGAGGGCCGCGGTACCGGCCAGGAAGCGGCGCCGGTGAATGTGGTGAAGGCTGGACAAGTGAACCTCCTTGTCCCCATGACGAGGACACCTGAAAAGGAAGGAATCAGCAGCCCTTCAGGGTCCCTGAAGTGCGGTCCACAGCCTCAAGTCACCCTGTTTCCACGGCGTTTCGAGATACTTTCCCAGCTGTATCTTCCGGCTCGCCGCAGGCAACGAAGCGGGAAACAAAAAAGCCTCGGGACGAATTCCGCACCGGAATTCACAGTTCGCCCGAGGCATTCTAGATACTTCCTGTGGGAAGTATCTGGGTGTGGTGAGGTGCATGTCAAGGGTGCGCGCCGTCGAGGTCGAGCTGGGTGAGCACGTCGAAGTCCACGCCGTCCGCCTGCGCGAGGTAGATGCGCTGCTTGACGTGGCTGTCCCGCAGCCACAGCAACCCGCGCGGTCCCTCGTACGACACCGACTCGGCACTCGCGCCGATCGCCGTCACGTCCAGCGTCCCGGCCCGGGCGATGAGCGCGGCGAGCAACAGCACGCCCTCGTAACACGATTCGCCGAGACTCCCGGGCGCCGGCGCCTCGATGCCGTACCGCCCGGCGTACCGGCCGTGGAAGTCGAGGGTGTCCTGGTTGGCGAGCGAGGCGAAGAACCCGGCGGTGCTGTAGAGACCGGCGGTCGCCGTGGGGCCGCTGGCCATCAGCATGTTCTCGTCCATGAGCGTGCTCAGGCGCAGGCACCGTTGGTCGAGGCCGGCCGCGGCGAACGCCCGGTTGAAGCGGACGGCGTCGTTGCCCACCAGGAGCATCAGGACGGCGTCGCTCTCGGACTGCTCGATCCGGCGCAGCACGTCGTCGAAGTCGTGGGTGCCCAGCGGCAGATACGCCTGCCCGCAGATGCCGCCCCCCGACTCGTGCGCATACGCGCGCGCGGCCCGCGCCGTGCGCCGCGGCCACACATAGTCGTTGCCGACGACGAACCACCGGCGCACCCTGCGCTCGCCCGCCAACAGCCGCATCGCGGGCCGCAGTTGATCGTCCGGTGTCTCGCTGGTCAGGAAGACGCCCGTCGTGTGCTCCCCGCCCTCGTACAGCGCCGTGTACACATACGGCACCCGGTGCGCGATGCGCGGGGCCAGCGCCTGGCGCACCGAGGAGATGTGCCAGCCGGTGACACCCTGCACGACCCCCAGATCCACCAGCGCCTCGACCCGGTCGGCGATCTCACGAGGCTCGGCGCCGCCGTCCACCGGCAGCAGCCGCAGCTCCTTGCCGAGCACGCCGCCCGCGTGGTTGACCTCCTGGGCGGCGAGCTGTGCGCACAGCTCGCAGGTCGGGCCGAAGATGCCCGCGGCGCCCTGCATGGGGAACACGAGAGCGACGCTGAGCACGGAGTCGTCGACGGTGAACCAGTCGAGCGGATGGGGATCGAGCTGGAACATGCGGTCATGATTCCGGGTCCGCACGGTGAACTCCAGACCCGTCTCGCGGGCCGGGAGGTGTGGAAGTGGTGAGCGTGGACGATCCTTTGGTGAAACGACACTTGTACGATGGTCGGCACCCCGGGACCGAGGAGCAGGATGGCTACCCCACCTCCGCGTCAGCCCCAGGACCTCATGCGGTTGTTGACGCGCGCCGAACGACTGGCCGCGCGCCGGCTGCAGGGCGTCCTCGACGAGGACGGCTGTTCGCTCGACGCCTGGCGGGTGCTGTCCCAGCTCTCCGACGGCGAGGGCCACTCCATGACGGCGGTGGCCGAAGCGGCCTTCCTGCCCCCGGCGACGCTGACCAAGCTGGTCGATCACCTCGTCGACCAGAACCTCGTGTACCGCCGGGTCGATCCGCTGGACCGGCGCCGCATCCTCGCCCACCTCACCCCGCGAGGCGAGACCTACTGGCGGCGGATCAGCCGCGAGGTCCGCGAGGGCCTGCCGGTGCTCAGCGAGGGCGACGAGGAACTGCTGCACGGTCTGCTCGCGCGACTGGTCGACACGCTGGAGCAAGCGCCGACGCAGAGCGCCACGTGACGTCGGCCGTGCCGCGGGCGTAGTGGCGAAACTGGTCCCACCTCCCGGAAAGTCGCAGGTCAGCGGCGTGGTGAAGGGGGCTCAGGTGGCGCAATGATTCAGCAACACCACTGAGCGGGCGGCGTCGGTATGGTCGCCCCATGCCAGCCGAACGAACCCGCGAGCACACCGCGCCGCCCGCCGCCGACGGCTGCGTACCGACCGGGCGCGTCAGCTCGCGGACCTGCTGCGGCACCTGGTGCTGACCGGGAGATTTCCCGGGGGCGCACGGCCCCACGAGGACGTCCTCGCCGCCGACTACCGGGCGCGGTCCAGGCGCTGCCCGAGGCGGCGGGCGACGCCGCGCGCGAGGTGCGGGTCGGCGTGGCGCGCGGGTTCGCCGCCCTGGCCGCGCACCTCGACCGGGACGCAGATACGCCGGACGCCCTGCGCCACCTGATCCACGACCCCGGCATCCTGGTACGCGCTGCGGCCCTGCAGACCCTGGGTGTCCTCGGCGTCCCCGAGGCACTCCTCGCCACCGTGACAGCGGCGCTCACCGACCCGGCCTGGCAGGTCCGTGCGGGCGCGGCGACCGCCCTCGGCGGGGCTGCGCCGGACCATGCCGTCCCCGCGCTCGCCGAGCTGCTGCGCGACGCCGACGCCGACGTGCGCAAGGCAGCCGTACTCGCTCTGTCGCGCCACACCGCGCACGACGACGCCCGTACGGCGCTGGCCACCGCGGTGGACGACCCCGACGCCGATGTCCGTGCGTACGCGGGCCGAGCGGGGCGGTGATCAGGAGCCTCTTCAACTCCCGGAGCCATCGGGCGGGTTGACTGTCCTTCACCCGTGATTGGTACAGACCAAAGTCTTGACTGGTACAGACCAACGCGGTTCAGTGGGTCTCCACACCCCCCACCACGGCCGCCCCCACCGCCGTGGCCGACCCAGTCGGCGCGTGCGCACAAGGCTCTGCCTCGCCCTGCCCTTGTCCGGGTGCGGCCGTGCTCCGCAAAGGAGTTGATCCCGTGTCGAGGCGCCGCATAGCCGCACTCCTGTCCTCACTCGCCCTGGGCAGCGCCGCGCTGCTGCTCCAGCCGGCCCCGAGCGCGTCCGCCGCCGGCTTCGTCGTGAACGAGTCGCAGTTCAACCAGATGTTCCCGAACCGGAATTCGTTCTACACGTACAGCGGCCTCACCGCCGCCCTCAGCGCCTACCCCGGCTTCGCCAACACCGGCAGCGACACGGTGAAGAAGCAGGAGGCGGCCGCCTTCCTCGCCAACGTCAACCACGAGACCGGCGGCCTGGTCCACATCGTCGAGCAGAACCAGGCCAACTACCCCCATTACTGCGACTGGAGCCAGCCGTACGGCTGCCCCGCCGGCCAGGCCGCCTACTACGGACGCGGCCCCATCCAGCTCAGCTGGAACTTCAACTACAAGGCAGCGGGCGACGCCCTCGGCATCGACCTGCTGGGCAACCCCTGGCGGGTGCAGAACGAGGCGGCCGTGGCCTGGAAGACCGGCCTGTGGTACTGGAACACCCAGAACGGCCCCGGCACCATGACCCCTCACAACGCCATGGTCAACCAGGCCGGCTTCGGCCAGACGATCCGCAGCGTCAACGGCTCCCTGGAGTGCGACGGCAAGAACCCGGCCCAGGTGCAGAGCCGCGTCAGCGCCTACCAGCGGTTCACGCAGATCCTCGGCGTCTCCCCGGGCGGCAACCTGTACTGCTGATGCCCCCCGGTGCCCGAGGCGTGTGCGAGACTCCGCCGATGACCTCCGAAACGATCACCGCGGACGCCGCGGGCACCTGGAAACTCGGCGACCTGTCCGTGAGCCGCGTCGGCTTCGGCGCGATGCGGCTGACGGGCAGTGCCGCCTTCCACCACGGGACGCCGAGCGACCGGGGCCGCTCGATCGCGGTACTGCGCAAGGCGGTTGAGCTCGGCGTCACCCATATCGACACCGCCGCCTTCTACTTCTCGGCGCTCCGCTCGGCCAACGAACTGATCAACAGCGCACTGTCGCCGTACCCCGACGACCTGGTCATCGCCACGAAGGTCGGCCCCTACCGCGACTACCACGGCGAGTGGGGGACCTCGGCCCGCCCCGACCAGCTGCGCGGCCACGTCGAGGAGAATCTGCGCCAGCTCGGCCGCGACCACCTGGACGTCGTATACCTGCGCCGCATGGGGCAGGACTCCCTCGCCGAGCACTTCGGCGCGCTGGCCGAGCTGCGCGAGGCGGGCCTGGTCCGGCACCTCGGCATCTCCGGCGTCGAGCCACGGCACCTCGCCGAGGCGCAGGCCATCGCGCCCGTGGTCTGCGTACAGAACCGGTACGCGCTCGACCGGCCCGACCCCGAGGCCGACGAACTCCTTCGCCAGTGCGGCGAGCAGGGCATCGCCTTCGTGCCGTTCTACGCCGTGGCCGGCGAGACGGGGGAGCGGGGCGCGACCACCGCCCACGACGACGAGGTGCTCGCCGTGGCGCGGGCGCATGGCGCGAGCCCCGCCCAGGTACGCATCGCCTGGACCCTGCACCAGGGCCCGCACGTCCTCGCCATCCCCGGCACCGGCAACCCCGACCACCTGGTCGAGAACGTGGCCGCGGGCGCGCTGCGCCTCACCGACGACGAGCTGGCCCGGCTCAACGCGGCGCGGCAGCAGACCGGTTGAGCCGGGGCCGTCGGGTCGTCGCTCAGCCCGCGTACCCGGTCACCGGATAGTGGTCCGAGAGGTTGGTGTACGTGTAGTCGGTGCCCCAGCTCGTCACCGTCCAGGGCGCGCTCTGCTCCTTGACGACCTCGTTCTTCCATACCGTGGGACGGGCGTGACCCGCGCGGTGCAGGACGTGGTCCAGGTCCTCGCGGGGGTCGTCGGGGTAGCGGTCGCGGGCGATGGAGTTGTCCTGCGTGTCGAAGGAGTACGGGTGCCCGGTCCGCGCGTCGGCGCCCACCAGCCCTCCGTCGGCGAGCATCGAGGCGTACTCGGCGGTGCGCGAGTCGACGTTCAAGTCCCCGGCGACCAGGACCTGTTCACCCGCGGGGATGTTCTTGGCGTCCAGGAACGCGTCGATCGCCTTGAACTGCCGGCTGCGCATCGCGGCGGCCTCACCGGCGGCACAGCCCGGGTCGGTCGACTGGGCGTGCGTGCCGACGACATGCACCTTGGCGCCGTTCACGTTCAACACCACATACGCGAAGCCCTTGTTGGACCACCAGTCCGCCCCGCACGCGTCCTTGAACACGTACTGCTCCTTGCGCAGTACCGGCCACCTGCTGAGGATCGTGACCCCACCGTCCTCGGGCGTCGTCGCCGAGTACGCCCCGCCCGTCGCGTCCCAGCCGTCCTTGCTCCGCCCCACCACCGGCGTCTGGTACGGGTACTCGCCCGCCACCGCGGACTTCAGCGCGTCGGACGAGGAGTTGTCGAAGGCCTCCTGCACCACCACGACATCGTTCCCGCGGAAGAAGGGCGCCTTCGCGATCTCCGCCGCCCGGTGGTCCTGGCCCCAGTTCGGGTACAGGGTCTTGCTGAAGAGGAAGACGTTGTACGACAGCACCCGCAACGGCGGGGCCTGGTCGGCGGCCGTCGCGGTGGGGGCGGTGCCCGCGAGCCCGGTGGTGGCGAGCGCGAGGGTGAGCACGGCTGCGCCCGGGGTGCGGCGCGGTGCGAAGAGCGTCACTGGATCTCCCTGAGGGTGAGGGGGTGGAGTGGCGCCGCACATCAAACCACCGGCGATTACTCCCTGGTAACACCCGTGCGGGAAAAGAAGTACACCCGGCTCAGGCCCTCCACACCCCGTCTCGCATGAGGTACCGGCCGCGCATCTCGTGCTCCCCGTTCCGCGCCTGGACCGTGCGCGGACGTACCCGGAAGTAGACGTACGGCAGGCTGTCCGCCCGGGGATCCCATCCCGTCTTCGCGAGGAACGCCTCGGCCGCGGCTCCCGGCACATCCTCGGCGGCGTACATCTCGGTGTCGCCGTCGACGAGGACGACGTCCAGCGTGTCCCCGAGCGCCAGCCGGGTCCGTCCGCCCTCGCGCAGGTTGCGGCCGGTCGGCGTGGTCAGCCGTGTCGCGAGCCACAGGGACTCGCCGTCCCACACGAACCAGAGCGGGACCAGGCAGGGCAGCCCGTCCGCGTCGGCCGTGGCCACCCAGACGTCCATCTCCTTCTCCAGCCGGTCCAGGAGATCGCGCTTGCGCTGCTCGGGGCCGCGGGGCGGCTCGGTGATCGTCATGGCCGGGACGGTACCGAGGGAGCGGGCGGTGCGGATCGGGCCCGGGGCCCGGCTCGGATCGGGCCTGCGCCCTAGGTCCACGGGGGTGACCGGCGTCCGCCCCTCGGGCGACCGGCGTCTGTTCCTCCAGCGACTGGCGTCAGGCAGGTTTTACGTATAACCTCTCCCGTCAATCGCACCTCCCGGAAGGCCCCGATGAGACGCATCGCCCTGGTCACCCTCGTCGTCGACGACTACGACGAGGCGATCCGCCACTACACCGAAGCCCTCGGCTTCCGGCTCGTCGAGGACACCCCGCGCCCCGACGGCTCCCGCTGGGTCGTCGTCCAGCCCGGCGACGAGGGCGCCGGTCTGCTGCTGGCCCGGGCCAAGGGCGACGGGCAGCGCGCCCGGGTCGGTGACCAGACCGGCGGGCGCGTCGGGTTCTTCCTGCACACCGACGACTTCGCCCGCGACCACGCCCGCATGCTCGCCGCCGGCGTGACCTTCCTGGAGGAGCCCCGGCATGAGCCGTACGGCTCCGTCGCCGTCTTCCAGGACCTGTACGGCAACCGCTGGGACCTGCTCCAGCCCGCCGGCTGACCCGCCTCCCTCCCGTCGCTCCGAACCACCCCGCTCAAGGCTCAAGGAAAGACCCGCCATGACAACTGCTACGCGCGTAGACGCCGAAGTGATCCGCCGCCTCCCCAAGGCCGTCCTGCACGACCACCTCGACGGCGGCCTGCGCCCCGCCACCGTGGTGGAGCTCGCGGAGGCGGTCGGCCACACCCTGCCGACCACCGACCCGGACGAGCTCGCCGCCTGGTACTTCGAGGCCGCGAACTCCGGCGACCTGGTCCGCTACATCGCCACCTTCGAGCACACCCTCGCCGTGATGCAGACCCGCGAGGGGCTGCTGCGCACCGCCGAGGAGTACGTCCTCGACCTGGCCGCCGACGGTGTCGTGTACGGCGAGGTGCGCTACGCCCCCGAGCTGAACACCAACGGCGGGCTGACCCTCGCCGAGGTCGTCGAGACCGTCCAGGAGGGCCTGGCCGCCGGTATGGCGAAGGCCGCGGCCGCCGGTACTCCGGTGCGCGTCGGCACCCTGCTGTGCGGGATGCGGATGTTCGACCGGGTCCGCGAGGCCGCCGACCTGGCCGTGGCCTTCCGGGACGCGGGTGTGGTCGGCTTCGACATCGCCGGTGCCGAGGACGGCTTCCCGCCCGCCGACCACCTCGACGCCTTCGAGCACCTGCGCCGCGAGAGCGTCCCGTTCACCATCCACGCCGGTGAGGCGCACGGCCTGCCCAGCATCCACCAGGCCCTCCAGGTGTGCGGCGCCCAGCGCATCGGTCACGGCGTGCGCATCACCGACGACATAGTGGACGGCAAGCTCGGCCGTCTGGCCGGCTGGGTGCGCGACCGCCGTGTCGCGCTGGAGATGTGCCCGACCTCCAACCTCCAGACCGGCGCCGCCACCTCGATCGCCGAGCACCCGATCACCGCGCTCAAGGACCTCGGCTTCCGCGTCACCCTCAACACCGACAACCGACTGGTGTCCGGTACGACGATGACGCGCGAGATGTCCCTGCTGGTCGAGGAGGCCGGCTGGACGGTCGAGGACCTGCGCACGGTCACGGTGAACGCCGTGAAGAGCGCGTTCATCCCGTTCGACGAGCGCAAGGCCCTCATCGAGGACGTCGTCCTGCCGGGGTACGCGGCCGCGCTGTGAAGCGGCTCGCGGGCTAGGAGCTCTTCAGCAGCCCGCGGAGGTAGGCGGCCTGTCCGACGTGCTGGAGATCGTCGGACAGGACGCTGACCAGCCGTACACCCAGGCTGACCGGCGGGTCCCAGCGCTCGTCCACGACGCGCTCCAGATCCTTGGCGGCCACCTCGCGCAGCGCCCCGAGGGTCTGGGCGTGCACGGCGTCGTAATAGCGGGTCAGCAGGTCACCGGAGTCGACCCGTACCTTGTCGACCTTCGCGGCGGTGTGCCCGTACCCGGTGTCATGGCGTGGCAGGTCCAGCCCGAAGGTCTTCTGGAAATCCTGCGTCAGCCACACCTGGTCGAGCTCGAAGGCGTCGGCGATGTGGTCGTCCTGGACGCGGGTGAGATGCCAGATCAGCCAGGCGATGGAGTTGGTGTCGGCGGAGGGGCGGGCGTGCAGGTCGTCGGGGTCGAGGCCCTCGACGGCGGCATGGACTTCTTCCTGGATGCGGTTGTATCCGTCGATGAGGATGTCCTTGGCATGCATGGCTCCACCATCGCGCAACCGGCCGTCATGCGCCTTCCGTTTCCAGCAGCGCCATCAGCGCCCGGGCCGCTGGGCTCGTCGCCTGCGCGCGCGGCAGCAGGGCGACCGTCTCGTAGACCGTCTCGCCGGTGCCCTTCACCGGCAGTGCGGTCAGCGACCGGCGCTTGTGCCGGAAGTGGCGCGGTACGACGGCGATGCCGAGGTCCTCGTCCACCAGGTCCAGGAGGCTGTGCACATCGTTCACCTCCAGGGCGACGGTCCGCCGGACGCCGGTCGCGGCGAACACGGCGTCGGTGGTGCGGCGCGGCCCCCAGTCCGGGTGGAAGTCGACGAAGACCTCGCCGCCCAGCTCCTCGGGAGTGACCGCGGCGCCGGCGGTCGCGAGCCGGTGGCTCGGATGGCACAGGACGGTCATCGGCTCGCTGGTCAGCGGTACGACTCGCAGCTGGTCGATGTCCTCGTCGGCCGTCCGTACCGCGAAGGCCAGGTCCAGGCGCCCAGCCGCGACCTCCTCCGCGAGCGCGCCCGCCCCCGCCTGGCGCAGGCAGATCTCCACGTCCGGATGCTGCCGCCGGAAGGCCGCGAGCAGCCCCGCCACATGCACCCCGGCGATGCACTGCTCGGACCCGAGCGCCAGCATCCCGCGCAGCACGCCCTGCACCGCGGCCACCGCCTCGTGGGCCGCCCGTACCTGCGCGAGGATCCGTTCCGCCTCGCCCAGCAGCGCCCGTCCGGCCGGGGTGAGCGTCACCCGGCGGGTGGTCCGCACGAACAGCGGGGTCTGCAACTCCCGTTCCAGTGCCCGGATCGACGCCGACAGGCCCGACTGGGACACCATCAGGCGTTCGGCCGCCCGGGTGAAGTGCTGGTCCTCGGCGACCGCCACGAAGTGCTGGAGATGGCGCAGTTCCATGATTGAGCAGCGTAGCCGCTGAATCCCATCGGATTTACCTGTTGGACCACTGCCCGCAGGTCACGACAGAGTGGGCGGCGACTGGAATACCGGTCGCATACCGGTTCTGCGGAACCGTCCTCACGTGTGCCAACCCCTCTGGAGTCGCGTTGTACACCGCACACACCGACCGCTACGCGGACATGCCCTACCGGCGCACCGGACGCAGCGGCCTCAAACTCCCCGCACTGTCCCTCGGACTGTGGCACAACTTCGGCCCGGACCGCCCCGTCGAGACGCAGCGGGCCATCCTGCGCCGCGCCTTCGACCTCGGCGTGACCCACTTCGACCTGGCCAACAACTACGGCCCGCCGCCCGGGGCCGCCGAGTCGGCGTTCGGTGAGGCCTTGAAGGCGGACTTCGCGCCGTACCGGGACGAGCTGGTCATCTCCACCAAGGCCGGCTATCTGATGTGGCCCGGCCCGTACGGCGAGTGGGGCTCGCGCAAGTACATGCTGTCCTCGCTCGACCAGAGCCTGCAGCGGATGGGCCTGGACTACGTCGACATCTTCTACTCGCACCGCCCCGACCCGGACACTCCGCTGAAGGAGACGATGGGCGCCCTGCACTCGGCGGTGCAGCAGGGCAAGGCGCTGTACGTCGGTGTCTCCAACTACTCGGCCGAGCAGACCCGTGAGGCCGCCCGCATCCTCGGTGAGCTGGGCACCCCGCTCCTCATCCACCAGCCGCGCTACTCGATGCTGGACCGCCGCCCCGAGGACGAGGGCCTCCTCGACGCCCTGGACGAGCTCCAGGTCGGCTCCATCGTCTTCTCCCCGCTGGAGCAGGGCCTGCTGACCGGCCGCTACCTCGACGGCATCCCGGAGGGATCGCGGGCCGCGAGCGGCAGTCCCTTCCTGAACTCGGACGCGGTCACCGAGGACCTGGTCGGCAAGCTGCGCGCCCTCGACGACATCGCCAAGTCCCGCGGCCAGACCCTGGCGCAGCTGGCCCTGGCCTGGGTGCTGCGCGGCGGCCGGGTGACCTCGGCACTCGTCGGTGCGAGCAGTGCGCAGCAGATCGAGGACAGCGTCGCCGCCGCCCGCAACCTCGACTTCGACGCCGAGGAACTGGCCCGGATCGACGCGGTGATCAAGGGCTGAGCCGTTCCGTCAGGTGAACGGTGACGGAGTCGCCCTCCCGCTTCCCGATGGCCTTGCGCACATCGGCCTTGACGGGAAGCTTGTGGGTGCCGGCTCCGAGGGCCATGAACGAACTCTGGAACGGATGTCCGTCGACGGTCCCGCGGATCTTGACCAGCCCGCGGGTGCCGAAGAAGTCGGCGGACTCCGGCCAGACGACATAGGTCCACCCGCCCTTGCTGGGGCTCTTGACCAGGACGGCGGTGAATTCCGCGTCCATGCTCCCGCTCGTGGTCATTTTCCCGCTCGTGGTCATGGTGTCCTCCCTCGCGGTGGTCTTCGCGGCCTTCATTGGTCAGACCGCTGCGAGGCACGGAATTCATCGTCCGAGGTTATGCCCCGGTCATTCCCCGAGGTTGACGTGTACCCGCCGCATTTCGGCCAACACCGGCTGTGAATATGCCAGGAGAGTGGCCGGAAAGTCGTGGTGACAGTGTTTCAGTAGTGAACATACTCGACTACTAGGGTGCCTCACATGGGGCGACGGCGCCCTTACACACCGCTCACGAGCCGCACGGAAAGCGAGGTCCGCCGAGAGGCGAACACGGCAACACGGGGGAGGCTACGTGCACGACGAGTTCCTGTGCCATGTCACCGCATACGGCGTCTGCGGCGGACGGCGCATCGGTGTACCCCTGGGAACCTACCGGGCGCCCACCCTGGCCCTTGCCCTGTGGTGGTTACGCGACCGGGCTTCCTGGATCGCCGAGCGATTAGACCCGCAACCCGACGCCGAGCACTTCCCGCCCGGCGCGCTCGTCCCGGTCGCCGGCACCGTGCCCGACGTGCCGGCCGTACTGCGCACCTGGTGTGGCGACGTCGCTCAACAGGAGCTGGTCGCCGACGAGTTGGCGGCCGGGCGACTGGTGAGGCTCGCGGTGAGCGACGACACCACCGAGTACGAACTGCTCGCCGAGTCGGTGGACGCGCTGCGTATGCAGCGGACCATCCCGGCGCTGGTCGTGTCCGTCGGGTGAGCCCGCTGCCCCGAGTGATCTCTGGCCCGAGTGATGTCTGCCCTGGGTGATCCAAGTCCCGGGTGGTCCAAGTCCCGGGTGATCCAGCCCTCCGGCGCCCGGGCAGGCACATATATGGGCAGATCGATAGAATCCTGGCATGGCGGAGCGTTCGTTCGCACCGACTGCGCCCGTACTCGTCGTGGAGACCGAGTCGGGCTCCACCCTGGTGGCCCCGGGCCGTGACTACCACGTCGGACGCGACCCGCTCAGCGACATCGTCATCGACGACGCCCGCGTCTCCTGGCACCACGCGGTGCTGCGCCCCGAGGCCGACCACTGGACCCTCGAGGACGACAACAGCACGAACGGCACCTACACCGAAGGCCGCCGCATCCACGCGTGGGACGTCGGCCCCGGCACTGTCATCCGCTTCGGCAACCCCTCCGACGGCCCTCGCGCGGTGCTGCTGGACCGCCCCGGCCGGACGGCCGCGCCGGAACGTCCCTCGGCGGTCTCGATGCCCGACCGCACCGGCACCTTCCGGCAGCCCACTTCCGTCCGCCCGCTGTCCACCCGTACCGTCCGCATCGGCCGCGCCGCCGAAAACGACCTGGTCATCGACGACCTGATCGTCTCCCGCCACCACGCCGAGCTGCGCGCCCTGCCCGACGGGACGTACGAGATCGCCGATCTGGGCAGCCACAACGGCACCTACCTCAACGGCAGTCCCGTCGCCGTGGCGCCTCTCGGCCCCGGTGACGTCGTCGGGATCGGCCACTCCGCGTTCTGCCTGGTCGGGGACCAGCTGCAGGAGTACGTCGACACCGGGGAGATCTCCCTCGAAGTGCAGGACCTCGCGGTCTTCGTCGACCACGGCCGCAGGACCCTGCTCGACCACGTCTCCTTCCCGGTGGGGGAGAAGTGCCTGCTCGCCGTCGTCGGCCCGAGCGGCGCCGGGAAGTCCACGCTGCTGGGCGCCCTCACCGGCCAGCGCCCCGCCGGCCACGGCACCGTGCTGTACGACGGCCGCGACCTCTACCGCGACTACGCCGAGCTGCGTCAGCGCATCGGCCTCGTCCCGCAGGACGACATCCTGCACGCACAACTCACCGTCCGCAGTGCCCTGGCCTACGCTGCCGAACTGCGCTTCCCGCAGGACACCGCCAAGGCCGAGCGCCGGGCCAGGGTCGACGAGGTCATCCACGAACTGGGTCTGGAACAGCGCGCCGAGCAGCCCGTGCACAGCCTGTCGGGTGGGCAGCGCAAGCGGGTCAGCGTCGCCCTGGAGCTGCTGACCAAGCCGTCTCTGCTGTTCCTCGACGAGCCGACCTCCGGGCTCGACCCGGGCATGGACCGCTCGGTGATGCACATGCTGCGCGGCCTGGCCGACGACGGGCGTACCGTCATCGTCGTCACCCACAGCGTGCTCAGCCTCGACGTCTGCGACCGGCTCCTGGTGCTCGCGCCTGGCGGACGGATCGCCTACTACGGCCCGCCGGACGAGGCCCTGCTCTTCTTCGGCTTCGAGCACTGGCCGGAGGCCTTCGAGGCCTTCGAACGCGACCAGGAGCGGGACTGGGCGGGCGACTACCGGACCTCGCTCTTCCACCGGCAGTACGTCACCGACGCGACCGCACAGCCCCGGCGGCCGCGCACCGGCCCGGTCGTCATCACCCGGCCGCCCCGGCCGCGCAGCCGCGGCGCCCAGCTCGGCACGCTGGTCCGCCGCTACACCACCGCGCTCGCCGCCGACCGCACCTTCCTCGCCATCATGGTCGCCCTGCCGTTCGTGATGGGCGCGATGGCCCGCGCCCTGGCGGGCAGCAAGCTGACCCAGGAGACGGCGATGAACGCGCTGCTGATCCTGTGCGTCGGCGGAGTCCTCACCGGCGCGGCGAACGCCGTGCGGGAACTCGTCAAGGAGCGCGTCATCTACCAGCGGGAGCGGGCGGTCGGCCTGTCCAGATCGGCGTACCTGATGTCCAAGGTGGTGGTGCTGGGGACGGTCACCGTGCTGCAGGCGGTCGTGCTGACCCTGGTCGCCCTGCTCGGCGTCGATCTCAACGCACCGGGTGGCGAAGGCGTGTTGATGCCGCCGCTCGTCGAAATCACCGTGGCCGTCGCCCTGCTGGCGTTCACGGCGATGATGCTCGGCCTGCTCGTCTCGGCGCTGGTGCGCAAGGAGGAGGTGACGATGCCGCTGCTGGTGCTGCTCGCCATCGTCCAGGTCGTCTTCTGCGGCGCCCTGCTGAAGCTGCACGGCGTGCCAGGACTTGAACAGCTGTCCTGGCTGGTGCCCTCGCGCTGGGCGCTCGGCGCGATGGCCGGCACCGTCGAACTGTCCCGGATCGTGCCCGGCGAGCTGACCGGCGATCCCCTGTTCGAGCACTCGGCCGGCGTGTGGCTGTTCAACGTGGCCATGCTGGTCGTGCTCTCCGGGGCCTTCGGCTACCTCGTCTCCCGGCTGCTGCGCCGGCACGAACCCGTAGTGATGCGGAAGTAGGAGGTCCAGACGATGGCTTCCCCCGGCTTCCGGCCCACCCACGTCGTCCCCCGGTACGGCATGCCCGCCTGGGAGGCCCCCGATCCCGCCCGGCCCACCGTGCCCCTCGACCCGTTCCTGCCCATCCAGCTCGTCGAACGGCGCGGCGACTGGGGGCACATCGTGTGCGCCAACGGCTGGTCGGCCTGGGTCGACGGCCGCTTCCTGGTCGCCGTACCCCAGGACCCGCCCACCGCCGACGGCGGACCGCTCACCCGCACCGCCGACCCGCGCCCCCTGCTCTCCCGCGCCGATCAGGCGCTGACCGCCTACCGGTCCGCGGTCGAGGACCTGGCGGCCGGCGACCTGGACGGCGAGACCTTCCGCGTCCGTACGCGGGGACTGCGGATCGGGGTCGTCGTCGACGGGGAGTCCGTGTGGCTGTACGACGCCGACCGCGGACGGTGGGTGTACGCGCAGGGCGACCGGCTGAGCACCTACACGATCGACGACGGACCCCGCGACCAGGCGGACCACGGACACGCCCCGACCCAGATCGTGACGACCGATGACCCGTGACACGAGCCTCTTCTCGGGCCGGCCCTCCGAGCTGATCGGCCGGAAGGTCGCCGGCTACCGCATCGAGCGCGAGATCGGCCGGGGCGGCATGGCCGTGGTCTACCGCGCCCGGGACCTGCGCCTGGAGCGCACCGTCGCGTTGAAGCTCCTCGCCCCCGAACTCGCCCGCAACGACACCTTCCGCCGCCGCTTCAGCCACGAGTCCCGGGTGGCCGCCGCGATCGACCATCCGCACATCGTGCCGGTCTTCGAGGCGGGCGAGACGGACGGTGTCCTGTACATCGCCATGCGCTACGTCGAGGGCAGCGACCTGCGCCATCTCCTCGACCGCGGGCGCCCGTTGCCGCCCGCGACGACCCTGCGCATCGCCGTACAGGTCGCCTCCGCCCTCGACGCGGCGCACGAGCACGGGCTGGTCCACCGGGACGTCAAACCCGGCAACATCCTCGTCTCGCGCGGCACCGACAGCGACCACCCCGAGCACGTCTACCTCACCGACTTCGGCCTGACGAAGAAGTCGCTGTCCCTGACCGGCTTCACGAGCGTCGGCCAGTTCGTCGGCACGCTGGACTACGTGGCCCCCGAGCAGATCTCGGGCCGGCCGGTCGACGCGCGCTGCGACGTCTACGGGCTCGCCTGCGTGCTCTACGAGTGCCTGGCCGGCTGCCCGCCGTTCCGCCGCGACGACGACATGGCCCTGCTGTGGGCCCACCAGTACGACGAGCCGCCGCCCCTGACCGAGGCCCGCCCGGACTTCGCTGCGTCCGTCGACGCCGTGTTCGCCACGGCGCTGGCCAAGAACCCCGACGACCGCCACGACTCCTGCCTCGCCCTCGTCGCCGACCTGCGCTCCGCCGTGGCCGGTGGCACGGACACGGAGCGCGCGCCGACGGAGGTGGACCTCAAGGCCGTAGCGCAGCCGAACGAGCCCGCGCAGGACGTCCCGAAACCACCACCCCGCTGGGCCGAGCCGGTCTTTCGTCGGTGAACGCGAGCCCGCCCTTCGTTGACACGGGCCGTTGCGCGGACGTCATCGTTCCCAGAGCGCCGCGACCGCGCCCCTGTGCCGCACCGGCCGCGCCAGCAGCCCGCCGAGGAACCCGGCGACCAGCCCCCACAGCAGCGCCAGCCCGAACGCGGTCCACACCTCGGGCTTCAGGAACAGCTCGCCGCCCAGATCCCCGCCCAGGTCGCCGATGCCCAGGACCGACAGGCCGTAGTGCGCGGAGATCCGGCCGACGAGGCAGATCATCAGGACCGTGAGCGCGAGAGCGACCGCCATGTGGAGGGCGTGCTGCCAGGCGCGCATCCGGGCGGGTGAGCGCCGCGCCATCACGAACGCGACCGCCAGCAGCAGCACCGCGTCGACGGCGACCAGCCACCACACCCTGCCGTCGTGCTCGGCGAGCGTGCCGAGATTCAGCTCGGCGACCTCCCGGCCGCGCAGCACCTCGTCGAGGACATGCGGCATGGGCAGCCCGAACGGCCCCTCCACCCGGCCGTTCCATGTCGCGCCGAGCCCGATCGTGAGCGCGAGCCACACCAGGTTCGGCATCCCGAGCAGGATCACCGCGAGCGTCTCGACCGCATGCCCGCGTGTCGCCGCGACGACCAGGCCGATGACGACACCCAGCCCGACCCATGCGAACAGCAGCACCACCATGGCGTACGCGGCCGGCCGTACCGACTCCTGGAAGCGCAGCAGCCGGCCGGGCAGCGGAGCCCCGCGCGAGACCAGCAGGGCCAGCACCAGCACGCCCGCCAGCCACAGCAGGCCGAAGAACACCGTCGCCGGGACGTCCGTTTCGAAGCCGACCTCCGGTGAGATGCCGAACACGTCACCGAGGTCACCCAGGGCGTCCTCCCCGAGGTCGCCGAGGGAGAGGGAGAAGGTCTGGCGGGCGGCGTAGGCCAGCGCGAGCAGCCCGACCAGCCACAGCACGGCGATCCTGGCCGCCCATCCGGCGAGTTCCCCGGGGCCGGCGACCGCCCGGTGCCGCAGCGGCCGCAGGAAACCGGCGGCCAGGACGAGGGCTCCGACGAGCGTGACGGACAGCGGGATCACGGTCAGCCCGGCGTCGGACTCGGCCAGCCCGCCGGCGTTGCCGGAGAGCTCGACCGTGCCGCCGACCGCCGTGACCACGGTCGCGGCGACGACCCGCGGGAAGGCGTTGTCCGGGAGCTCAGAGGCCCCGGCCGCCCACAGTCCCAGCGCTGCGACCACCCCCATCGAGACCAGCCCGGCCAGCACCGCGGCGAGGGCCTGGACCCAGCCATGGCTCGCCACGGCCGGACGGGTGGGGGTCAGCACGCTCACCCCGCCCACGCTATGCAGCGCCGCTGCGGTGCGCCCGCCGGGAGGTCCGTCCGCGTCGGCTTGCGGGCGGCGCGGGACCGAGGCACAGAATGGGAAAACCGCCACAAAGCGACAAGAGCTGCGAAAGACGACAACAAGGACAGTAGAAGAGGAAGAAGGCTTCGTGAGCGTCGAACCCCCGTCCTCCGGCCGCCCCACAGGACCGCCCTCGGGCCCCCTTTCGGGCCCTTCCGGCCCACCCTCGCAGCCTCCGGGCGACGGCGGTCCGGGAGGGCCCTGGCCCGAACCCCACCACCCTTGGTGGAAGTCCGTACCCCGCATCGCGGTGCTCACCGCCGTGGTGGTGGCCGCCGTGGTCCTCGCCGTCGTCCTCTCGCGAGGCGGCGGCGACACCAGCCCCGTGGCCAGCGGCGAGGTCTTCGGCCAGCCCAAGGACAAGCAGGGCCCCGACCCGTTCACCGAGTCCACGGCGGAGAAGACCTCCGCCGCGCCCGTCACCCCGTCCCCGGCCGAACCGGCGCCCACGAACTCCGTACGGCGTGTCGACGGCGGCGCACCGGGCCTGTACGGCGGCAGCCGCAACGTGGCCAGCTGCGACGTCGAGAAGCAGATCGAGTACCTCCAGGCGGACCCGGAGAAGAACAGGGCGTTCGCGTCGGTCGCCCACGTCGACGCGTCCGGCGTCCCCTCCTACCTGCGCTCGCTCACCCCGGTCCAGCTGCGTATGGACACCCGCGTCACCAACCACGGCTACCGCGACGGCGCCGCCACCAGCTACCAGGCCGTCCTCCAGGCCGGCACGGCGGTCCTCGTCGACGACCGCGGAGTGCCTCGGGTGCGCTGCGCCTGCGGCAACCCGCTGACCGATCCGGTCGCCCAGCAGGGCACGTTCAAGCGGACGGGTGAGACCTGGCCGTCGTACAGCTCCGCGAACGTCGTGGTGGTCGCGCCCTCGGTCACGATCGTCAACGTCTTCGTCATCTTCGACGTCGAGCGCGACGAGTGGATCTCCCGGCAACGCGGCGACGACGGCGGCAAGGACAAGAAGACCCGCCCGCCCGTGAGGCCCTCCCCGTCGGTGAGCGTGTCGACACCGACGTCGCCGAGCTCCCCGTCGAAGTGCGTCCCGCTGCCCGACGACGCCACGGAGATGCCCCCCGGTTCGGCCTCACCCTGCCCGCCCACGTCGACCGCCCCGTCCTCGCCCTCGACGAACCCGCAGACGTCGACGAGCGAGCCGACGACCACGAAGCCCGAAACATCCGCGTCGCCCGAGACGTCGGCTTCCACCTCCAAGCCGCCGTCGGACGGGGACACGACCGCGACGTCACAGTCGGCGTCCACCGCGAGCAGGAGTGGGAGCGTGTCGGGCTCACCCTCGCTGTGACGTACAGCGCCACCTGCATGGAGACTGCGCGGCTCCGCTCTGGGTACGAGGACTGGTGCAGCAGCGTCCGGCCAGTCCGGCTTCCGAGAGAGAAACGCATGATCGAGCACGTGGACGGGGCAGTGATTCCGACTGGTTTCGACGTGCCCGTGGAACCGCTTCGGCGGGCGGCGCACTACAGCGGTGAACCGGGATGCATCGCCGAGGCGCGGTCCTTCGCCGCGCTGTTCCTGGGCCGGCTCAGGACCGAGTGGTGCGCCACGATCGGCGAGCCCGCCGAGGACAAGGTGCTCCTGGTGGTCAGCGAGCTGGTCACCAACGCCGACCGGCACAGCAACGGCCCGTACATCCTGGACCTGGAGGGCACGGACGACGCCGTCATGGTCTCCGTGTACGACAGCAGCTCCGCCCTGCCCCGCCGCTACCCCAAGGACCCGGAGCGCGTCGGCCGCCACGGCCTGGAGATAGTGCACGCGCTCGCGGCGGAGGTCACCGTGGAAAAGGTGCCGGTCGGCAAGCGGGTGCGGGCGCTGCTGCGGCTGACCGACGAGTGACGCGGGCGGGAGACGTCGACAGGCGAACTCCGTCGGCGGGAGGGTGAGTTGGTCCTCCCGGCGATTCTCCCCAGAGCAGAACGCTGATCCCTTCCCACGAGGTTCAGGGAATCTAGTCTGAAGTGGTGAGCAACCAACCGCCGAACGAAGCCCGCGTCATTCCGCTGCGCCCGCCTGCCGTGCGCCCGGCCGCCGCTCCGTCACCGCAGGGGGAGACCAAGGAACCCCTGTGGCGCGACCTGGTCGGCGACGTCCTGCGCCGCGAGCGCCTGACTCAGGAGCGCACGCTCAAGGACGTGGCCGACGCGGCCCGGATCTCCATGCCGTATCTCTCGGAGGTGGAGCGGGGCCGCAAGGAGGCCTCCTCGGAGGTCCTCGCGGCCGCCGCCCACGCCCTGGGGCTCGGCCTCGGCGACCTGCTGTCCCGTGCGCAGGGCGAGCTCGTGCGGATCACCAGCCGCCGGGTGCCGGGCGCCGGCCGCAGCAGGGCCGGTTCGTCGTACGACGGGATGTGCCTGGCCGCGTGAGGACGCGCCGGCGCCTCAGACCCGCACGAGGCGCCGGCTCACCACCTCGTCGGCCAGCCCGTACGCCACCGCTTCCTGCGCGGTGAACACCTTGTCGCGGTCCATGTCCGCGCGCAGCGTGGCGATGTCGTGGTGCGTGTGCCGGGCCAGCACCTCCTCGACCTGCGAGCGGATCCGGACCATCTCCTTGGCCTGGAGAGCGAGATCGGACACCACGCCCCGGCTGCCGCCGCTGGCGGGCTGACCGAGCAGCACGCGCGCGTGCTCCAGCACGAACCGCCGGCCCGGGTCCCCTCCGGCCAGCAGTACGGCCGCCGTTGACGCCGCCTGGCCCACGCAGAACGTGGAGATCGGCGCCTGCACGTACGTCATCGTGTCGTAGATCGCCATGAGCGAAGTGAACGAGCCGCCGGGGGAGTTGATGTAGATGGCGACCTCGCTCTCCGGCGCCGCCGACTCCAGATGGAGCAGTTGCGCGATGACGACGTTGGCGACGCCGTCGTCGATCTCCGTGCCGAGGAAGATGATCCGCTCCGACAGCAGCCGGCTGAACACGTCGTAGGACCGCTCACCCTGCGGGGTGCGCTCGACGACGTTCGGAATCGTGTAGGTCCCCATATCACAGCCCCATCCGTCGTCGGGAGGAAGCCGGGCGGACGTCCGTGAGGGACTCCACCACCCGGTCCACCATGCCGTACTCCCTGGCCTCCTCGGCCGTGAACCAGCGGTCGCGGTCGCCGTCCCGGGAGATGGTCTCCGGACTCTGGCCGGTGTGCTCCGCGGTGATCCGCTCGATGGTCTTCTTGGTGAACTCCAGGTTCTCCGCCTGGATCTCGATGTCCGCGGTGGTGCCGCCGATGCCCGCCGACGGCTGGTGCATCATGATCCGCGCGTTCGGCAGCGCGCACCGCTTGCCCTCGGCGCCGACGCTCAGCAGGAACTGGCCCATGCTGGCCGCGAAGCCCATGGCGAGCGTCGACACGTCGTTCGGGATCAGCCGCATCGTGTCGTAGATGGCGAGGCCGGCGTGCACCGAGCCGCCGGGGCTGTTGATGTACAGGGCGATGTCGGTGCGCGGGTCCTCCGCGGACAGGATCAGCAGCTGGGCGCAGACCCGGTTCGCGGAGACCTCGTCGACCTGGGTGCCCAGCAGGACGATGCGCTGCGCCAGCAGCTGGGACGCGAGCTGGTCGTCGAAGCGGGTGGGAGGGGTGTCGCCCTCCTCCGCCCGCGGGGCGAGCGTGGTCGGTGGTGTCATCGGTTCTCCTCGTCGTGGCGGGGATGCCGTCGACTCCACTGTCGACCGCGGACGGGGCCGGAACGCGGTTTCTCTGCCCGGGGCAGATTCGCCACGGGCAGAGCGCCGGGTCAGCCCTTCTCGCGCAACTGCCGGAAGAACGCCCGTACGTCCTCCACCAGCAGGTCGGGCTCCTCCATCGCCGCGAAGTGCCCGCCCCGGTCGAGCTCCGTCCAGCGCACGATGTTCTCCGTCCGCTCCGCCTTGTGGCGCAGCGGGATCTGCGGATCGCCGGGGAAGGAGGCCACCGCGGTCGGGGCGGTCGAGGGCTCGTGCGGAGCGGCGATCCGGTCGCCCGTGGCGTGGGCGCGCTCGTAGTAGATCCGGGCGGACGAACCGGCCGTGCCCGTCAGCCAGTACAGCATCACGTTCGTGAGCATCAGGTCCCGGTCCACGGCCTCCTCGGGCAGCTGCCCGGAGTCCGTCCACTCCTGGAACTTCTCGACGATCCAGGCGAGTTGGCCGACCGGGGAGTCGGTGAGTGCGTACGACAGGGTCTGCGGCCGCGTGGACTGCACATGGAAGTAGCCCGTCCCGTCGCGGAACCAATCGGCCCACCGCCGCCACGAGGTGAGCGCGCGCTCGCGCTCCTGCGGGCTCAGCGCCTGAAGCTCCTCGGGGGTCGGCTCGGTGGCCGCCTGCGCACCGGGCAGCAGGTTGAGGTGGATGCCGATGGACCGGTCGGGGTGGACGCGGCCCAGCTCGCGGGAGATGCCGGCGCCCCAGTCGCCGCCCTGGGCGCCGAACCGCTGGTAGCCCAGGCGTGTCATCAACTCGGCCCACGCGTCGGCGATCCGGCGCGCCTCCCAGCCCGTCTCCCGGGTGGGCCCGGAGAACCCGAAGCCGGGGATGCTCGGCAGCACGACGTGGAAGGCGTCGGCGGGGTCACCGCCGTGCGCCGCGGGATCCGTCAACGGCCCCACGATGTCGAGGAACTCGACGATCGAGCCCGGCCAGCCGTGCGTGATGATCAGCGGGGTGGCATCGGGCTCGGGGGAGCGGACATGAGCGAAGTGCACATGCGCGCCGTCGATCTCGGTCGTGAACTGCGGCCACTCGTTCAGCCGCGCCTCTGCGGCCCGCCAGTCGTAATCGTGCCGCCAGTACCGCACCAGCTCGCGCAGATACTCCGACGGAACTCCGTACGCCCATCCCACCCCGGGCAGTTCATCCGGCCACCGGGTGGCGTCGAGGCGACGGTGGAGGTCGTCCAGGTCGCTCTGCGGGATGTCGATACGGAAGGGGTGGATGCCGCTGTCGGCGGGCGAAGACGTCATGAACGGGATGCTAGTGCGGAAGGGTGTAGCGGCCATCTGGATTAATCGGCCACGCGACCGATGAGTTCCGGGGCGAGGATCGGTCGACACAGATGACAGCGTTCCGCACGCCCAGGAGGTACTCATGGCAACCGACGGATTCACCACGTGTCTCTGGTTCGACGGCCAGGCCGAGGAGGCCGCCCATTTCTACGTCTCGATCTTCAAGAACTCCAGCGTCGGCAAGCTCGCCCGCTACCCCGAGGGAGCGATGCAGCCCGCCGGCAGCGTGATGACCGTCGAGTTCACGGCCAACGGCCACAAGTTCCTCGGGCTCAACGGCGGCCCCCAGTTCAAGTTCACCGAGGCGACCTCCTTCATGATCTTCTGCGAGAACCAGGAGGAGATCGACTACTACTGGGCCAAGCTCACCGAGAACGGCGGCGAACCCGGCCCGTGCGGCTGGCTCAAGGACAGGTACGGCGTGTCCTGGCAGGTCGTCCCGGACCGGCTCCAGGAGATGATCACCGACCCCGACCCGGCGAAGGCGGCCCGCGTGACCGAGGCGTTCATGGCCATGAGCAAGTTCGACATCGCCGCCCTGGACAAGGCCTACGCGGGCGAGTGAGCCCGGCCTACGGACTCTCGCGGATCGCCCGAGTGATCTCCAGGGTGATCCGCAGGATCCCGGGGGAGCGGACCGGACAGGGCTTCGGTGTCGAGGTCGTGGGCGCCAGACAGAAGTGCAGGTAGTCGTCGTCGCGGTGCAGCGCCGTCCGGTCGCGGCCCGGCTGAGTGCAGTACCCGGAGTGTTCGCGCTCGTACGCCGTGCACGGCAGGTACTGGACCCAGGAGTAACGCGCCCCGGCCGCACTCACCGCCTTGCCCGCGTCCGCGACCAGGTCGCCCGAGCCGGCGGCCTGCTCCTCGTAGAGGGCGTTGACGCGCCGGACCCGCTCGGGGGTGATCGGGTCCGGGCCCTGCGACACCCAGACGATCCGGGCGTCCCCGGCAGCGGCGATCTGGTCGGCGAGCCGCTTCATGTCGGCCGCGTACCGCGCGAAGTACTTCTCGGGGGAGGCGTCGTACGTGATCCCGTCCATGCACGGTGTGTAACCCCACGCGTTGCCCCAGAACTGCAGCACCACGAAGTCCGGCCGCAGCCGGCGCACCAGGGCCGCCGCCTTGTCCGCGACGGGGACGAGGGACCGCTTGCCCGTGCCTTCCAGGTAGTCGCACAGGGTGGTTCCCGAGTAGGGGGCGCTCGTGTACGTCGCCCGTAGGCCGCGGCGCAGCTCCTGCCCGAGTACCTTCTGCGCCTCCATCGCGAGCGAGTCGCCCAGATACAGCACGGAGGGCGCCTTCGCAGCGGGCGCCTTGGCAGAGGCGCCGGGCGAGGCGGGCGCCCGCTGGTGGGTGGTGGCCGACGCCTCCGGCACCTCGGGCGGCGCGGCGGCCTCCGGCCCGGACGCCGGGTCCCCGCACGCCCCGAGGAGCACGGCGGCCAGCAGCACCCCGACGATCCACGGCTTGCGCATACGGCAACTCCCGCCCCGGACACCGAAAACGGCTCCCCAGGCAAGCACAGCCGGGCCCACGGGGGAAGACCCGCGTCGGCCACGGAACGCCCATGGCCGACGCGGTCCTGACGGTCCTTCAGACGCGGTCCGCCGCGATCAGCAGGTACTGGAAACTGCCGTTCTTGTACGCGGTCAGGAACGTGTCCTCGATGCCCGTCACCAGGTGCTCGGCCTCGCGGCGCAGCTCCCAGTAGGGGATCGTCGCCTCGGTCAGGTCCTGTACATGGACCGGGACCAGCCGGTTGCGGGCCATGGCCCGGAAGTACGCCGAGCGTGGGTGGATGTCGCAGATGTAGTGGGCGTTGATGAGGGAGACCTCGCGGGAGGCGCGCCCGTAGGTGTCGTTGTAGCAGCCGGTGATCACCACATAGCGGCCGCCGCGGCGCAGCAGCCGGGCGTGCTCGGCGAACAGCAGGTCCAGCTCGACGTACATCGTGGACTCGTTGTTCCACGACGCCGCGAACTCTCCGGACGGCAGCCCGGTGTCGAGCATGTTGCGGCAGTGGTAGCGGACCCGGTCGTCGATGCTCCGCTTGCGGGCCTGCTCGTTCGCGAACTGGGCCTGCTTGGCGGAGAGCGTGACGCCGTCCGCCTGGCAGCCGTAGCGCAGATGCGCCACCACGCTGCCGCCGCCGCGTCCGCAGCCGGCGTCGAAGACACGATCGGTGGGCGTCAGCGGGCCCAGGTGGGTGGCGAGCAGTTCGGCCTGGGCGTGTTCCAGCCGGTGCAGTTCGGCGGTGATGCGTTCGCCGCGCAGAGCGGGATCGGGCTCGTCGAGCACGGAGCGGTCGGCGGCGCCGATGCCGTAGTGATGGTGGTACAGGTCGTCGATCTTTCCGAGTTCGAGGTTGACCGGGTTCTCCTCGGCGTTCCAGTAGTCCGCGACGCGGGTCTGGTACGTGGACTGGGACGGCACCGGTGCTGCGGCGGTGCCGGCTTCGGGGGCGATGGTCAACGGTGACTCCTTGTGCCGTTGTATCTGACGCTCTGTCATTCAGTCGCGCTCTACCAGTAGTTGGGCAGGTGGTAGCGGTGGGTGTTGGTGGCGTGCCACTCGTGGTTGCCGGCCACCCAGTCGGACAGCCCTCGCGTGTAGCGCTCCACGAGGGGTGAGGTGGCGGACAGCAGGGCCGACTCCTCCTCGTAGGCCTCCATGATCCGGTTGTGGATCTCGACGGCCTTCAGATACGCGGCCTTGAGCCCGCATCGCTCGTTCGCGGCGATGACCTGCGGCAGGTTGAGATGCGTCGGGTCGCTGGCCAGTTCCTTGGTGAAGGAGTACAGGTCGTTGACGATCGTGGTGGCGTTGGCGGCGAGCGCGGTGATGCGCTGGATCTCGGGGCGGGCGTACACCGCCTCGGGCAGCTCGTAGCCGTCGATGGCGTCGACGATCGACAGACAGGGACGGAAGTTGTTGAACTGCCGCATCACCAGGTACTCCCACACCCGGGGCGTGTACCGGGTCTCGCCCCAGGCCGCCTCGCCCAGGTAGCCGAGGTGCAGCCGGGCGAGATCGTGCACGAGCCGGTCGGTCTGGCTGGGCGTGGCGACGACGGCGTAGTCCTTCAGGGCCCAGTGGTACGACCGCAGCGGGCCGTCCCTCTGCATGCCGTGCAGCCACTCCTCCTGCAGCTCCGGTGTGCCGTGGTACGGGTCCAGCGCAGACTGGGCCATGATCAGCCGCCCGCCGAGCCCGCTCCTCGACCCGCCCTTGTCCTCGTCCTCCTCGCAGTAGCAGTTGTCGACGATGTTCTCGGCCAGCAGCAGCTTCCCGGCCACCGTCAGGCGCTCCAGGTCGGCCGCGGCCGGGTGCTGGAGCACCACCGCCCGGCCGAACTGGAACCCCGAGAAGTCCCCCGACCAGGCCTGCGGGAACAGGTCCAGGCGCCCGGCCCAGGCCTCCAGCCTGCGGTCGATCTCCTCGACCTTCTCGGGGTCCGCGGGGGCGACCGACCGGTATCTGAGGCCGGGGATCGCACCGCCGCGCCGGGTCCGCACGGTGCGCGCGAGGTTGGGCGGACCGGGCAGCGGCATCGCGGAGGCGGCGGTGGTCGGGGCCGTGCTCATCGGGTGCTCCATGCGGTCACTCGGGGATCCGGCCGATCTGGGCGTTCTCGAGGATTCCGACCGCGTCGGGCACGAGGATCGCCATTGAGTAGTAGGCGGTGACGAGGTAGCGGATGATCGAGTTGGTGCCGATGCCCATGAACCGCACGTTCAGACCGGGCTGGTGCTCCTCGGGGATCCCGGTCTGGTACAGCCCGATGGCCCCCTGGTCGCCCTCTCCGGTGCGCAGCGCGATGATGCTGCTGGTGTGCTGCGGACTGATCGGGATCTTGTTGCAGGGGAAGATCGGGACACCACGCCAGGCAGGGATCTCGTGGCCCTCGACGCTGGCCGTGCCGGGCACCAGACCGCGCCGGTTGCACTGCCGGAAGAACGCCGCGATCGCCTTCGGATGCGCGATGAACAGCTTGGTCTTGCGGCGCATCGACAGCAGCTCGTCCATGTCGTCGGGGGTCGGCGGACCGGTGAAGGTGCTGATGCGCTGCCCGTAGTCGGCGTTGTGCAGCAGTCCGAACTCCCGGTTGTTGACCAGCTCCCACTCCTGGCGTTCGCGGATCTCCTCGATGGTCAGCCTCAGTTGCTGCTCGGTCTGGTTCATCGGGTTGTTGTAGAGGTCGGCGACCCGGGTGTGGACGCGCAGCACGGTCTGGGTCAGCGACAACTCGTACTCGCGCGGAGCGAGGTCGTAGTCCACGTAGCCGCCGTTGATGGTCGGCTCGCCGATGTGGCCCGCCTGCACCGGGACGTCGGCCTCGCCCTTGCGGTTCATCGGCAGCTTCTGCCGCTCGGCGAAGGCCTCCAGGTGCGCCGCGAGGGACGGCACCCGGTCGGTGAACTCCGTGACCACCGTCCACGGGAGTACGAGCAGCACGCCGGCGGTCTCCGCCCGTACCGAGCTCAGCCACAGCGGGTCGGGCTGGCCGATGGCCTCGTCGCCGATCTGGTCGCCGTCGGTGACGACCCCGAGGATCTCCTCCTCGCCGTACTTGCCTTCCGTGAAGCGGGTGAACCGTCCGTGCACGACGAGGTAGGCCTCCGTGACGGGTTGCCCGGCCTCGACGAGCACCTGGCCGGCGCGGACCTCCCGGACCCGGAAGCGGGTGGCGACCTCCCTGAGGACGTCGGTGTCGGAGTAGCCGCGCAGGACCGGCAGTTCGGTGAGTGTCTCGGGGATGACCTTGATGTCGTCGGCGCCGTTCTGCTCGAACTGCACCCGGCCGCGGCCGACGCGCAGCTGCAGTCGCCGGTTGACCCGGTAGGTGCCGCCCTTGACGTCCACCCAGGGCAGCATCCGCAGCAGCCAGCGCGAGCTGATGGCCTGCATCTGGGGTTCGGACTTGGTGGTCGTGGCGAGCTGCCGGGCCGCCTGGGTGCTGAGGCTGGTGAGTTGACCGTCGGACTGGGGGTCGGGATCGGGTTCGTCGATGGCTGGACCGGTGGCGCTGTCCGGTGTGGACACATTCCCTCCCGGGAGGTGAGCGGGCTGGCCATGCGCGGCTACCAGCCAACAGCCGGGGAGGCTGCCGGGTCAGGGCGTGAACGGGGCGGCTTCAGGCCCTGGAGGTGCAAACCTGCCGTACGAGGCAGTGGGCACACCGTGAGTGATCCCGCTCCCCTCCCGTGCTCCCACACGCTGCGGCGGGACGCTCAGGACAGGTCGTTCACCAGCACCGCCGCCCCGTCGAACCGCCCCGCCTTGAGGTCCGCGAGCGCCTGGTCGGCCCGCGACAGCGGATAGGCGTGTGTCGTGGCCTGCACGGCGTGCTCGGCGGCGAGCGCCAGGAACTCCCGGCCGTCCTCGCGCGTGTTGGAGGTGACGCTGCGCAGCTGCTTCTCGTAGAAGAGCTCGCTGTCGTAGCGCAGCGCCGGGACGTCGCTGAGGTGGATGCCGGCGATCGCCAGCGTGCCGCCCCGGTCGAGGGCCCGCAGCGCGAACGGCACAAGGTCGCCGACCGGCGCGAACAGGATCGCGCTGTCCAACGGCTCCGGCGGCATCTCGTACGCGTCGCGCGCCGAGGCGGCACCCAGGCCGAGCGCCAGCTTCCGCGCGGCCGCGCCCCGCGTCAGCACGTGCACCGTGGCGCCCTCGGCCAGCGCCACCTGCGCGCACAGATGGGCGCTGCCCCCGAAGCCGTACAGCCCGAGCCGCCCGCCCGGCGGCAGTGCCGAGCGCCGCAGCGCGCGGTAGCCGATGATCCCGGCGCACAGCAGCGGCGCGTACGTCACGTCGTCGAGGCCGCCCGGCAGCCGGTAGGCGTACGCGGCCGGTACGGTCGTGTACGGCGCGTAACCGCCGTCGGCGTCCCAGCCCGTGTACCGCGAGGCCGGGCACAGGTTCTCGGCGCCGCGCGCACAGTAGGCGCAGGTGCCGTCGGTGCGCCGCAGCCAGGCCACCCCCACCCGCTCCCCGACGTCGAAGCCATGTGCCGCCGCCCCGCACCCGGCCACCTCGCCGACCACCTCGTGCCCCGGCGTGACCCCCGGCCGGTGCACCGGCAGATCACCCTCGACGACATGCAGATCCGTCCGGCACACCCCACTCGCGCGCACCCGCACGAGCAGCTCGTCGTCCCCCGGCACCGGCACCGGTTTCTCGACGAGCCGCAGGGCCCCTTCCTCCACCGGCCCCGGCTCGACCACCGACCACGCGCGCATCGTCCTGTCCGCCATACCGCGCCCTCTTCGTTGCCCTTTTCGTCGCCGTCGTCTTCGTCGTCTTCGTCGCCTTCTTCGTCGACCGGCCGCCGTCTGCCTCCGCCTCCCCCCAGTCTGGAACGGGAGCGGCCATTCGGCGCGCGACCGGACCTACAGGTGACTAGCGTGAGAATCCGGACAACTCGCCGATCCGGAAGAGGGCCGCAGCCATGGCCGTGCAACCCCAAGGGACCCCCTGTTGGGCCGACGCGATGTTCAGTGATGTCGAGGAAGCCAAGAGCTTCTACGGCGACGTCCTCGGCTGGACCTTCGGCGAGGCGTCGTCGGAGTTCGGCAACTACACCCAGGCCTACGCCAACGGCAAGGCCGCCGCCGCGGTGGTCCCGCCCATGCCGGGCCAGGAGGGCATGTCGCAGTGGTGCCTCTACTTCGCCTCCTCCGACGTCGCAGCGACCGCCGCCAAGGTCCGTGAGAACGGTGGCGAGATCCTGATGGAGCCGATGGAGGTCGGTGAGTTCGGCAGCATGTGCCTGGCCCGCGACCCCAGCGGCGTCGTCTTCGGCGTGTGGCAGGCCGGCACCCACGAGGGCTTCGACACGGCGACGGACGAGGCCGGCGCCTTCTGCTGGGCGGAGGTCTTCACGCGCGAGCCGGAGAAGTCCGACACCTTCTTCCCCGCCGTCTTCGGCTACGGGCAGCAGCATATGGAGGACGACGCGATCGACTTCCGCCTCTACACCCTCGGCGAGGGGGCCATGGCCCTGGGCCGGATGAAGATGACCGACGACTTCCCGCCCGAGGTCCCGCCGTACATCAACGTCTACTTCAACGTCCCCGACTGCGACGACGCCGTCGCCAAGGCCACCAAGCTCGGCGCTGTGCTGCGCTTCGGCCCGATGAGCACCCCGTTCGGCCGGTTCGCCTCGCTGAGCGACCCCCAGGGCGCGAACTTCTCGGTGATCGACACCGGTACGACCGAGGGCGAGATGCCCAAGCTCAGCGACATCTCCTGAACGAACACCGCGACCGGGCACCCGGCCCGCCCATGGCATGATCGACGCATGCGTGAACGAGTGGTGGCCGCGTGCGACGGGGCTTCGAAGGGAAACCCGGGGCCGGCGGGCTGGGCCTGGGTCGTCGCGGACGAGAAGGAGACCCCGACTCGCTGGGAGGCGGGCCCGCTCGGCAGGGCCACCAACAACGTCGCGGAACTCACCGCACTGGAACGCCTGCTCACGGCGACCGACCCCGGCGTACCGCTGGAGATCCGGATGGACTCGCAGTACGCCATGAAGGCCGTCACCACCTGGCTGCCGAACTGGAAGCGCAACGGCTGGAAGACGGCCGCCGGCAAGCCGGTCGCCAACCAGGACCTGGTCGTGCGCATCGACGAACTGCTCGACGGCCGCACCGTCGAGTTCCGCTACGTCCCCGCCCACCAGGTCGACGGCGACCCGCTCAACGACTTCGCCGACCGCGCCGCCAGTCAGGCGGCCACCGTGCAGGAGCCCGCGGGCAGCGGCCTCGGCTCACCCGAGCCGCCGCCCTCCCCGGACACTCCGTCGGCCAAGGCCCCGCGCCGCAAGGCCGCGGCGACCCGGAAGAACGGCACTTCCTCCCGCACCATCAAGGCCAAGTTCCCCGGCCGCTGCATCTGCGGCCGCAGCTACGCGGCGGGCGAGCCCATCGCCAAGAACGCCCAGGGCTGGGGCCACCCGGACTGCCGTACCGCCGAGGCCTGACGGGCGGTCCCGACGAGGGGGCCTGGCGGGCGGTGCGGACGGCGTCTCAGGCCGCGTCGAACGTGTAGTGCGCGGTGTGGTCCAGCAGGTCGGCGGGACGCACGTCGTTCCAGGGCTTCATGGTGTCGTTGAGGTCGACCACGTTCGGCGTCCCGGCGGCGGGCAGATAGCCGGAGCCGGGGTGCCGCCGCTGCCAGTCCGCCCACAGCTTGTCGATGTAGGCGTGGTGCAGCCAGAACACCGGGTCGTTGGGCGACATGCCGGTCGCCATGTGCCCGCCGACCCAGACGTGGACCCGGTTGTGCAGATTGACGCCGCGCCAGCCTTCGAGGTGGTTGCGGAAACCGTCCGACCCGCTGTTCCAGGGCGCCATGTCGTACGTCGGCATGGCGAGCACGGACTCCACCTCGGCCCTGGTCGGCAACTCCCGTACGGCGGTGCCGAGCGAGCGGCGCAGATAGGTACGGCCGTCGACGCGCACATTGATCAGCCAGTTGCCGGTCGACGCCGCGAACGGCCCGTCCATCACCTGACCGTCGCGGCTGCGCCCGGTGCCGCCGAGGAAGTCGGGCGCCCACAGCGAGGACCGTATCGAGCGGTCGGTGCTCCAGTCCCAGTACGGCAGCGTGACCGAGACGTCCACCTCCTGCAACGCGCGCTCGAACTCGAGCAGGAATCTGCGGTGCCAGGGCAGGAAGGACGGTGAACGGTGGCCGACGCGCTCCCCGTTGTCGGTGTCGCCGACGATGAAGGCGTTGTGCGTCGTGACGAACGTGTCGTAGCGACCGCTGCGCTTCAACTCCAGGAGGGCGGCGACGAACCGCCGCTTCTCGTCGGCGGTCAGCAGGGCCTGGTTCTTGCGGACAGTCATGAGGTGCGGGTGCTCCAAAGTGCGGGTGGGGCAGGTCAGTTGGCGGGGAAGGGCAGCAGCGCGGCGCCCTGCAGCTCGTCCACGGCGGCACGGGCGGCGGCGCGCGGGGTGGGCACCGGGTCGTAGTGGCTGACGACGCTGATCCAGCTGCCGTCGGCGTTGCGCATCACATGCAGCTCCACTCCGTCGACGAACACGGCGTATCCGGCGCCGTGATGCTGGTGGCCGCCGCCCGCGGACGGCCGGCCCTGTATTCGGCGGCCCTTGTAGACCTCGTCGAAGGACGTCGGGGCGTGGTGGTCGTGCCCGGCTGCGGACGCGCCGGGGGCGGTGAGCGTCTGGACGCCGGCCGCGGTGGCGAGGGCGGCCGCGGCGGTGAGCGCACGACGACGGCTGAGTTCCGGCATGCGGACCTCCTGAGTTCGTTCGGTTGACGACTCCGCATGCCTATCGGGCCGGACTAGAGCGGGAGAAATCGGTCGGGAGTGGTTGGCTCCGATCCGGACAAGTCTGCACATGTCGTGCAGAGTTGAACGAAGATGATCTTCCTGTGGGTGGTGCCCCGGGGGGGCGGAAGGGGGAATTCCTTCTCCTGGGAATCACATTTCGGGTGATCCTTCGCGGGCGGGCCTGCTGCCAGTGGTCTGGCTCACCGGTCGAAACTGGCGCGATCCGAAATGTCGCGGCCGAGCTGCTCCGCCTTGCTACCCTGCGAAGTGATATGACCGTTTTAAACCATTACTAGGGGTATGTGTGAAGGTTGCCTGCGTCGGAGCCGGCCCTGCGGGCCTGTATCTCTCGATCCTGCTGAAGCTGCGGGACCCGTCCCACGACATCACCGTCCACGAGCGCAACCCGGAGGGTGCCACCTACGGCGGGGGCGTCACCTACTGGCACGGACTGCTCGACAAACTGCACGAGCACCACCCCGCGTCCGCTCGCGCCATCGAGGAGAGCTCGATCCGCTGGAACGAGGGCGTCGCCCACGTCCGGGGCCGGACGACCCGCCGCCCCGGCGACACGGGGCACGGCATCGGCCGCCACCGGCTGCTGGAGATCCTCGCCGGACACGCCCGCTCGCTCGGTGTACGGCTGGAGTTCGAGCACGAGATCATGCCGGAGAAGCTGCCCGCCGCTGACCTGGTCGTGGCGAGCGACGGTGTCCACAGCACCCTGCGCACCCAGTACGCCGACCACTTCGGTACACGGGCCAGACGCGGCCGCAACCGCTACATGTGGCTCGGCACCAGCAAGGTCTTCGAAGCCTTCACCTTCGCCTTCGTCGAGACCGGCCACGGCTGGATCTGGTGCTACGGCTACGGCTTCAGCCCCGAAGGCAGCACCTGTGTCATCGAATGCGCCCCCGACACCTGGACCGGCCTCGGCCTCGACACCGCGAACGAGGCCGACGCGGTGGCCCGGCTGGAGAGGGTCTTCGCCGGCGTCCTCGACGGCCACCCCCTGGTCGGCGGCTCCGGCGCCGACGGCGGCACCCCGTGGCGGACCTTCCGCACCCTCACCAACCGCACCTGGCACCGCGACAATCTCGTCCTCATCGGCGACGCCGCCCACACCACCCACTACTCCGTCGGCGCCGGCACCACCCTCGCCCTGGAGGACGCCATCGCGCTCGCCGACGCGCTGCACGCGCACACCGCCCTCCCGCAGGCCTTCGCCCGCTACGAACAGGAGCGCAAGCAAGCCCTGTTGGCCGTCCAGAGCGCGGCCCGCTACAGCGCCGAGTGGTACGAGAACCTGCCCCGCTACATCCGCCTGCCCCCGCAGCAGATGTTCGCCCTGCTCGGCCAGCGCCACTCGCCCCTGCTGCCGTACGTGCCGCCCCAGCTGTACTACCGGATCGACAGGGTGGCCGGGCAGGTGGAGGCGTTGCGCCGCCTCAAGCGCCGGCTCGGGCCGAAGGTCGCGCGCACCGTGCAGGCCAGGGCGCTGGCCTCCCGCAAGTAGCCGCACTCACCGGAACAACCGGTCGAGGAAAGCGTTGCCGAACACACCGTGCGGGTCGAGCCGGTCCAGCACCCCGGCCGCCCGCCCCCACACGTCCTCCCCGAAGGAGCCGGGCACGACCGCGCCCAGCACCTCGCCGTCGCTCCAGGCGCCGTCCCTCGTGTAGGCCCAGCCCTTCGACCACTCGACGCGGGTCATGGCGTACTCGCCGTCGAAGGTGCGCAGCAGGAACCGCTCGATCTGGCTCAGGAAGGCCTCCGCGTACGGCGTTCCAGGCAAGGACAGGATGTTCAGCCACACGACCGTGTCCCACTCGGGACGGTCGTCGCGCGGCCCGAGCGCCGACAACAGCGGGGTGCGCGCCCCGTCCACGCCGACGTCCGCCGCCTCGTCGAGTCCGGTGACCCGGATCTCCACCGAGCCGTTGACCGGGAAGCGGCCCCGGTCGGCGTACGCCGTGAGCCGTTCCCGGTAGAAGGCGGTGAACTCGGCGACGACGCGCTGCACTCGGTCCCGGCTGGTGAGCACCGCGTACCCGTTCGTGGCTATCCTCAGCGTCGTCGGCCGCAGGTACAGCAGCGTGTTCTTGGACGGCCCCCAGATGTCCGCCGACAGCGTCGCCACCAGCCCGAGCGCGGCCACGTCGTACTGTGCGTTGCCGAGCACCGGCGCCAGATACCAGGCCCCCTCCGACGCCATGCGCCCGACCAGGTCCGCCACCGGGGTCGGGACGCTGTCGGAGAACGGGTAGTTGTACGGCGTCGTCACGTGCCGCGAGGTCAGCGGCCGGGTGGGGGAGACGCTCCACACCTTCAGCCACGGGAACTCGGTGAAGGCGAACCAGATGGCCTCGACGCGCCCGGCCCGGTCCAGGAAGCTCGCCAGGGTGCGTCCGTCGGTGCCGGGCGCGGCGAAGAGTTCGCCGGCCGAAATGTCCGTACGGCTGACGCACCGCAGGTTGGTGTTCGCGCCCGCGCGCAGCACGACCTCGGTGACCAGGGAGCGACCGAGATGGGTGAGCAGCGCGGCGCAGTCCGCCTCGTCGCGGTCGTACGTCCGCAGCACGTAGGCGCCGCTGTCCTCGTCCCAGACGACGGCCGTCAGCGACAGCACGAGATTGCTCAGCGAGCCGTACGTGTGCCCGGTCGACCGCTGTTCGCCCCGCGCCGGTACGGCGGTGCCGTGCGCGCCGATGGCGAGGGCGCCGCCCAGGGTCAGGTTGCCGGGAGCGGGCGCGGCGGTGACGCCGAGGCCGTGCTCCTCCAGGTAGGTGAGCAGGGCCTCCAGGGTGACGCCGGTGCCGGCGCGTACCGAGGTCGGCGACTCCAGCGACAGGCCGGTGAGATGAGAGGCGGTGTCCACGAGAAGGACCGGCGCGTCCGACTCCGTGTCCTGCGTGATCGTCAGCGGTGACCAGCCATGCGAGGAACCCCGGGCGCGGACTCTCCAGCCGTGCCGCCAGGCCCAGTTGACGACGGTGACCACCTGGTCGGGGTCGGCCGGTGCGCAGGCCCACAGTCCGTCGGCGGTGATCTCGCCGACCCAGTTGCGGTACGCGGAGCGGTACAGCGCCACATCCGCCGGGAAATCCGGCAACTCCTGTGCCGCGACGGCCGGATCCGCCGGGAGGAGAGTCGGTGCGGCGGCCATGGCGGCGGCGGTGCGCAGGAAGCCCCTGCGGCTGAAGTCGTCGGTCACGGGTTCACGCTAGGGACGGGCTTGACAGTCACTACCGGCCTGTCGAATCGATTCACTCGTGTGAGTGAAAGATTCACAGGTAGCCACGCGGAGGGGCCCGTTCCGCGCACGTGCATGACGAATGACACACTGACGCCATGGACGAGCATGTAATCGGTAGGTCGGGTCAGCGGGCATCCGTCGTCGGTCTCGGTACGTGGCAGCTGGGCGCCGACTGGGGAGACGTCGACGACAAGGAAGCCCTGGCGGTGCTGGAGGCGGCGGTCGAGTCGGGGGTGACCTTCTTCGACACGGCCGACGTGTACGGCGACGGGCGCAGCGAGCAGACCATCGCCGCGTTCCTGCGCGGCAGGCCCGGGCCGGACATCTTCGTGGCGACCAAGATGGGCCGCCGCGTCGACCAGATCCCCGAGAACTACGTTCTCGACAACTTCCGCGCCTGGAACGACCGTTCGCGGCGCAACCTCGGCGTGGACCGCCTCGACCTGGTCCAGCTGCACTGCCCGCCGACGCCGGTCTACTCGACGGACGAGGTGTTCGACGCGCTGGACACCCTGGTCGCGGAGGACCGCATCGCCCACTACGGCGTCAGCGTGGAGACCTGCGAGGAGGCGCTGACCGCGATCGCCCGCCCCGGCGTCGCGAGCGTGCAGATCATCCTCAACCCGTTCCGCATGAAGCCCCTGCGCGAGGTGCTGCCCGCCGCCGAGCAGGCGGGCGTCGGCATCATCGCCCGCGTCCCGCTGGCCTCCGGCCTGTTGTCGGGCAAGTACACCAAGGACACCGTCTTCCCCGCGAACGACCACCGCACCTACAACCGGCACGGCGAATCCTTCGACCAGGGCGAGACCTTCTCCGGCGTCGACTACGAGTCGGGTGTGGAGGCGGCCGTGGAGTTCGCCGCCCTCGCCCCCGAGGGCTTCACGCCGGCCCAGCTGGCGCTGCGCTGGATCATCCAGCAGCCGGGCGTGACCACGGTGATCCCGGGTGCCCGTTCGCCCGAGCAGGCCCGCGCCAACGCGGCCGCCGCCGCGCTGCCGGAGCTGTCCGGCGCGACGCTCGCCGCGATCGAGGACCTCTACGACCGGCGCATCAAGGACCAGGTCGAAAACCGCTGGTAGACCCGTACGGCTCCGGGGCGGCCACCCCGGAGCCCCGGAGCCCCGGAGCCCGCTCGTTTGAGTGTTCAGCGCCGGGGTTACCCGGCCCGCATGACCGAGAAGGAGAGACGGAAGGGACGCGACGAGACCGAGGACGAGCGGGCCGACCGTATGTGGGGCGAGCTCATCCAGGAGGTCCGGGTGGCCCAGATGGGCGTCCAGATCCTGTTCGGCTTCCTGCTCACCGTCGTCTTCACGCCGAAGTACGACACCCTCGACGACACGGACCAGGCCATCTACATCGTGACGGTGGTGCTGGGCGCCGCCGCCACCGGCGCCCTGATCGGCCCCGTCTCCCTGCACCGCGTGGTGTCAGGGCGGCGCATCAAACCGAAGGCGGTGGAGTGGGCGTCCCGGCTGACCTTCGTCGGCCTGATCCTGCTCCTCGCCACGACGGCGTGCTCGCTCCTGCTGATCCTTCGCGTCGCCACCCATGACGGCTATGTGCCCTGGCTGGTGTCGGGCGTGGTCCTCTGGTACCTGATGTGCTGGTTCGTGCTCCCGCTGTGGACACGCCACCGCTACACAGAGTGAGCGGTGGCGTTTCGACGGTGTGAGCGCGGCTGCCTTCGGCGGTACGAGGACGGCTACTGCTGCCGCGCCGTGCCTCCCTGCGCCCCGCGCAGCGCCGCGATGCACGTGGAGATGGCCTGCTGGAGCTCCTCCAACTGCTGGACCATGTCGTCCTCGACGAACTCCTGGACATCGTCGAAGGTCAGCTCCTCGAAGACCTTCGTCGCCTTCTGCAGGCTGCTGTAGAACTTCGTCCGCCGCTCCTGCACACGCAGCTCGGGGTCGGCCTCCACGGCCTCGGCGACGAGCGACTTCATCGTGCCGTAGGCCTCGGTGGCCCACTCGCCGGTGTCCTCGTCGTCCTCCAGCTCGTCGATCAGCGAGAGGTGCCGCTCGGCCTCCTGGCGGAGGTCGACGGGCGCGTCGACGGTCTGCCCGGCAGGTGTCTTGATCTGGCCGGACTCGGCGATCTGGCGGACGTAGTCGATCCGGTCGACCGCCCGGCTCTCACTGGCGACGGCCTTCTTCAGGTCGTCGGTGCGTACGACGTCCCGCGCCAACTCGGCCTGAAGGTCGGGGTCCTCGAGGACCCGGTCCAGGAGCGCCTGGCGGGCCGCACGGGCGGTCGAGGGATCGGCGAGGATCGCGGCGCGCAGCGCGGTCGGGTTCTCGGCGACCTCCAGGGCCTTCGTCGGGCGGATGCCCTCGGCCTCGGCGGCCTCGGCGATGGCGGTGCCGCGCTCGGAGGTGGCGCTGTTGCGGGAGACGTAGTAGCTCAGCCACACGTCGGCGTCCGGCAGCTCCACCTCCTGGCCCGGCGCGAGCGCCTCGAACTGCGGGACGAGGCCGTCGTCGGCGGCCCGGTCCCAGGCCTTGTAGTAGCGCATGACGCGCTCGGCGGAGCAGCCGGCGAGCTCGGCGAACTCCTTCGCGGACACCTTCGGCGTCTCGCCCGCGCTCTGCCCGCCGGGCCGCACGCTGCGCGCCACCATCAGGCCGAATGCCCACCCTCCGGTCCGCGCGTAGACCCCGAACTCGCGCGCGTCCCGCGCGACGAGATCGGACAACGGGGCCTGGGGCGACGGGGACGTCTCGGGCGGGACGAACGCCAGTGTCACGGGTGACTCTCCTGTAGGGACTGCGTGCCTGTAGGTCTGCTTGGACGGCAGAAGTGCAGACCAGCAGCCTATGGCACCCGCGGACCTCGCTCGCGCAGTCCCGGCGTCACCCGGCGCGGTACGCGTGCGGTCAGCCGAGAGCGTCCCGCAGCGCGGGCAGCAGCGTCTTCTCCGCCCAGTCGAGATACGACAGCTGCGTCTCGCCCCCGATCTGGACCAGGGCGATCTCGGTGATGCCCGCCTCGGCATACGGGCGGACGGCCTCGACGAAGGCGTCCGGGTCGTCGCCGCACGGGATCGAGTCGGCGACGTCGTCCGGGGTGACGAACTGGGTCGCCGCGTCGAAGGAGTCCGGGTGCGGCAGCTCCGAGTTGACCTTCCAGCCGCCGCCGAACCAGCGGAACTGGGAGTGGGCGCGTTTGATCGCGGTGTCCCGGTCGGGGTCGTAGCACACCGGCAGTTGCCCCACGCGCGGCTTGCCCGCGCCGCCGTGCCGGTCGAACGCTGCCAGCAGGTCCGCCTTGGGCTCCGTGGCGATCACCAGGTCGCCGAGCCTGCCCGCGAGCTCGCAGGACTGATCCCCGGAGACGGCGACGCCGATGGGGGGCGGCTGGTCCGGCAGGTCCCACAGGCGGGCCGACTCGACGTCGAAGTGCGTGCCGCGACGGTTGACATGGCCGCCCTTGAAGAGCGCCCGGATGATCTCCACGGCCTCCTCGAACATCTCGTGCCGTACGTCGACAGACGGCCAACCGCCGCTCACGACATGCTCGTTGAGGTTCTCGCCCGAGTCGAGTCCCAGCCGGAACCGGCCCTCGGACAGCAGCTGCATCGTGGCCGCCTTCTGCGCCACCACCGCCGGGTGGTAGCGGAACGTCGGACACGTCACGTAGGTCATCAGCGGAATGCGCGACGTGGCCTGGGCGGCCGCGCCCAGCACACTCCAGGCGTACGGCGAGTGACCCTGTGAACGCAGCCACGGAAAGTAGTGGTCCGAGGTCACGGAGAAGTCGAAGCCCACCTCCTCGGCGCGGACCAGGTGGTCCACCAGCTCACGGGGGCCGGCCTGCTCGGTCATCATCGTGTATCCGATCTGCACCATGGGGGCCGAGTCCCCGGACACGGGTGTGGAAAACGGGACGGACGGGGCAGGGTGCACGGTCCGGGGTGCAGAAACGTCTAGGTCATCGCTCGGTCATCGGGAGAGGATGCCCCCATGTCTGCCCGCCCCTTGCCCTCGAGCTCCCCCGCCGCCCAGGGCGTCGACGCCTCCGGCGTCCTCGCCTTCCTCGACGCCCTCGACAACGCCCCCGACATCGAGCCGCACAGCCTGATGATCCTGCGGCACGGCCACCTCGTCGCCTCCGGCTGGTGGGCGCCGTACACCCCCGAACGCCCGCATCTTCTCTACTCGATCAGCAAGAGCTTCACCGCGACCGCCGCCGGGATCGCCGCCGGCGAGGGCCTGATACGGCTCGACGACCCGGTGATCTCGTACTTCCCCGAGCTCGAGGCCGACATCACCGATCCGCGCAGCCGGGCGATGCTCGTGCGGCATGTGGCGTCCATGGCCAGCGGCCACGAGACCGACACGGTCTTCGCGGCGCGCGAACTCGACCGCGAGGACCTCGTCCGCGGGTTCCTCCTGGTACCCCCGCCCCGCGACCCGGGGACCGTCTTCGCGTACAACCAGCCCGCCACCTTCACGCTCGCCGCCCTCGTCCAGCGCGCGAGCGGCCAGTCGCTGACCGGGTACCTCCGGCCCCGCCTGCTCGATCCGCTCGGCATCGGCGAGGTCGCGTGGCTGTGTGACCGCAGCGGCCGGGAGCTCGGCTTCAGCGGGCTGCACGCCACCACCGACGCGATCGCCCGGCTCGGCCAGCTGTATCTGCGCGGCGGGGTGTGGGAGGGCGAGCGGCTGATGCCCGAATGGTGGGTGGCGGAGGCGACGCGCCCACAGATCTCGACCGCCGGTGACGGGCTCGGGAACGACTGGCAACGCGGCTACGGCTTCAAGTTCTGGATGTCCCGGCACGGTTATCGCGGTGACGGCGCGTTCGGTCAGTTCTGTGTGGTGCTGCCCGAGCACGACGCCGTGATCGCGACGACCGCGGACACCTGGCACATGCCTGGCCTGCTGGACCTGGTCTGGGAGCATCTGCTGCCCGCGATGCGGCCCGCGCCCCTGACCGGCGGCGGGGAGGCGGACGCGGCCCTGGCGGAGCGGCTGGCGGGCCTCGCGCTGCCGCCCGCCGCCGGCAAGCCCGCACCGCCCGAGCGGGCGGAGGCATGGTCCGGCGCCGCGTTCACGCCGGACGACGGTGTCCGCGTGCACCTGCCCAAGCTGACCGCGATCGACCTCACGCCCGGCGCGGACGGCTGGACCCTGACGCTCACCGAGGACGGTCACCCGCTTCGGCTGCGGCTCGGGGACGCCGACTGGACCGTCGCCGAGGAGCCGGTGCCCACCGCGGTCAGTGGCGGCTGGACCGACGCGGACACCCTCGTCGTGGACGTCGCCTTCCTGGAGACCCCGCACCACCTGGACGTGACGTGCTCGCTCAAGGACCGGACGTTCACGGCGCGTTGGCGCACCGAACCGCTGCACCAGCGGCCCCTGCGCGCGATGGGCGCACCTCGCGCGTCGGCCTGATCAGTCCTCGGGCACCCGGAAGGTCCGCAGGAAGACGTCCAGGGCCTCCTGGTTGGCCGGGTCGTCCCAGTCGGCCTCCGGGGTCGTCCAGCGCAGTGAGTAGCCCCGGTGATCATCGATGAGGAAGCCGCGGCCGAAGGTGCGGACACGGACGCCGTCCTTGTCCGAGAGCCACTCCATGTCGGCGGCCTCGTATCCCTGGTACGTGGTCGCCTCGATCTCGCCGATCCGCTGGAACCCGCTCCACTCCTGCAGACCGGGCTCCACGTCGTCGCGCCAGACGGCGACCGGGTCCGGGCCCAGGCGTTCGCTGTAGGTGATGGCCAGCTTGCGCGCATCGCCGTCGGCGCTGAAGAAGACGCGGTACGCCAGGTCCGAGGCGCGCTTGGTGCGCAGCGGCTGCCAGCCCTCGGGCAGGGCGACGGAGAAGCCGTCCGGTGACTTGTACGTCGCATAGCCGGGCGGCAGGGCCGTGCGCGACGGGGACACGGTGGGCGTCTGCGCCTGTGTCGCTTCCCGCGTGGGGGACGAACTGGGCGCCGAGCTGGGCGTGGCAGTGGGGGACGGACGGGTGGGTGCCTCGGTGGAGGCGGACGGACCGGGCGCCGTACCCGCCGCCGACGAGTCCGAGTCGTCCGGCCGGCCGTTGGTCACCACCAGGACGGCGGCGGCGACGGTGACCACGGCGAGGGCGGTGCCGGCGACCATGGCGCGTCTGCCCCAGCCCGGTCCCACGGCGTACAGACCGCGCAGCCGGGGGCCTGACTGCGCCTGCAGGGGAGCCTCGGGGTCCTCGTTGAGCACGCGGACGAACGCGTCGCGGACCACCGGTCGGCTCAGCCGCTCCCGGGAGTCCTTGCGCAGCAGCCCCTGCACGGCCTGGGTGAGCGGCCCGGCACGCACCGGCGCGCGCAGCGGAAGCCGGTCCACGCCCTTCAACGTGGCCTCGGGCCGGTCCCGTTCGCGATACGGCGGGCGGCCCTCGACCATCGTGTAGAGGATCGCGCCGAGCGCCCACAGATCCGACGCCGGCCCGATGCGCTCGTCACGGGCCTGTTCCGGGGAGGCGTACGACGGCGCGGCGACCCGGGGTGCGAGGGTCGCGCCGGCCAGGCCGAAGCCGGTGACCACGACGGAGCCCTCGTCGCTCACGAAGACCTGGCCCGGGCTCAGCTCGCCGTGGGTGATGCCCGCGACGTGCGCGGCCTCCAGCACGTCCAGCAGCTCGAGGCCGATGCGCGCGGCCCGCACATAGTTGAACGTGCCCTGCTGGGTGAGGAGTTCGCCCAGGGGCGTGCCGTCGATCCACTCGGTGACGGTCCACAGGCTGCCGGCCTCCTCGACGGCCTCCAGGACGCTCGCTACCCGGCCCGGGCGCAGCAGCCCCATCCGCTCGGACGCCCGCAGGATCCGCGAGGTGGCCCGGCGCCCGTCCTCGGGGCACGGGTCGTCGGGGAGCCCGATCTGGGTGAGGAGGCATGGACGTCCGGTCTCCATCTCCTCGCCGTAGTAACTGACGCGGTTCGTCTCGCGATGGACGACATCGACGAGCCGGTACCTTCCCGCGACCAACTCGGCTGTGGAGACACGCGCCTTGACCATGGTCATCCCTCGCTGAACCCCTGGCTCTCATTTCTCACAGGAAGTACGAGAGGTGCGACGGGATGCGTTCAACGAAAGCCTCAACTAAAGGGCGTCTCTTTTCATTTGTTTCTTACGCGCGAGTAAGTATTCGGAAAACCGAGGGAATTGAGCCAGCGGGCTTCAGTGAAGACCGAAATCCGCCGCCCAGCGCAGCACGTCACCGGTCGTCGCGTTGCCCCCGCACACCACCAGCCCCAGCCGGGCGCCGTCCCCGACCCGCTCCACCACGCGCCGGGCCGCGGGCAGCAGACAGCCGGTGGCCGGCTCCGCCCACACCTTGGCGTGCTCGGCGAGGTCGAGCACGCCCCGCACCGCCTCCCGGTCCGGCACCACGAGCACCTCGTCGACCAGCGCGGACACATGGTCGTACGTCAGTTGCGACACGGCCGGCGCGCTCAGCGTCGACACGATCGACGACAGCGCCACCGGCACCGGCCCGCCCGCCGCCAGCGCCTCGGACATGGCCTCGGCGCCCTCGGTCTCCACACCCCAGATCCGCACGTGGGGACGGCGGGCCCGCAGTGCCACCGCGACGCCGGCGACGAGCCCGCCGCCCCCGACGCTGACGAGCACGTCCGTGAGGTCCCCGGCGTCCTCGGCGAGTTCCAGCCCGACCGTGCCCTGGCCGGCGATCACCAAGGGGTCGTCGAAGGGGTGGACGAGCGTCAGCCCCTCGTCGCGCAGCCGGGTGACGAGCGAGAACGCGCCGTCCATGTCGTCCGTCAGCCGCACCGACGCCCCGGCGTCCTCGACGATCCGGATGGAGCGGGCCGGCGCCGTACGCGGCATCACCACGGTGGCCTTCACGTCGTGGGCGGCCGCCGTCAGCGCCAGGGCGATCCCGTGGTTGCCCCCGCTGACCGCCACGACGCCGGCGGCGCGCTGGGCGTCGGTCAGCGACAGCAGCTTCGCCGTCGCCCCGCGGGCCTTGAACGAGCCGGTGCGCTGGAGGAGTTCGAGTTTGGCCGTGACCGGAACGCCGAGCAGGGCCGACAGGCCCGGGCTGGGTACGGTCGGGGTGGGTACGACGTGTCCGGCGATGAGGTCGGCCGCGGCTTCGACGTCCGAGATCCCGATCAAGGCAGTCACCTTTCCGGCGTGGGGGGCGATGAGCCACGCCGCTTCGCACCCTGACGTGGCTGGTGACACCGGTCAACTCGGTTTCGCTGTGGGCGGCATGGCGGCGCGAAGTTCACCGCCGTCCGGCGGTGAACCGTGCTTTCACAGATCGCGCCGGACGAGGAAGTCGAGCAGCGCCCGCAGCTCCCCGGCGGCTCGCGCCTCCAGCGGTACATCGGCGAGAGCCGCCTCCACGGCGGTCACATGGCGCCGCGCCTGAGCCAGCGCGGCCGAGCGGCCCCCCGCCTCCTCGATCAGTGCGGCTGTCTCGGCGGGGTCGGCGGCCGACTCCAGGAGCGTGCTGAGACGACCGGCGGCGGGGGAGTCGAGCGCGGCCAGCACGGGGAACGTCTTCTTGCGCTCCCGCAGATCGCCGTACACCGGTTTGCCGGTGACGGCGGGGTCGCCCCAGATGCCCAGCAGATCGTCGACCACCTGGAAGGCGATGCCCAGATGCCGCCCGGCGCGGTCGAGCGCGGTGACGGTCGAGGGCGGCGCACCGCCGAGCAGAGCGCCCAGCGCGGCCGCACAGCCCAGCAGGGCGCCCGTCTTGTGCTCGGCCATCCTCCGGTACTCGTCCGGCCGCACCCGCTCCGGTCCCGTCCAGGGACGCGTGGCGAACAGCAGGTCGTCCGCCTGCCCGCGCACCAGGTCCTGCAACGCCACCGACAGCAGCCGTACGGCCTGCGGGCCCGCCGCTTCCACGGCGAGCGTCTCGACCGCGAGCGCGAACAGCGCGTCCCCGGCGAGAACCGCGGGCCCTGTGCCGTACGCCTTCCACACGGTGGGGCGGCGGCGCCTGGACGTGTCGCCGTCCATGATGTCGTCGTGCAGCAGGGAGAAGGCGTGCACCAGCTCCACCGCGACCGCCCCGGGCACCGCGACACGCCCGGGCGCACCGGCCGCCTCGGCCCCGAGAACCGCCAGCGCCTGCCGTATGCCCTTCCCGCCGGACGCTGCGGCCGGCGCGCCGCCCACCTCGCACCAGCCGAAGGAGTACGCGGCCATCTCACCGACCCACGGATGCGTCCGCCCCACCGCCTCCCGCAGTGCGGGCCGCACCAAGGCGCGGCAGCGGTCGAGGACTTGGCGGGCGTCTGCCGGCGCCTGTACCGCAGAGGGGAACGCCGTCACCGTACGGACACCGCCCCGGCGCCCGCCACGGCATGCTCGGCAGGGTTTTCCGCATCCGCCACGACACCGAACTCCTCCTGCGCCCGCGCCACCATCTCCCGCGCGTGCCGCAGTCCGATGCGCTCCAACACCCCTGCCAGCTCGGCCAGTTCGGCGGCGGTCTCAGCATGGTCGCGTCCCAGCCGGGCCCGCGACTTGGCCAGCCCCAGCCGGGACAGCGCCTCCCCGCGCGGCTCGCTCATGGCACGGAACTCCGCGAGCGCCTGCTCGTACAGGTCCCGGGCCTCGGCGTAACGCCCGGCGCGGTAGAGGACGTTGCCGCGCATCTTGTGGTTGTAGGCCAGCGCGCTGGAGAGCTTCATCGCACGGCAGGTCGTCTCCGCCTCGGACAGCAGGGCCAGCGCCCGCTCGGCGTCGCCGTCGCGCACCGAGACGATGTCCGCGAGTCCGCGCAGCGCCCAGGCGTGGCCACGCCGGTCGTCGGCACGCACGGCGATCTCGGCCGCCTCCTCGAACAGGGCGTACGCGGTGTCGTACGACCCGGTGTTGCGATGGATCTGGGCTATGCCCTCCAGTGCCCACACCGTGTGCCGCGCCTCGCCACGCCGCCGGGCCTCGGCCAGCAGCTGCTCGTGCAGCCGGTGGACGGCCTCGTAGTCGCCCTGGATCCGGCCGGTCTCGGCCAGGCCGGCCAGCGAGTAGCCGCGTACGACGATGTCGCCGCCGCGCTCGCCGAGGTCTGCCGCGAGTTGGAGCAGCCGCCGGGCCAGGGGGAACGCGCCGCGCTGCCGGGCCAGCGTGCCGCCGCTCCACAGGGCCCACGCCATCGCCGCGGTGTCGTCGGCCTCCCGGGCGGCGCGGTAGCTCGCCTTCCACGCCCGGTCCGCGTCCCCGACCTGCCCCAGCCGGCGATGCGCCTCGGCGACCGCGAGCCCCGAGCGCGCCGCCTCGCCGTGCCGCCCGGCCCGCTCCGCGGCCTGCAACTGCTCGGTGCCGGCGGCCAGTACGTCGGTCAGCGAGGAGTTGACGGACAGCGTGGTCAGGGCGCCCTGATACTCCGGGGCGAATGCCTTGCCGTACATGGATGCCTTTCGATCCGGTATACACAGCATCTATACGCACTGTGTATACATGAGGGGTATAGTGCGTCGGAAGTGAGCCCTGACCCAAAGGGCCAGGGCGTCATCCCAGGTCGGTCACCTGATGTTGTTCAGCTGTTGTCGATCAAGACGTCGGCGGGGCGGGCAGGGTTGCTCGTGAGGCGCAGATCACGTCGCGGGACCCTATGCCTCGGTGGGCCTCAGTGCTGCTGGGCCTTCTGCGGCGTCGCCTCGCTCGGCCGTACGACGACATGGCCCTGACCCTGCAGCATCAGCTGCACGGCCTCCCCGGAACCGCCGCGCAGCATCGAGCCGAGCGACTGCGAGCGGTGCAGCGAGGTCTGCAGTCCGGCGGTCCAGCCGACCACCGCGTCCGTGTCGACGTACACCGGGAACTGCGGCGAGACCGGTATGACCAGGGGGTTGCCCTCGCACACCAGGCCCAGCCGGCCCTGCCCCGTGAAGACGCTGTTGAACAGCCCCCCACCGGCGATGCCCGCGCCCTTCACCGTCGCGATCCGGTACGACAACGAGGCGTCGAAACACAGGACGTTGCGGCCGTTGACCGTGAACTCGTCGCCGGGGTCGACCTCGACGATGAAGCAGTTCTGCGCCTCGTGCGCGAACCAGGCCTCGCCCTGCCCGCGCACCGCCATCAGCGGCAGCCCCTCACCGGTCATGGCCCGCTTGAGCATGCCGCCCACGCCCTGGCCCTTGCGCTCGAACTGGAGGTTGCCGCGGTAGGCGATCATCGCGCCCTGGCGGGCGTGCATCTCGCCGTTCACCGCGTACTTGATGCATTTGGCGTTTTCGACCGTCATGCCCGGCACCGAGGCGGGCTGGACCATGTGCTCGCTGGAAAAGAGGTCACCCTTCATGCGGGCATCCTGTCCCGGACGGTCCCGTTCCGACCAGATCGCGGCATGCCGCTGTCCTGCGGCCGTCAGGCACCGAAGAGTTGCGTCCAGTACGTCCCCGCCGGTCCGCCGCCCGCGAAGCCGATCCCCAGGTGGGTGAAGTCGCGCTTGAGGATGTTGGCGCGGTGGCCCGGGCTGTTCATCCAGCCCTCCACGACCTCGGCGGGGGAGCGCTGGCCGCACGCTATGTTCTCGCCGATCGAACGCCGCGTGGAGCCCGCGGCGGCGGCCCGGTCCCAGGGCTGACCCCCTTCGGGCGAGGTGTGGGAGTAGAAGGCGCGGGCCGCCATGTCCGCGCTGTACGCCTGCGCGGCGGTGGTGAGCACGGGGTCGACGGACAGGGGGCGCAGCCCGGCCCCGGCCCGCTCCCGGTTGGTGAGCTCGACGACCTCGGCCGCCGTGCGGGACAGGTCGCCCGGCGTGAGCGGCCTGGCCCACAGCGCGGTCCAGTAGGTGTCGCCCGAGCGGCCGCCCGTGACATGCGCCAGGGCGGCGTGGGTGAAGGCCGGGTCGTGCAGGGTGCGGCGGGGGTGTTCGGTGCGCAGGCAGTACGCGACGAACTCGGCGGGTGTGCGGGGGCCGGAGACCAGGTGCTCGCCGACGGTGAGATACGCGTACCCGGCGGTGGTGATGCGCTGGTACACGGAGACACCGTCGCGGCCCTCGACGCCGAGCCGTCCTGCCGCGGCCATGGCGGAGGCGTGGGCCTGGGCGGCGGAGGCGAGGCGGGCGTCGAGGGTGACCGGCGGTGAACCTGCCTCGGCGCGGGCGGAGTTGACCAGGCCCAGGAAGCCGTCGCGATCCGGGAACGGGGCATGCGGGGTGGAGACGGCGGAGAGGGTCTGCATCGAGGGCCGTGCGGGAGGCACCGGGGGAGCGGTGGGCATGGGAGGAGCGGCGGGTGGGGGTGCGGGTGGTGCGACGGGCGACGGCGGGGCAGGTGCCGACGGGACCGGCGAGGGCGTCGCATCCTCGATGACGTCGACCCCGAAATCGCGCGCGAGCCCCGCCAGCCCGTCCGCGTACCCCTGCCCCAGGGCCCGCAGCTTCCAGCCGCCGCCACGACGGTAGATCTCCGCGAGCAGCAGCACGGTCTCCTGCCGCGGGCGCGGCGGGGCGAACCGGGCGATCGGGTGGCCGCCCGGGCCGGTGACCTGGAGCGTGGGGGAGGGCAGGCGGCCCAGGGGAGTGCCGGGGTCGGCGGGGCTGACGACCACCGTGACCCGGGTGGCCCCGGGGCGCAGTCGCAGTGGGTCGAGGGTCAGGGTGTCGCCGTGGAGCCGGGCACCCGGAGCGGACGGCTGGTTGTAGAACACGAAGTCGGCGTCGCCCCGGACCTTGCCGCTGTCGTCGGTGACGAGCGCGGACACGTCGAAGGGGCCGGTCACCCGGACGCTCACGCTGCCGCCCGGGAGGGGCAGATTGCCCCCGGGAACCAACTCGTTCATCGTGCCGTCCTGGTGGGTGCTTCGAGATCCGGTGGGGATGTCCGGAAAACGTCCCCGGGATCTCGTGGGTTCCCGCCGGCCGGGATGACGGTGTGCGCCCGCCCTCAGCTCGGGTTCACGCCCAGGGGGACCCCGGGCGCTACGTCCTCGTGCCGTTCGACGGGCGCGGAACCGCGCTGCGCCTTCGTCTGCTTGCCGCAGAACGCGGACTCCAGCGTGCCCAGCATGGAGTTGAGGACCGTGCCGTTGTTGGAGGTGTTGGCTACCGCGGCGAGGCTGCGCCTGCCGTCCTTGGACGCGAACGCATACGTGTAGTAGCCCTGGACGGCGCCCGTGTGGCCGTAGACGGAGACCCCGCACGACAGGTCGCGGCGCCGCAGCCCGAGCCCGTACGCCTGCGAGGTGCCCGACGGCACCCACCGCTCCATCTGGGCCAGTTGCGCCCCGGAGGTCAGCCGGCCGCCGAGCAGCGCCGACAGGAAGGTGTTGAGATCCCGCGTGCTGGAGATCATCGCGCCCGCACTCTGCGCCCAGGACACCGTCTGCTCGGTGGAGTCGACGAGCGCCGCTCCGGCCGCGTCCGGGGTGAGATAGCCGCGGGCGTGCCGGCCGGGGATCTTCGTGCCGGGGTGCACGTAGAAGGTGTCGCGCAGCTTCAGCGGGTCGATGATCCGGTCCTTGTACTCGGTCCCCACCCAGTGCCCGGTCAGTTTCTCGATGAGCATGCCGGCGACGACGAAGTTGGTGTTGGAGTAGGAGTACGCGCCACCGGGCTCGGTGGTGCGTGGCTTGCTCAGGGACCGGTTCACCAGTTGCCGGTAGGTGAACACCTTGGTGCGGACCGCCTCGAAGCCGGGAACCGTCCGCGCGAACATCTCGTTGGTGTAGTCGTGCAGGCCACTGCGGTGGCTCAGCACATGGCGCACGGTGATGCGGTCGTCGGGCAGCAGCCCCGGCAGATAGCGGTTGACCGGGGCGTCCAGCTTCAGCTTCTTCTCGTCGACCAGTTGCAGCAGGACGACGGCCGAGAAGACCTTGGTGACGCTGCCGATGCGGAACCGGTCGGCGTTGCTGATGGCCCGTCCGGACTTCCGATCGGCGACACCGACGGCCGCCCAGTGGATCGTGTCGCGGTCGTCGAGGCGTGCCATCGCGCCGGGTGCGCCCTGCCGCCGCACCGTGTTCAGGACGTTCCACACGCCCGTGACGTCCGGTTCGGCCAGTGCGCGCGCCGAGGCGTCGGCCGTGGTGGTGCCGGGTTCCCGCGTGGCGGCGTGTGCGGGAACCGCCAGGAGCGACACGAGGGCCGCCGCTGCCGCCGTACCTCGGACCACCGATGCTGAGACCATCCGGATTCCTCCCAATTCTGTCGATGTGCTGCTGATACGAGAACGATCACCTTCGTGCGGGGCAACGTTCTCGCATCCCGTCACATCGCCACAGACGACGCGCAGTTGGACGACAGCGGACCGCCGGGAGGGAGTCCTTCAGTGAATCCTGCTTCTTTTATTGACGGCGGAAAATAAGGGCTCTAGGTTCCGGGCATGACCTCGACCCGCCGTGCCGAGACGTTCCCGGCGAACACGCCGGCCGCCTCGCAGATCTTCACCACGGTCCTCTCCCACGGGCCGCTCACCCGCCTGGAGGTGGCCCGGCGGGCGGGACTGTCCCCGGCGGCCGTCACCAAGGCGGTACGGCCCCTCATCGAGGCCGGCTACCTGGTGGAGGACGCGGACGAGCCGGCCCGCCCCGCGCTCGGCCGCCCCGCCAACCCGGTGCGGGTCGACGGGGGACGGGCGCTGTTCATCGGCGTCAAGGTGACCGGCGACGAGATCATCGGCGTGCTCACCGACCTGTGCTGCCGCATCCGCGTCGCCCGCCACGCGCCGCTCGCGGACCGGGAACCGAAGGGCGTGCTGGCCTCGGTCGCCGAGCTGGCGGGCGAACTGCTCGCCGAGGCGGGCGACTTGGGCGTGCCGGTTCTCGGCCTCGGCATCGCCGTCTCCGGTGACGTCGACCGTGGCGCGGGCGTCGTCCGCTACTCACCGTTCCTGGAGTGGCGGGACGTGCCCCTCGCCGAACTCGCCGCCACGACCACCGGGTTGCCGGTCACCGTCGACAACGACGTACGGGCCCTCACCGTCGCCGAGCAGTGGTTCGGCGCCGGCGTGGGGCTGTCCGACTTCGCCGTGGTGACGGTCGGCGCCGGCATCGGCTGCGGGCTCGTGGTGCACGGCCGGGTGGTCGCCGGGGCACACGGTGTGGCCGGGGAGATCGGCCATGTGACCGTCGACCCGGCGGGCCCGCCCTGCCACTGCGGCAACCGCGGCTGCGTGGAGGCGATCGCGGGGGACGCCGCGATCGTCCGGCGGATCCGCGAGACCACGGGCGTCCAGGTCGCCGACGCCGCCGAGGCCGTGGAGTTGGCCCACCGAGGCAACGCCGGAGCGCGCGAGGCCTATGCGCGCGCGGGCGAGGCGATCGGCCGGGGCATCGCCACCGTGGCCAACCTGCTCGGCCCCGAGCGGGTGATCATCTCCGGTGAGGGCCTCGCCGCCCACGACCTGTTCGCCGAACAGATCCGCGACGCCTTCGCCGCGGCCGCGTTCGGCTCCGCCGCCCACTGCGACGTACAGACCCGCCCGCTGCCCTTCGACGAGTGGGCGCGGGGCGCCGCGGCCACCGCGATCCAGTCCTTCATCAGAGCCGACCAGCAGCAGTAGAGCCGCTGAAACCGCACCTGGAGGTACGACCCATGCGGTCATCCTCGTACTCCGTCATGCCCGCACGCACCCTGAGAGCGGTGGTGGTCCTGGCCCTCGCCGCCGGTGTGACCGCCGCCGTACCCGCCGCCCAGGCCGAGACCGCCGCACCGGCTCTCGCCGCCAAGCCCTACATGGGCTGGTCGAGCTGGAGCATGCAGTCCTCGAAGTATCCCGGCCTGAACCCGGACGGCGACTACAGCTACCTGACCGAGGCGAACGTCCTCAAGCAGGCCGGCGCCCTGGCCGCCAAGCTGAAGAAGTACGGCTACGAATACGTCAACATCGACGCCGGCTGGTGGCGCGACAAGGCATGGAAGCCCGGGTTCGACCGGTACGGACGCCAGCAGGCCGACCCGGTCCGCTTCCCCAGCGGCATGAAGGCCCTCGCCGACCGCATCCACGCCAAGGGCCTCAAGGCCGGCATCTATCTGCCGGTCGGCCTGGAGAAGGAGGCGTACGGCGACGGCAAGGTGCCCATCTGGAACGCCGACGGCTGTACCACCGCCGACATCGTCCACGACGACCTGCGCACGACCAACGGCTGGGACAGCGCGTACAAGCTCGACTTCTCCGACCCCTGCGCGCAGAAGTACGTCGACTCCCAGGCGAGCATGTTCGCCGACTGGGGCTACGACTTCCTCAAGCTCGACGGTGTCGGCCCCGGCTCCGGCAAGAACGGCGACCAGTACGACAACGTTGCCGACGTGGCCGCGTGGCAGAAGGCCATCGCCGCCACCGGCCGGCCCATCCACCTGGAACTGTCCTGGTCCCTCGACATCGGGCGCGTGGCCGACTGGAAGAAGCACTCCCAGGGCTGGCGCATCGACACCGACGTCGAGTGCTACTGCAACACCCTGGTCAGCTGGGAGAACTCCGTCGACGACCGCTGGGACGACGCCCCCGCCTGGACCCGGCACGCCGGCCCCGGCGGCTGGAACGACCTCGACTCCCTCGACGTCGGCAACGGCGAGATGGACGGCCTCACCAAGGCCGAGCGGCAGAGCTACGCCACCCTGTGGGCCATCGCCAAGTCCCCCCTCTACACCGGCGACGACCTCACCCGCCTCGACTCCTACGGCCTGTCCCTGCTGACCAACCGCGAGGTCATCGCCGTCAACCAGGGCGCCACCCCGCCCGCACGCCCCGTCACCCCCTCCGACCCCCAGCAGGTGTGGGCCGCGAAGAACCCCGACGGCACCTACACCGTCGCCCTGTTCAACCTCGCCGACGCCCCCGCCGCCGTCACCGCCCACTGGGCGTCCCTCGGCTTCACCGGCAAGGCCGCGGTACGCGACCTGTGGAACCACGAGAACCTCGGCAGCTACACGAACAAGATCACCCAGGCCCTGCCCGCCCACGGCTCCCGCCTCTTCACCGTCACGCCGCGCGGCAGCGCGCTCACCACGACCGCCTATGAAGCCGAGTCCCCGGCGAACACCCTCGGCGGCAACGCCTCCGTCGCCGACTGCTCGGCCTGCTCCGACGGCCGCAAGGTGGGCAACCTCTACCTCGGCGGCACGCTCCGCTTCAACGACGTCGTCGTGGACAAGCCCGGCACCTACCTGATCAAGGTGGCCTACGTCAGCGGTGACCCCCGGTCGGTCGGCATCTCCGCGAACGGCGGCGGCGCCACCCGGCACAAGTTCCCCTCCACCGGCGACTGGGGGACCGCCGAGACGGTCAGTGTGCCCGTGACGCTCAAGGCGGGTGCCAACACGGTCACCTTCGACAGCGGCGCCGGCTACGCCCCGGACATCGACCGGATCGACGTACCGAAGTCGTCCTGAACGCACCCCGGGCGCCCGCCCACGACTGCCAGGAGCCCGCCATGGACACCGCCCCGTCCGACCGCCTGCCCAGACGCAGCCTGCTCGCCCTCGCCGCGGCGACCGGAGCCCTCACCACGCTGCCCGCCTTCACCGCGTCGGCCGCACCGCAACGCCCCACCGACTCGCCGCTGAGCGAGGGCAGTTCACGCCACCAGCTGTGGTGGCAGGCCCCCGCCGACGAGCACTCCATGATCGAGCAGGGCCTGCCGGTCGGCAACGGCCGCCTCGGCGCCCTCGTCGGCAACGACCCCGGCCGCGAACTCCTCCTGATCACCGACGCCACGATGTGGACCGGCGGCCGCAACGACACCCTCGACGCCGACGGCCAGTTCCCCTACGGCCGTGACGACTTCGGCTCCTTCACCCTCCTCGCCCGCCTCTCCGTCGACATCCCTGACCACGACCTGTCCGCCGTCAACGGCTACCGCCGCACCCTCGACCTGGCACAGGGGCTGGTGACCACGTCGTACACGCGCTCCGCAGTGACGTACCGCAGGCGGATCTTCGCCAGTCGACCCGACGACGTGATCGTCCTGCACTTCACGCAGAGCGGCGGCGGCTGCTACACCGGCACCGTCGTGCTGGAGGGCACGCACGGTGAGGGCGCCGGGGTGTCTTTCGGCACGGCATTCCCGAACGGCCTGCGCTACGGGGCCGCCGTCACCGCGTACGGCACGGGCGGCCGGGTCACCGTCAGCGGCTCGCGGATCGATTTCGCCGGGTGCCGGGAGCTGACTGTGGTCGTGAGCGGCGGCACCGACTACGCGCCGGACGCGGCCCAGGACTACCGCGATCCGTCCCTCGACCCGCACAAGCTGGCCCGCACCAAGGTGCGCGATGCCGCCACCCACGCCGTCGACACCCTGCTGCGCACCCATGTCGCCGACTACCAGGACCTGTACGGGCGCATGGACCTCGCGCTCGGCACGTCGTCCGCCGAGCAGCGCTCGCTGGACACCTGGGAACGGCTCCGGGCGCGGGCCCGGGACGGCGCACCCGACCCCGAACTCGAAGCCGCCTACGTGCACTTCGGCCGCTACCTGATGATCTCCGGTTCACGCGGGAGCCTGCCCCTCGCCCTGCAAGGGCTGTGGCTCGACGGCAACGACCCGGACTGGATGGGCGACTACCACACCGACATCAACATCCAGATGAACTACTGGATGGCCGACCGCACGGGCCTGTCGCCGTGCTTCGACGCCCTCACCGACTACTGCCTCGCCCAGCTCCCGTCCTGGACCGACCTCACCCGCCGACTGTTCAGCGACCCCCGCAACCGCTACCGCAACTCCACCGGCAGGAACGCCGGCTGGACCGTCGCCATCTCCACCAACCCCCACGGCGGAGGCGGCTGGTGGTGGCACCCGGCGGGCAACGCCTGGCTGTGCGCGACCTTGTGGGAGCACTACGAGTACACCCGGTCACGGGAACTCCTGGCCAGGATCTACCCGTTGCTCAAGGGGGCCTGCGAGTTCTGGGAGGCCAGACTGCTCACCACCACCCTCCCCGGCACCACACAGGAGGTGTTGATCGCCGACAGCGACTGGTCGCCCGAGCACGGCCCGCTCGACGCCAAGGGCATCACCTACGCTCAGGAACTGGTGTGGGCGCTGTTCGGGAACTACTGCACCGCTGCGGCCGAGCTGCGGACGGACATGGACTACGCGGATACGATCGCCTCACTGCGCAGAAAGCTCTACCTGCCACAGGTCAGCCCGAGCACCGGCTGGCTGGAGGAGTGGATGTCCCCCGACAACCTCGGCGAGACCACGCACCGGCACCTGTCCCCGCTCGTCGGCCTGTTCCCCGGCGACCGGATCCGCCCCGACGGCTCCACCCCGGCCCACCTCGTGGCCGGCGCCACCGCCCTGCTCACCGCGCGCGGCACGGAGAGCTTCGGCTGGGCCAACGCCTGGCGCGGCCTGTGCTGGGCCCGCCTGAAGGACGCGGAGAAGGCCTACCAGCTGGTCGTGAACAACCTCCGCCCGTCGACCGGCGGCAGCAACGGCACGGCACCCAACCTCTTCGACATCTACGAGGTGGAACGCGGCCGGGGCATCTTCCAGATCGACGCCAACTTCGGCACTGCGGCCGCGGTGGTGGAGATGCTGCTGTACTCCCGGCCGGGGCACATCGAACTCCTCCCGGCGCTTCCCGACGCCTGGGCAGGCTCGGGCTTCGTCCGGGGCGTGGCCGCGCGGGGCGGCTTCGAGGCGGACCTGCGCTGGCACGACGGGAGACCGACCGAGGTCCGGATCCACAGCGTCGGCGGCCGCACCACGACGGTCGCGTACGGCGGTGTGTCGCGCACGGTCACCCTGCGGCCCGGCGCCTCCGTCACGTTGAAGGACTTCGCCCGGTGAGGGCCGAACTACCAATCGCCGTCATCCTGTTGACGCTCGTCGCCTGCCAGTCCCCGCCCGCCGAGGCGACCGGCGACCCCAGCGGCGTCGTCACCTGGGCGGCGAGCGCCGACCGGATGGGCGACGGTGTCGCCGGCCGCGGCTACCGGCTCGTCGTCCACACCAGCGCGGGCGGAACCGACCTGCGGATCCGGCTCTCCAACGCCTTCGGGGACCGGCCGCTGACCTTCGACAGCGTCTACGCGGGCATCCAGGAACAGGGCGCCGAACTGCGGCCCGGCAGCAACCGGCGCCTGACTTTCGGCGGTGCGCGCACGGTCACCGTGCCGGCCGGCGGCACCGTGTGGAGCGACCCGCTGCCCGGCAGGCTGCCCGCCGCGACCAACCTCGCCGTGAGCCTGCACAGCCCGGACGCGGGCGGCCCGGCCAGCGGCCACTGGATGGCCCTGCAGTCGTCGTACGCCACCCAGGGCGACCACACCGCCGAGGAGAGCGGCGCCGCCTGGACCATCCCGACCGGCTCCTGGTTCTACCTCGACGCCGTCTCCGTACGCGCCCCCGCGGGCACCGGAGCGGTGGTCGCCCTCGGCGACTCCATCACCGACGGCTGGCAGTCCACCGCCGACCTGAACCGCCGATGGCCCGACTACCTGGCCCGCCGCCTGCAACGCGCGGACACGGCGGTGAAGGGCGTGGCCAACGAAGGAATGTCCGGGAACAAGGTCCTCGCGGACAACCCCGGCCAGAGCGGGCTGAACCGGCTGGAGCGGGATGTCCTGTCCCAGCCGGGGGTGCGGACCGTGTTCCTGTTCCAGGGCGTCAACGACATCAAGGCCCATACGGGTGTCACGGCCGCGGACCTGATCGACGGCTACCGCGAGATCGTCGACCGGGCCCGCGCGGCCGGCAAGTGCGTCGTCGGCGCGACCGTCGGCCCCTTCAAGGGCTGGCACGAATGGGACCCGGCCGCCGAGGCCGTGCGCCAGGAGGTCAACGCCTTCATCCGCACCAGCGGCGAGTTCGACGCCGTCACCGACTTCGACCGCATCCTGCGCAGCCCCTACGACCCCGCACGGATGCTTCCGGCCCTCGACGGCGGCGACCACATCCACCCCAACGACAAGGGGATGCAGGCGATGGCCGACGCCGTCGACCTGACCGCCCTCGACTGCGACACCACCGGCTGACGGCCACGACGGGAAGTCAGCCGACCGTCTCCTCGCGGGTGATCAAACCCTGCCGATAGGCGATCGCCACCGCCTCCGTGCGGCTCGCGGCGCCCAGCTTGGCGAGGATGTTGGAGACGTGGACGCTCGCCGTCTTGCCGGTGATGTACAGCTCCTCGCCGATCTGCCGGTTGCTGCGGCCGAGGGCGAGCAGGAGCAGGACCTCCTGCTCGCGGGCCGTGAGCGGCGAGGAGCGGTCGGTGGAGGTTTCCGCGAGGCGGCCGCGGCGGATCAAGGCGTCCAGTCGCTCCAGCAGAAGCGTAGCGCCGAGCCGGGCCGCCGTGTCCCGGGCCGCCCGGGCCTCGGTGGCCGCCGCCTCGCGGTCGTCCGCCGCCAACAGGGCCTCGGCGTGGCGCAGTCGGCACCGCGCCCGCTCGTACTCGTCGCCGTAGTCGGAGGCGGCCACCGCCTTCGCCCACGCCCGCACGTCCGGCCCGGACACCGCCCGCGCCCACTCCGCCTCCGCGCGGGCCAGCCACGCCATGCCTTCCGGGCCCTGTGGCGTGCCGCTCTCGCCGTGCACGGCCGCCGTCCGGGCCAGTTCGACCAGTTCGGTCGCCGTCCCCGCCCAGCGGCGCACCTCCGCCTCGTCGCCGGTCAGGCGCAGCGCGGCGGCACGGTCGGCGACCGCGGCCAGCGCGAGGGCGGCGAGCCGGACCGTGGAGTCGGGCAGCTTGCCCGCCTCGTCGGTGAGAGCCGCGACCGTGGACCGCATCCGCTCCACCGCCTCCTCCGCGTCACCGCGCAGCGCGGCGGCGTCGGTGAGCGCGATGCCCGCGACGAGCGTGCCCATCCAGTCGAAGGGCCCCTCCAGCAGGGCGCGAGCCTGCTCGGCGGCCGCGAGGTCGCCGCGAGCGAGAGCGACGTACAGCGCCGGACCGGCCGCATATCCGCCCGTCGCGGGCAGCACCTCGGTGTCGGCCGCGGCAGCGCTCACGCACTCGTCCCAGCGGCCCAGCGTGTACAGCACCAGCAGTTGCAGATACCGCATCGCCAGCGGATACGACGAGGACAGCAACCCGGCACGCCGGGCCCGGTCCAGCCCCTCCGTCAGCCAGGCCAGACACTCCTGAAGGTCACCGGACTCGAAGCAGCCGATGGCGAGGTTGAACAGCGCGCGCATCTCCACCGGCGCGTTGCCCGCACGCCGCGCCAACTCCCGGGCCTGGCGCATCCGCTCCCGGCCCTCCGGCGTGCCGCGGCTGCCGCCTTCGAGTCCGGTCAGAGAGATGAGCAGGTCGGCCTGGGCATCCGTCACCTGCAATTTCTCGGCCGTGCGCAGGGCCTCGCGGCCGACCCGCAGCGCGGTCTCGTTCTCCCCGACCTGGCGTGCCGCCATGACATGCGTGGCCGCCGCCCACGTCCACGTGCGCGACGGAGGCTCGGCGGGGATCAGAGCGAGCGCCTCGCTGCTGTATGCGAAGGCCGCCGTCAGGCTGTCGACGCTGAGCAGATTGCCGGCGAGCGTGTAGCGGACCCGGGCGGCGAGCTCGGTGTCCGTGTCCTGGCCGACGCCGGCGAGCGCGGAGCGGGTGAGGGTGACCGCGCGGTGCGACTCCCCGGCGTGCGCGGCCGCCGCCGACGCGCGCAGCGTGAGCGTCACACGGTCGTTTCCCTCGCCCGAGGGCCGCGCCGACGGCTCCACCGACGACCACAGGTCCAGGGCGGCCTCCAGATGCCGTAGCTCTTCGGCGGGAGCGCCGACCCGGTGCGCGTGGTCGGCGGCCTCCAGCGAGGCGGCCAGCGCCTCGGCCAGGTCGTGGCTCTCGCGGTAGTGGTGGGCGCGCTCCGCCGCCGTCTCGGCGGGTCGGCCGCGTCCGGTGAGCAGCCGGGCGAACGCGCCGTGCAGCCGGGCCCGTTCACCGGGCAGCAGATCGGCGTACACCGCCTCCCGCGCGAGCGCGTGCCGGAACGCGTACGTGTCGCCGTCGCCGGCCACGAGCAACTGCCGCCCGATCGCCTCCCGCAGGGCCGCCTCCAGCTCCTCCTCCGGGATGCCCACGGCGCCCCGCAGCAGCTCGTGTTCGACACGGCGCCCCGCGACGGCGGCCGTACGCAGCACCTGCTGGGCGGTGTCGGACAGCTGCTCGAACCGGATGAGGAGAACGTCGGCCAGCCCGCTGGGCACCCCGCCGACCTCCGTGTCGGTCGCCGCGACCAGCTCCTCGGCGTAAAAAGCGTTGCCCTCGGCCCGCTCGACGATCCGCCGGACCGTGCCGTCCGACAGCGGCCGCTCCTGCACGGCCCGCACCAGACGCGTCACCTCGGCGTCGGCCAACGGCCGCAGTTCGAGCCGCTCGACGGCGGGCAGCCGCACCAACTCGGCCAGCAGCGGCCGCAGCGGATGACGTCGATGCAGATCATCCGCGCGGTACGAGGCCAACACGGCAAGCCGATGCGCGGGCGCACCCCCCGTCGGCCGTTGCAAGATCCCCCGGCTCAACAGGAACCGCAGCAGATCCCTGGACGACTGGTCGGCCCAGTGCAGATCCTCCAGCACGAGCAGCACGGGCGCGACGTCCGCCAGATCGGCGAGCAGCCCCGCGATGCCCTCGAACAACCGCAGCCGGTCCCTCACGGCGTCCGTCCCGCCGCCCAGCAGCCCTTCGACCACGGGATGCGCGGTGAGGACCTGCGCGAACCGCTCCTCAGCGGCGAGGACTCCCAGCACCTCGGTGAACGGCAGATACGGCAGCCCGACGTCGCCGAGATCGACACAGTGCCCGGCCAGGACGATCATTCTGTCCGCAGCGGCGCGCCCCGCGACCTCGTCCAGCACCCGGGTCTTGCCCACCCCGGCATCCCCGGCGATCAAGACGGCCCGGCTCTCACCGCTTCGGGCCCGCTCCAGCACACCGGAGAGCCGGTCAAGCTCGTCTTCCCGCCCGATCAACGGCGTGCTGAATGAGGTCTGCGACACGCACACATCCTGTCACTCACCACTGACAGCGCCTGTGCCGACCTGTTCTCAGGCACGCAAGGTCTTCGCCCAATCATCCGGCACCCGCCCCGCAGGCCCCGGCGCAGGCTGCTCAGCCGGATGACTCACCGGCGGAGTCAGCTCAGGCCCCGACTCGTACAACTCGTCCGTCTCGTAGTTCCAGTACCAGTTCTCACCCGGCTCGAAGCTCTGCACGAAGGGGTGCCCGGTGTCCCGGAAATGCCCCGTCGCATGCTTCGCGGGCGAACTGTCACAACACCCCACATGCCCGCACTGCGCACACCGCCGCAGATGGAACCACCACCCCCCGACCGCATCGCACTCGGCACACCCGCTCCCGCTCGGCGGAACGCTCGGGTCGATTCCGTTGTCGCTGCTCATGCGGACTCCTCCTCGGCCGATGTGAGCGGCAGCAGCACCTGGAAGCGGGTGTCACCCGGCTGCGACTCCACCTGGAGGCTGCCGTGGTGCTTGTTGACCACGATCCGCCAGGAGATGTCGAGGCCGAGCCCGGTTCCCTCACCCACCGGCTTCGTCGTGAAGAAGGGATCGAAGATCCGCCCCCGGTGCTCCGGCGGAATCCCGACCCCCGTATCGCGGAACTCCACCAGCAGCCGGTCGTGATCCGGTGCCGTCCGCACGGTCAACGTCCCTTCCCCGCCGGCGCTCTCGATCGCCGCGACCGCGTTGTCGATCAGGTTCGTCCACACCTGGTTGAGCTCCGCCGGGTACGCCGGGATCTTCGGCAGCGTACGGTCGTACTCCTTGACGACCTTGATCTGCCGGCCGATCTTGCCCGACAGCATCAGCAGGGTGCTGTCGAGGAGTTCGTGCACGTCGGCGTTCTGGAAGGGCGCGCGGTCGAGCTGGGAGTACTGCTTGGCGGCGTCGACGAGGTGCGAGATGCGGTTGGTGGAGTCGTTGATCTCGTCCATCAACAGCTCGGTCTCGACGGTGTAGTTGAGCCATCCGATCGCGCTCGGCAGGATCTCCTCGTCCACGGCCGCCGCGATCTGGTCCAGCCAGTCCGCGTCCAGACCGGCCTGCACGAAGGTGGGCGCGATCCGCCAGCCCTCCGCGATGCCGTGGTCGTCCAGCCAGTCGGTGAGTTCGTCCTCCCGGTCCGAGGCCTCCAAGGGGCTCAACGTGGGTGCCTTGGCGACGCGTTCGGCCGTGCGCTCCTGGATGTCGATGAGGTTCGCCATGACCTCGGGGGAGTAGGAGCCCTGCGCGATGATGGCGAGCTTGTGCCGCATCTTCGCCACCCGCTCGCGCAGCGTCGCGGTCGCTCGTACGGCCGCCGCCGCGGGGTTGTTGAGCTCGTGTGTGAGCCCGGCGGACAACGAGCCGAGCGCCAGCAGCCGTTCGCGTTGGTTGATGGCCGACTGGGTGCTCTTCTGGCCGAAGAAGAGGCCTTCGAGCAGATGCAGGGCCATCGGGAACCACTCCTGGATCACGGCCGCGAAGGTCTCGGCGGGCAGCACGAAGAAGCGCGTCGGCTCCGTGACCCGCATCGAGCTGTTGTAGACCTGCGGCACGCGGTCCCCGAGGTAGGCCTGCCAGGCCCCGGAGTACACCCCGCGCTGGGAGGTCCGGGTGACCTCCACGTCGTCCCCGCCGACCCGCCGGGACAGCACGACGGTGCCCTCGACCATGACGTAGAAGCAGGTCGCGGGATCACCCTCGGCGTACACGGGACCGGGCTGGAACAGCTCCACCCGCCCCTCGCTGCACAGCCTGCCGAGCTGCTCCGGGGTGAGCTTCTCGAACAGGAACAGCGCCCCGATCTCCCCCGGATTGCACGGCATCGACTGCCCGCTCATGACTGCTCCAGATAGCGGTGGACGAGCATCACGGCCATGGCTCCCTCTCCGACGGCGGACGCCACGCGCTTGGCGGACTCGGCGCGCGCGTCGCCCGCCACGAACACGCCCGGGACGTTCGTCTCCAGGTGGTACGGCGGCCGGTCCAGCTCCCAGCCGGCCGGCGGCCGCCCGTCCGACGTCAGGTCGGGCCCGGCCAGGATGAAGCCGCGCTCGTCCCGCAGCACCGTCTCGCCCAGCCAGTCGGTCAGCGGGGCCGCGCCGATGAACACGAACATCCACTGCGCATCGACGAGTTCCGTCCGCCCGCTCTCCACGTCGCGCAGCGTCAGCTGCTCCAGGTGGTCGGAGCCGTGTGCGGACTCGACGACCGTGCCGGTGCGCACCGAGATGTTCGGCGCCTCGTCGATCTGCTGGATCAGGTAGTGCGACATGGACGCCGACAGCGACGAACCACGCACCAGCAGCGTCACCGACTTGGCGCCCCGCGACAGATACATCGCCGCCTGCCCGGCGGAGTTGGCGCCGCCGACGATGTACACGTCCTGGCCCTGGCAGGACGGTGCCTCCGTCAGCGCCGACCCGTAGAACACCCCGCAGCCGGTCAGGTCCTCGCAGCCGGGCGCCGCCAGCTGCCGGTACGACACGCCGGTCGCCAGGATCACGCTGTGCGCGGCGACCGCCGAGCCGTCCGAGAACCGTACGATCCGGGCGGCGCCGCTGACCTCCAGTGCCGTCACCTCGCGCGCGGTGAGGATCTCGGCGCCGAACTTCGCCGCCTGCCGCCGGGCCCGGTCGGTGAGCTGCGCCCCCGACACGCCGTCCGGGAAGCCGAGGTAGTTCTCGATCCGGGAGCTCTGCCCGGCCTGCCCACCGGTGGCCGACCGCTCCACCAGCACGGTCCGCAGGCCCTCCGAGGCCCCGTACACGGCCGCGCCGAGCCCGGCGGGTCCGCCGCCGATGACGACGAGGTCGTAGAAGTCGGCCGTCGGCATTGTGGCCAGCCCGACCTGCGCCGCCAGCTCGGGGGCCTCCGGGGCGACCAGCGGCGTCCCGTCCGGCGTGATCACCAACGGCAGCCGCTGCCCGTCCTGCCCGGCCGCGGCCAGCAGCCGCTGCCCCTCCGGCTCATCGGCGGAGTACCAGCGGTACGGCACCTGGTTGCGGGCCAGGAACTCCCGTACCTCCGAGGAGCGCGCCGACCACCGGTGCCCGACCACCTTGGTGCTGGGCACCGGCCGGTAGTCGCTGCGCCGCCACGCCTCCAACAGGTCGTCCAGGACCGGGTAGAGCTTCTCCTCGGGCGGATCCCACGGCTTGAGCAGGTAGTGATCAAGGTCGACGACGTTGATCGCGTCGATCGCCGCGTTCGTGTCCGCGTACGCGGTCAACAGCACCCGCCGCGCCCCCGGGTACACGTCCAGGGCCTGTTCGAGGAACTCGATGCCGTTCATCTGCGGCATGCGGTAGTCGGCCAGGATCACGGCCACGAGATCACCGCGCAGCTTCAGTTCCCGCAACGCCTCCATCGCGGACTCGCCGGACTCCGCCCGCACGATCCGGTGCGACGCACCGTAGCGCCGTCGCAGATCACGGGCGACCGCCCGGGACACCCCCGGATCGTCATCCACGGTCAGAATGACGGTCCGCGCTGCGTCGGCGGCCTGTGCCATACGTCTCCCACCCCGGGATCGGAACCAGGGCACGGCGTCTGGACGACCGCCGCGCCGACTCCGGCCCATCGTATGTTCGATCCGCCCGCTTCGCTCGGGTAGGCGGGAGACGGAGGTTTTCAGCCGCGCCGCGCGGCCAGCACGCAGAACTCGTTGCCCTCGGGATCCGCCAGCGTGACCCACGGCTCCTCGCCGGTCTGACCGACGTCCGCGTGGCGTGCGCCGAGCGCGAGCAGGCGGGTGACCTCCGCGTCCTGGTCTTCGGGACGGAAGTCGAGGTGGAGGCGGTTCTTGACGGTCTTGCCCTCCGGTACCGGGGCGAAGAGCAGGCCCGGCAGGCGGTCGTGCTCCGGCCGGATCTCGTACTCCTCGGCCGAGTCGTTCACCACGACCCAGCCGAGCGCCTCGGCCCACCAACGCCCCAGGGCAGCCGGGTCGGCCGCGTCCACGTTCACTTGTTCCC